>NZ_RAWB01000527.1 GCF_003612055.1 Corallococcus llansteffanensis
TGTCCGCGGGCACCTCCCGGGGTGCGACGTTCGCCGCGCCCCGCCCGTCCGCCTCCAAGGCCTCCTCCGCGTCCAGGTGCGCATTGATGCCGAAGGCCGGGGCCCGACGATCCAGGCCGCTGATGTCGACCCCCGAGAGCTTCCGCAGCTCCTCCTCGGAGAGCACCTGTGGATCCGCCACGGAGTCGCGCAGTGTCGCGAGGTCCACCTCGCCCGTGTCCGGCAGTCCCGCGGCCGTGACGGGGGCCACCAGCCCGGCCTGGACGAAGGGCGCGGGGGCCACCTTCGGAGCCATGGGCAGGGCGGGACCAGGCGGGGGAGCGTCGGAGTCCCGCTTGCAACCCGACGCGAGACATCCCATCAGCAACAAGAGGGCGGAGGTGCGGAGCAGTTGCATGGCCCCAGACGCTAGCCCATCTCCCGGGGCGACTCCCGCCGCCATCCGTCCCCTGGAGGAAGAACACGCGGCGCTTTGGGCCGGTGACAGGAATTGTTCCGCGTGCCCTAGGGTCCCAGCACTCTTTCCCAGGGAGCCCCCATGCGCCGCCATCTGTCACAATTCCTGCTGCCTTCGCTATTCATCGGGCTGGGGGGTCTCGCCTGTGGCGGTGACGCCCCGCCCCCCGACAACACCAACACCGCGCCGACCCTGACCGGCCCGACCGTCCAGGTCACGAGGGTGAGCTCCGGGGTCCCCGTGGCCCTGACGCTGGAGGCCTCGGATGCGGACGGTGACCCGCTCACCTACGTCTGGACGCAGAGCCCCGCCTCCCCGGCGGGCACCTTCGACGATGCCTCCGCGCCCAACCCCTCGTGGACCGCGCCGCCGGTGGACAGCAGCCAACGCTTCACGCTGGAGGTGACCGTGAGCGACGGCAGGGGTGGCTCCGAGCAGGGCTCGGTGGACGTGGACGTCCGGAGAGGCAACCAGCCGCCCACCGTGGCCGCCACCATCACCGGACCCTCGACGCTGGTGGCCGGCGCGACGGGCACGTTCACCATCACCGCGAGCGACCCGGACGGAGACCCGCTGACCTATACGTGGGCGCAGACCACGCCTGCCACACCGGGCACCTGGGTGGGTGACAGCACCGGCGCGAGCGCGCATTGGTACTCGCCCGTCGTGGGCACGCAGACCGCGTTCACCCTCTCCGTGAGCGTCACGGATGGAGCGAGCACGCCCGTGGTCCGCACACTCACCGTCCCTGTCTCGGTGCCCCGGTACGCCGCGGATGTCCAGAACGTGTGGAAGAGCGTCCCGTCGTGCACGGGCTGCCACGACAGCGGCGGCCTCAACCTCGCGGCGGCGACCAGCTACAGCAACCTGGTCAATGTCACGGCCTCCGCCTGCGGGTCCTTCAAGCGCGTCGCTCCCGGCGACCCGGACAGGTCGGCGCTCATCCAGAAGCTGGAGGGCACGGCGTGCGGGACCCGCATGCCCAGGAACAACCCGACCTACTTCAATCAGCACCCGGACCTGCTCATCCTCGTGCGCTCGTGGATCCTCGCGGGCGCGGCCAACGACTGACCGGCAAACGGAGCGGGGCTGGCAAGGTCTGCCGGCCAGCCCTGCCCGTGGACGGCAAGCCTTGCCGTCCTGCTTCGCGGCCTCCCGGGGGAAGCCACACGGCATGCGCGGTGCAATCCGGGGCATGCACCCGGAGGATTCATGCAACGCGTCCCACTCTTGTTGGCCCTCGCCAGCCTCATTCCCACAGGGGCATTGGCGGCGCCCCTCTCCACGAAGCTCCTCCCCCAGAACGCCCTCGTCCAGTGCAGCCCCACCGCTCCGTGCACCCAACCCACGGTGGACGGCGCGGTTCCCGCCCTGGAGTACGCCGACGGCAAGATGTTCCCGCTGCAGGACTACATGAACGGAGGTCCCAACGGAGACCTCTTCCTGTACGTCTCCGACAACGCCGCCTACACCTGGGACGAGTGCAACGTGGGGGGCCCCCAGGCGGCGGGAATTCCCTTCATCCAGACGAACCCCTGCCACTCGCAATCGCTGTTCATCGGCATGCGCCTGCCCGTGCCCAAGGACGCCAGCGGGAACTTCCTCAACCCTTCGGGCATCGTCACCCTCTGGCTGGATGCGAAGCGCGACGACACCCTCAACCTGGTCGCGACCGCAAGCAAGCCCCGTGACGAAGACCGGCGCATCATGTTCCGCTACTCCACCGGTCCGGGTGCCACGACGGGCATCAGCCAGAGCAAGGGCGACGGCACGAATGGCTGGATCCCGCTGGCGGCCCCCACCGAAGCCTGGACCACCACCGCGCAGGTGATGATCCCGGCCTGGGACCTGGACCACGTCCACATCGAGTTCGAAATCAAGCTGGCGCCGGGCCTGTCCGCAGGCGTCGCGAGCGAGCCGCTCCTGAGCGCGGTGCGCAAGCTGGGACTTGGCATCATTCACGCGCCCGCCTCGGTGAGCGGCGCCACCCAGATGGTGGGCGGCGGCCGGTTTCCCAACGCCAAGGACGTGCCGCCCTTCGACCTGTTCACCGAGACCTGGGAGACGCTCGAGTTCAAGGAGCCGGCTCCGATTCCGCTCAGCTTCACGATGTGGAACGTGGGGCAGATGCCCGATGCGACCTTCTGGGTCAACGATGGGGGTTCGGGCGAGATCGACACCGTCGCCCGGAAGATCTTCCGGAAGGAGGTCGCCTGCATCTCCGAGATCTGGATGTCGTATGAGCGCGGCGAGCTCATCGAGAAGGTCAACAAGCTGCGGGCCGACGAAGGCCTGCCGCCCATGCAGGCCATCACCGAGCTGAATGACAACACCTTCCAGCTCGCCACCGAGAGCACGGGGCTGGTGTTGCTGTCCTCGCGGCAGATTCTCGAGGGCGGAGTGCATCACTTCCCCTCGCACATGTGCACCAGCGACGACTGCCTCCAGGACAAGGGCGTGATCTGGGCGCGCATCGCCACCCCCGCCGCGACCGCCCCCGTCCTCTTCAACGACCACGACACCCTCCGGGTCGCCGCGGGGACCGACTACGCCGAGTTCGTCGACGTGTTCTGCACCCACGTCAACGCGGGAGAGAACACGCCCGGACCCGACACCGATGCGCGCGAGGACCAGCTCTTCGACATCAAGGCCTACGCCCAACAGGTGCGCCGGGGCGGCCCCCTGAATGCCAACTCCTTCCCGTACCTGCTGGGAGACAATGACATCTTTCCCCGCGGGACCTGGCCAGGCGGGATGGACCGCCCTGCCTTCCTGCTGGGGGACATGAACACCCTGGGGCCCAAGCACACCCAGGCTGACACCAGCTTCCCCCGCTATCAGGACATGGTGGGCCCGAGCTTCCTCGACATCAGCGGGCGCACCGAGTTCGAAAAGGCAAACACCCTGTTCTCCGAGAAGCGGGACCTGGCTCGCACGTCCTCCGGGGCGGACCCGCTGGCGACCGGGACGTGGCTGAGCAGCGCGTGCGCCGACACCGTGGCGGACGAGCTGGGCGCCAGGGATCGCATCGACTACGTCCTCGTGTTTCCCCCTGAGGACACCACGGAGTTCCCCGCGTTCGCGCTGCTCAAGGAGCCCACGGCGAGCGTCAGCCCGCACTTCGACCCCGACTCCCTCGTCCTCCTCGGGTTCCCGGGGCAGCTGTTCAAGCAGTGCCTGTCGGACCACGCCATGGTGGACGTGACCGTGAACCTGGCGCGGGTGAAGGATGTCGCGAAGTACAACCCCGCCAAGGAGCACCGGATCGAGTACTCCGTGAAGCAGGTGACCGACCTGGAGACCGCGAGCGGCTGCTGCGCGGACTGGTTCTCGCCGCGCGTGATGATGCGCGCCAATGGCGTCACCCGGGAGAACACCTACCTGAACGTCATGGAGGACCAGACCATCTACCCGAACTGGTTCGTGCACACCGGCCCCGACAACATCATCCCCTTCCCGGACCTGCCTGCCGCGTTCTCTGGGACGGTGAACATGACGTCGGAGATCTGGGAGGCGGACACCGGACCGAACGACCACTACGACTCCATTCCCGAGGGTGGCGCCGGGACGACGTTGGACGAGAAGGACGCGCACTTCTCCTTCTCCGCGAACAGCGGCGTGCTCCGCCGGGTGAAGGGCGAGACGCTGGCCAATGACTGGCTCACCGAGGTCGAGCTCCTGGGCAGCTTCCTGGACGGCTACGAGAACGGCATCAGCCTGGAGACCCAGGGACAGGACACGAGCACGGGCAACAACGCCCGCGTGCGGCACTTCTTCAACGTGAAGGAACTGGAATCGCCATGAGCACGATGAACCTGAAGTGCGCGGTGCTTGCACTGGTGCTGGGGGGCACGGCCCAGGCGGTGGAACCGATGGTGCCCTACGACAACTTCAACCCGACGGAGCCGAACCCCGCTCGCGCGACGAAGGTCCGCGGCATCGACCCGGCGCGGTGGGTGGACCACGAGACGGGAACCCGGCTGGAGTCCGCGCGTGAGCTGGCCTTCACCCGCCTGCGGTTGATGAGCCGTTCGGACACGCCGGGGGCGGGCAGCTTCGGCCTGCTCTTCTCCCACTCCTCGGCGGTGACGGCCATCGCGGCGAAGGTGCGCCTGAACAACGCCAGGACCACGGGGTACACGGCCCCGGGAGCCCCGGCCGCCGAGAGCACCGCCGAGCTCACGGGCCACTTCTTCAACACCCGGACGGGCGTGCCTTCCAAGAATCAGCAGGATGACGTCATCGCGGCCATCCGCATCGTCTCGCGGTCCACGGACCCCGTGGGCTCCCAGCTCCTGCGGGTGGAGGCCCTCATCGAGCGGTGCACGAACGCGTCGTGCTCGACGCGAGCGCAGCTCTTCGCCGCGGACCTGGGCCAGGTCCACCAGGGCGAGCAGGCGGCGCTGCGGGTCCAGTGGGACGTGGCGAACCACCGCTTCGTGTTCCAGCGGGACGCGCAACCCGAGGTGTACGGGGCCTACACCGTGACGGACACCTTTCCGCCCGCCAGTCCGAACAAGGCCCTGGTGGTGACCCACAACCCGCCCACCTACTTGAGCGGGGCCCCGGCGCCCCTGGGGTATGCGAACGCGTATTTCCACGACGTGTTCGTGAACGAGTCCGCGGCCCCCGCCCCCTGATGACGCTGGCGAGCGGCGGCAGCCAGTGCTCCTGGCCCGCCGCTCGCCTCTTCGCTAGGCTTGCCCGCGACATGGCCATCGAGAAGGCACTGCTGCTCATCGCGGACATCGGTGGGTACACCCGCTTCATGAAGCACCACCGCTTCAGCCTCGCGCACGCGCAGGACACGGTGGCGCAGCTGCTCGAGGCCGTCATCGACGCGTCCGGCCGGTTCAAGCTCGCCAAGCTGGAGGGGGACGCGGCCTTCTTCTATGCCGTGGGGGACGACGCCGCGGCCTTCGCCCAGCAGGTCGCGGACATCCGCCGCGCGTTCGTCGCCCGGCGCGAGCAGCTCATCATCGACCGGATGTGCAAGTGCGACGGGTGCATGCAGGTCAACGCCCTGACGCTCAAGTTCGTGGCCCATGACGGCGAGGTCGCCTTCCAGCGGGTGAAGCACCTCACGGAGCTCGCGGGGATGGACGTCATCCTCGTGCACCGGATGCTGAAGAACGACGTCCCCGTTCCCGAGTACGTCCTGATGACGGACCCGGTGCTCGCACGGCTCGACCCGGCGCTGCGCCAGTCCACCCAGGGGCTGGAGCACGACTTCGAGGGCATGGGCCGCACGGCGACGCACTACCTCGACCTGGGGCAGGTCGCCTCGGCGCTCCCCGAAGCGCTGGGGCCCAGCCTGCCTCGCAAGCTCTGGGCCAAGCTGACGCTGGAGGTGCGCTCGCTGAAGTACGTGCTCGGCTTCAAGGAGCCCTGCGAGGACTTCCGCAACGTCGAGATCGTCGAAGCCCAGGGCCCCTGAGGGGAACGGCTCACGTCGGCATGCGCACGCCCGCGAGCTTCCGGTCCGCCAGCACCGCGTGCAGCGCGCGGATCCTCCCGCTCGCGTCCACGTCCACGCGGATCACCGTGCGTTCGGCGAGCAGCGGGTCCGAGGCCTTGTCGAACACCGCCACCACCGCCGGCAGCCCGTTGAGCATCTGGGCCTCCACCGCCCTCGGCGCGCCCCGCAGCTCCATCAGCCGGAAGAAGAAGCCGAGCACCCGCTTCACGCCGACCACCGGCACGTGCGCCGCCCGCACCTGGCCGCCACCGTCCGACAGCGCCCGGACATCCGAGGCCAGCAGGGCCTCCGCCGCCGCCACGTCTCCCGTCAGCAGCGCGCCCAGGAAGCCCTCCAGCGCGGCGCGCGTGCGCTCCTGCACGTCCCGCGTGGGCACGCAGCGCGACCCGTCATACCCGGCCATCGCCGCCCGCGCGCGGTGGTGCACCACCTTCACGTTCGCCTCGCTCATGCGCAGCGCCTCGGCCGCTTCGAGCACCGAGTAATCAAAGACATCGCGCAGCAGCAGCACCGCCCGCTGCTTTGGCGACAGCACCTCCAGCGCCAGCAGGAAGGCGAAGGAGACGCTCTCCAACAGCTCATAGCGCCCCTCCGTCGAGCCGCCTCCCGGGAGCCGCGCCTCCACCGAGGGCGGCACCTCCTGGTCCCCTGTCTCCACCGGCGACGGCAGCCACGGGCCGACGTAGCCCTCGCGACGGCGCCTGCGCAGGTGGTCCCTCGCCAGGTTCACCGCCACGCGCGTCAGCCAGGGGCGCAGCGCATCCAGCCGCTCCAGCGGTGTCGCGAGGGCGCGCGCATAGGTCTCCTGCACCAGGTCATCCGCGTCCGCCGCCACGCCCGTCATCCGGTAGCAGAGCCCCCAGAGGAAGGACTCGTGCTCGCGTGCCGCCTCCGCCAGTGCGCCTCTTGCCCGGTCGTCCATTCCGGCTACGCCCCCACCGCGCGGCGCGGGTGGGCCTGCGCGCCTCGCAGCAGGGCCCCCTCCACGGCCTCGGCGCTCGCGAAGGACGCGTCCGCGAGCATCCCCTCCGCGCCCACCCAGTCCCCCACCCGGTACAGGCC
>NZ_RAWB01000528.1 GCF_003612055.1 Corallococcus llansteffanensis
ACCATGCCTCCTTCCGGCAAGCCCGCCGCCCCCGCCCCCATGAAGGGCATGGCCGAGTTCAAGGGCTTCATGGTCCCCACGGACGAGAAGGCCTTCCTGGAGCGCCTGCACCACATCAACCAGACGGAGATCCTCCAGGCGCAGCTGGCCGAGAAGAACTCGCAGAACCCGGACGTGAAGAGCTACGCGCAGAGCATGATCAAGATGCACACGGACGCCGACCAGAAGGTCATGACCTTTGCCACGACCAAGAAGCTGAAGCTGGCGGAGCCGAAGCCCCTCGACGAGATGGAGCGCAAGGCGATGGCGGCGGCCAAGGCCGAGATGGCGAAGCTCGAAGTTCTCAAGGGCTCGCCGTTCGACTCCAGTTACATGGCCGGCCAGGTGGCCGCGCATGACATGGCCATCGGCAAGGTGATGGCCGCGCAGCACGGCATGAACGCCACGGGCGAGCTGGCCACTCTGATCACCACGCTCACCCAGGAGCTGCCCAAGCACCGCGACATGGCCTACCAGACGCTCGGCAAGGTGGATGACGCCATGGGCATGGGCGGCTCCGGCATGCAGGGCGGCACCATGGACCACGGCGACATGAACCACGGCACCACCCCCAGCGGCACCATGGGTGGCTCGACGGGCGGCAGCATGGGCGGCTCCACCGGCACCACCGGCGGTGCGACGAAGACGAAGTAGTCAGCCGCTCCACACCGTGCAGGAGCATGAAGCCGGCGCCTCCCGAAGTGCATTCCGGGAGGCGCCGCTTTCATGCATATTGCCGCGCCATGTCACGACTGATTGCCCTGACCTCCTGCCTCGCCGTCCTGCTCGTCGGCTGCTCCAACAGCGCCGACACCATCTGTGACCGTCGGAAGGAGTGCTTCGACTCCGACCTGGACACCGGCAAGTGCGCCGACAAGATCAACGCCTGGGAGGAAGAGAAGGAGAGCGAGCAGGACGACCGGCGGGCGCGCACCGCGGAGTGCTCGGAGTGCATCGTCGACCGCACCTGCGCGGAGGTCCTCTCCTTCTGCATCGACGACTGCTTCGGCATTCCCTGAGCCCGCGCTACTTGCGCGTCCAGCGGTCCAACCAGCCCAGCACCTCGTCGTGCCACTGCAGGCTGTTCTGGGGCTTGAGCACCCAGTGGTTCTCGTCCGGGAAGTAGACGAAGCGGGACGGGATGCCGCGGCGCTGGAGCACGGTGAAGGTGGACATGCCCTGCGTGTCCACCACGCGGTAGTCCTTGCCGCCGTGGATGACGAGCATGGGCGTCTTCCACTTCGCCACGTGGTCCACCGGGTTGTGCTTCGAATAGGACTGGGGGTTCTCCCACGGCGTGCCTTCGTGGTCCCACTCCGGGAACCAGATCTCCTCCGTGTCGAAGTAGGCCATGCGCTCGTCCAGGTTGCCGTCGTGGTTCACGAGGCACTGGAAGCCGTCCGGCCAGTTGCCGGCGATCCAGTTGACCATGTACCCGCCGTAGCTGCCGCCCAGCGCGCACCGCTTCTGCTTGTGGATGAAGGGGTAGCGCTGGAGCGCGGCCTCCAGGCCCTTCTGCAGGTCCACCAGCGGCTTGCCGCCCCAGTCACCGCGAATGGAGTCGGTGAAGGCCTGGCCGTATCCGGTGGAGCCGTGGAAGTCGACCATCACGGACACGTAGCCGCGGCCCGCGTACACCTGCGGGTTCCACCTGTAGTGGAAGTGGTTGCCGAAGCTGCCCTGCGGTCCGCCGTGGATGAGGAAGGCGAGCGGGTACTGGCGCTTGGGGTCGAAGTCCACGGGCTTCACGACGAAGGCGCGCACGGTCTCGTTGTTCCAGCCCTTGAACTCGAACTGTTCGAAGGCGCCGAACCTGAGGCCCGCGAGCGCCTCCTTGTTCATCTGGGTGAGCTGCCGCGCGCCGGTGCCGTCCGCCTTCGAGGCCCAGAGGTCCGCGGGCGAGTCCAGGTCATCCATCGCATACACCAGCTGCCCGTCCGCCGCGGGCTGCGCGCCCTCCGCGTTGCCGGCCTGCGTGAGGCGGCGCGCCTTGCCGGATGCCACGTCCAGCGCGAACACGGGGTTCTGGCCCACGTCCCCGGCGGTGGTGAAGAGGGCGGTGCCGTCCGGGCTCCACGCGAGCGAGCCGGCGGAGTGGTCCCAGTCCTCGGCGAGCACGCGCTCCTGGCCGCCCGGCCACGCGCGGAGGATGACGCGGAAGCGGTCCGCCTCGTAGCCGGGGCGTGACATGGCCACGTACGCGAGCGTCTTGCCGTCCGGGCTGAACACGGGGCTCGTGTCGGTGGCGCGGTTCTTCTCGGTGAGCTTGCGCGGCTTCGACTTGCCGTCGATGTTCGACACGAACAGGTCCAGGTCGGTGGACCAGGCCTCGGCGCGGCCCGCGTCGCGCGCGGCGAACACCAGCCCCTTGCCGTCCGGCGTGAAGGTGAACTCCTCCGCGCCGCCAAAGGGCTTGCTGGGCGCGTCCGCGTCCATGCCCTTCATCACGTCCACGGGCGTGCCGCCGGCCACGGGGACGACGAACAGGTGCGAGCGCGTGCCGTCCTTCCAGCTGTCCCAGTGGCGGAAGAAGAGCTGATCATACGCGCGGCCGGTGTTCTTCTTCTTCTGCGCGTCCGCGCTGCGCTGGGTGTTGCAGGCGAGCGTGCCGCAGTCGGGGAACACCTCCATCGACACGGCGAGCTGCTGGCCGTCGCGTGACAGCGCGAAGCTGCCCACGTCGAGCGGCAGCTGCGTGACGGGCTGCGGTTCGCCGCCGTCCACGGGCAGGCGCCACACCTGCGAGGAGCCGCCGCGCGAGGACAGGAAGAAGAGGCTCTTGCCGTCGGGGGCCCACACCGGCTCCGCGTCGTTGTCCGCGTGCGCGGTGAGCTGGCGCAGGTTCGTTCCATCCAGGTTGACGAGCCACAGGTCGGTGCGACCGCGGTTCGCCTCCAGGTCGGTGGAGCGCAGGACGAAGGCGACCTGGCGGCCGTCGGGCGACACGCGCGGGGCGCTGACCCGGCGCATCGTGACCAGGTCCTGCTGGTTGAACGGACGGGGGGCGGGCGCGGGGCCCGCGCCGAGGGCCAGGGCCGCGAGAAGCGACAGGGACAAGGAGGTTGCTCCTGGAGAAAGGGGAGCTGGACCGTGCCCGCAGGAGGGGGCGCTGTCCACCGCTGGATGCAGCCCGCGGCGAGGGGTGGAAGGCCCTGACGCACGGTGCTAGAGACAGGGGCATGAACGCTCCCATCGTCATCCACATCTGGTCCGACTTCGTTTGACCCTGGTGTTACGTCGGCCTCGGTGAGGTCGAGAAGCTGAAGAAGGAATACGACGTCCAGGTGGAGTGGCACCCCTACTTCCTGCGCCCGGAGACACCCCCGGAAGGGCTGCCGTTGCCCGACTACGTGCGCCAGGGGATGAAGAACCCCAACAACCCGCTCAAGCTCCGCGCCGCCGCGGCCGGGCTGACCATGGTGCAGCGGGACGTCATCCCGTCCACGCGCCGGGCGCACGAGGCGGCGGAGTACGCGCGCGCCCAGGGCAAGCTGGAGCCCTTCCAGGCGGCCATCCTGCGGCGCTACTGGAGCGACGGGGAGGACCTCTGGCAGTGGAGCACGCTGCGCGGCGCGGGCGAGGAGGCCGGGTTGGATCCGGACGCCCTGCAGCGCGCGGTGGAAGAGGGCCGCTACCGTCAGGTCGTGGAGGAGTCCGTGCGCGAGGCCCAGGAGATGGGCATCCGCGCGGTGCCCACGTTCATCCTGGGAGAGAAGGTGGCCATCCAGGGCGCGCAGGAGTACCCGGCGTTCCAGCGGGCCATGGAGCAGCTGGGCGCGAAGCCGAAGGGCCCGGGCTGAGGGCTACAGGCCCTTCACGAGGATGAGCAGCCGCGCGAAGGTCTCCGGACCTTCGCCGGCCAGCCCCTCCGCGAACTCCAGGAACTGGGGCGCCTGTTCGACGTGCTTCGCGACGAGCTGGAAGCACTCCACGGCGGCGGCGTCCAGGGTCGCGACGGGCGTGCCGGGGCTGTCGAGCAGCGCCACCACGGCCGGGTGCCCGAGCAGCACCCAGCGCACCACGGACGCGCGCAGCACGAGGAAGAACACGGCGCGCAGGAGGCTCTGGGATTCGGTGAACGGGTGGCGCAGGACGTGGTTGAGCGCGTGGTGCAGGAAGTACTGCTGCACGCGCTCCCCGCGCAGGGACTCCAGGGCCGTGCGCCGGGTGACGTGCAGGCGCCACGCCTCGTCCGGGGAGGTGTCCGCGCCACCGTAGGCCGCGCGCACGTCGCGCATGAGCGAGAGGAAGCGCGGGCTTGAGACGTGGGCCTCGCGCGAACGGAGCACGGCGCCGCAGATGCCGGCCCACGGGCCTCCGGGCAGCTCCAGCGCTTCGAGCTGCCCGCGCAGGGCCTCCAGCGCGTCCATGGAGCCGGCGTCACGCAGGATGCCCGTGAGCCGAGCATCGGCGGTGCGCGGGGCCTCGGCGGCATCCGGCGGCGCCGCCTCCGCGCTCGGCCGGAGCTCCGTCGCCTCCGCGCTCATCCGGAGCTCCGTTGCCTCCTGCGCGAACGCCGTCGTCCCCTGCGCGAACGCCGTCGTCCCCGGGAAGTAGAAGTCGCCCAGGTCCAGCGCCATCCGTCCCAGGGCATAGAGCCGCGTGGAGAAGGGCACCTCGCGCCGCGCGAGCAGCCGCAGCATCGCCTCGCGCACGGCGTCCGCGTGGGCCGTCCACGCGTCGTCGCCAGAGGCCACCTGTCGCGCGAGTTGGGGACGCAGGGCCTGCGTTTCGTCCACGGATTCGAGCACCAGCGCGTCGTCCGCGAGCAGGCACAGGCGCGCCGTCTCCGGACACGCGAGCGACCCGGCCATCTCCACGCGCGCGCCCCAACGCGTCAGCACGCGGGGGAAGACGGAGCAGCCATCCGGCAGCACCGCTTCCCCGTGCTTGCGCTGGAGCGAGCACAGCTTCGCTTCATCCAGGAAGGCGCAGTGTCCGTCCGCGCGCTTGCCCAGGATGCCCGCCTGCGAGCCCGTGGTGTCGCCCGGGTTGGGGGTGATGAGGGCGGCGACGCGCGCCTCGTCCGGGCCGCCCGCCACCTTCTGGCGCAGCAGGCTCCAGCGCGACTCGCTGATGGGCACCGTCAGCCCCGCGCAGCAGGTGTCCTCGCACGCCTCCGCGATGCAACGGAAGCGCGCCATGTAGCGGGGGGCGGAGGCGGTCATGGGCAGCGAGTCTACTTCCCGCGGCCCAGGGCCTTCTTCACGAACCCCCAGAAGCGGCCCGCGCGGTCCTTGAGGTCGGCGCCCCGGCGCTCCTCGGCGGCGCTCATGGCCTCCTTGCTCACCTGGAGCTGCTTCTGGAGCTCCTCGGGCGAGTAGCGCGTGGCGAGCGTGGCCTTCACCTCCTTGCGCGTCGAGTACTCGCGCGCCTCCACGTGCAGCACGCATTCCGAGTCGAGCTTGAGGGTGACGGCCACGCGCACGGAGCCCTTGGGCCCCTTGGGCAGGCCTTCCACGCGCACGGTGCCCAGGTACTCGTTGGCGGAGATGTGGTTGTCCTCGCCCTGGAAGATGGACAGCTCCATCCGCTCTTCGTTGTCCTGCGACGTGCTGATGGCGAACGAGCGCTGCGCGGGCAGCGGGCTGTTG
This sequence comes from Corallococcus llansteffanensis, assembly GCF_003612055.1. GTDB lineage: Bacteria > Myxococcota > Myxococcia > Myxococcales > Myxococcaceae > Corallococcus > Corallococcus llansteffanensis. Next base: position 5,634 of record NZ_RAWB01000528.1, read on the forward strand.
CGCTCGATGACGCGCTTGAAGCCGCCGCCGGGCATGGCCACGCCGATGGTCATGGGCAGCACGTCGATGAGCACCACGCTGCTCACCTTGTCCACCGAGCCCGAGTACAGCGCCGCGCCCAGCGCCACCGCCTCGTCCGCGTTGACGCTCGCCTGCGCGTTCTTGCCGAACAGGCCCTTCAACTTCTCGCGCACCAGCGGCATGCGGCTCATGCCACCCACGAGGATGATGTCGTCCACGTCCGCGGCGCGCAGCTTGGAGTCCAGGAGCACGTCGCGCACCACGTCGATGGTGCGGTTGAGCAGCGGGTCGCAGATCTTCTCCAGGTCCTGGCGCGACATCATCACGCGCAAATCCCTGGGACGGCCCCCGTCGTCCATCATCAACATGGGGATGTGGACCTCGAAGGTGTTGCGCTCGGAGAGCGCCATCTTCGCGCGCTCGGCGGCGTCGCCCACGCGGGAGAGGGCGATGCCATCTCCGCTGAACGCGATGCCTTCCTTCTCCTGGAAGCGCTCCAGGAGGAAGTCGACGATGAGGTTGTCGAAGTCGATGCCGCCCAGGAAGATGTCGCCGCCGGTGCCCAGCACCTCGAAGACGTTCTTCTCGATGCGCAGGATGGTCGCGTCGAAGGTGCCGCCGCCCAGGTCGTAGACGAGCACCTTCTTGTTGAGCTCGCGGTTGAGGCCGTACGCGAGCGCCGCGGACGTGGGCTCGTTGAGGATGCGCTCCACCTTGAGGCCGGCCATGGTGCCCGCCTTGCGGACGGCTTCACGCTGGGGCTCGGAGTAGTAGGCCGGCACCGTCACCACGGCGCGCTCCACCTTCTGGTTGAGGTGGGTCTCGGCCATCTCCTTGCACTCGCGCAGGATGATGCCCTGGACCTCTTCCAGCGACAGCACGTCGTTGCCCAGGCGCACCGCGGCGCGGCCAGCTGCGTCAGGGGTGATCTCGTAGTGGAAGCGCTCACGGACCTGCTTCACCACGGCGCTGTCGTAGGGACGGCCCACGAGGCGCTTGGCGCCGTAGATGGTGTGCGTGGGGCGCAGGACGAGCTGGTTCTTCGCGCGGTGGCTGACGAGCAGCTTGTTCTGCGCGTTGAGCGAGATGACGGAAGGGATGGTGTTGTAGCCCTCGCGCGAGCGCAGCACGATGGGCCGGCCGTTGGACAGGAGCGCCACGCAGGAGTTGGTGGTGCCCAGGTCGATGCCGATGACGGGCCCGGTGCCGGAGAGCGTCTGCGGCGGCGTGAGGTAGATGGGGCGCACCTGGCCGTTCGCGTCCAGCGCGGGCGGCGGAGCGGGAGTCGCGGGCGCGGCGGCGGGCGCCAGCATCGCGGGAGCGCTCGGAGCAGCGGGG
>NZ_RAWB01000529.1 GCF_003612055.1 Corallococcus llansteffanensis
CTTCTTCGATTTCTTCGGCGCCGTCCAGTGACTTCCGCCGTTTCTTTCGAAGGGGAGCGGCTTCTACTTCTTCGCCGCCTTCCCTGTCAACCGCTCGTTTTCAGCTTTCCTCACCGCTTCCCGTCCGTTTGTTGCCTGCCGGACTTTTTCGGTGGGGCGCGGCTTCTATCTTTCCGCCGCGCTCGCTGTCAACTCGCTTGTTGACTGCCCTATTTTCTTTTCGGTGCTGCACCTCTCCTAGAAGTACCTTCCGCGCCAGCGCGCGGGCTTCCGGGTGAGGGGCGCGGCTTCTACCACCGCGCACTTCAGAGTCAACCCTTTCGGTTTGCCTCTCTGCTGCTCTCGGCGTCCGCGTTGGCTGCCCGCTTTCGTCGAGGGAGGCGGCTTCTACCACCGCCGCTTCCGCGATCAACATTTTTAGTGTCGACCGTTTGCTGCTTTCCGCTCTCGCGACCGACTCTCTTCCGTCGGATCCGTTTGGGCGGGGCGCGGCTTCTATCTCTTCGCCGCGTTCAGGGTCAACAACCTTCGTCGACCCTTTTCTTCCCTCCCCGTGCAGCACTCCGGAGCCCTGGGGCACCGGTCCGTTGCGCGGGGGTCCAGTCTCTAACGCGTCGATTCGGAGACGTCAAACCCTGATTGATCCGGGCCTGATCATTCCTTCCGGAACGCCGAGGATATGAGCACGGTGTTCCTGGGTGAGAACCCCCGGCGCACGGTTTCCCGCTCCCGCGCCAGTTCCCTTGAAGCACTGCCTGCCCCTCATCCAGCAGGGCGTCGCTTGTCGCGCTCCTCCCTCCTCTTCGTCCCGAAGAGCGCGTCCGCCAGGGGAAAGGTGATGTTGAAGTTATGGCGGCCCATGAACCTCGGGTCGTGGTGCACCTGATGGTGCCTCCTCAGGAACCTCACGCCAGGCAGCCTGGCGCTCCAATGGTCTCTCGGCAGGTGCGTGCTGAAGTGCACCCACTCGTACGCGAGGTAGTAGCCCAGGGCAGTGGCCAGGAAGAGCCAGCCTGCGTTGGCGGAGACCAGGAGGAAGCAGAGGGCGGCCAGCGGGGTGGCGACAGCTCCCAGGAAGAAGAGGAGCAGCACCGGCGGGAAGAGCACCATCTTGAAGTCCCGGCTGGACTCATAGGCCATTGCTTCGTGGGTGAAGAACCGGTGGTGCTGCGCGGTGTGGCGCTGGAAGAGGAGGCGCAGCCCTCTGCTCGGGTGGTGCATGGGGCCGCGGTGGCCGAGGAACTCGACCCCGTTCGCGAGCACGACCATGCAGGGGACTCCCAGCAGCTCCCACGCACGGACCGCTTCCACCCTTCCCAGCGCCAGGGCGATGCCCCCCAGACAGACGAGGCTGGTGAAGGCGAAGTGGGCCCAACCCCGGTAGCCCGGGCCGATGGCCTGGGCCCGGTACTCCTCCCGGAAGGTCTGGACCTGCCGGGGCACGGCGCTCGGTTCCATGCGCTCGAGCGTAGCGTGCCCCGTGGGTCCGCCGCCTTCCGCGTCCCGCTAGGAGCGCTTCGAGCCCTTGGCATCCCGGCTTGAGGCCGGGGCTTCTTCCTTCCGACGGGCCAGGGACTTCTGCAGCTTACGCATGCGCTCCAGGATGAGGCCGCGCTTGAGGCTGGAGAGGTGGTCCACGAAGACGTGGCCGTCCAGGTGGTCGATCTCATGCTGGAGGACGTGCGCGAGCCGGCCCTCCGCCTCCAGCTCGTGCCACTCGCCCTTCTTGTCCTGGTAGCGGACCTTCACGCGCTCGACGCGGGGGCACTTCTCCCACACGTCCGGGACCGACAGGCAGCCCTCCTCCAGCTTCGTGTCCCCCTGCTTCGACAGCAGCTGCGGGTTCACGATTTCGAACGAGGTGCCGTCCTCCCTCCCGACGATGGCCACCCGGAGGGGCTCGCCGACCTGGTTGGCCGCGATGCCGATGCCCTTGGCTTCCGCCATGGCCTCCGCCATCTCCTCGAGGAGCTTTTCGAGCGCCGGGCCGAAGTCGGTCACGGGCTGGGTGGACGTGGTGAGAACCTTGTGGGGCCAGATGACGATGTCGCGAGCCATGCGCCCGCATCTTGCCACGCGCTGCCCCATTGCTCAGCACTTCCCTCGCACCGACGGTCTGACGGGCCACACCGCGCGCGAAGCATGGCCGGTCTGCTACACCCCGGCCATGCACCCGCACTCCCAGCTCATCACCGACTTCTATTCGGCCTTCCAACGGCGCGACGCGGACGGCATGGCCGCCTGCTACCACCCGGACGTGGAGTTCAACGACGCGGTCTTCCAGGGCCTGCGTTACGCGGGCGCTACCTCCATGTGGCGCATGCTGCTGGAGCGCGGGAAGGACCTGGAGCTCACCTTCAGCGACGTCCAGGCCGATGACCGCACCGGCCGCGCCCACTGGGACGCGCGCTACACGTTCAGCCAGACGGGCCGGAAGGTCCTCAACCGCATCGACGCGACGTTCGAGTTCGCCGACGGGAAGATCGTCCGGCACACCGACCACTTCCCGTTCTGGACATGGTCCCGGCAGGCGCTGGGGCCCGTGGGGTTCGCTCTCGGGTGGACGCCGCTCCTGCACAACAAGGTGCGCGCCCAGGGCGCCGCGGGCCTGCGCAAGTACATGCGCGAGCGCGGCATCCAGGGCGAATGAGTCACCCGCCCACGTCGAGCTGCTTCAGCGTCACCGGACCCTGGGGCCCACCCTGACGCGCCAGGGTGGCCTCGCAGCGCACTTCACCCATCCAGTCCGTGTAGCGCAGCACCGCCGTGCCGTCGGCGTGCAGCCACAGCGTCCCGTGACCGTGATTGCCCCGGTCCTGGCGCAAGCCCGTCCATTCGGGGAAGCGCGGCCGGGATTCGAAGAAGCGGACCGGCGCCAGTGCGTGCTCCGGGGCGTCCTTCCGCTCGTAGGGGAAGCCTCCGTGGCCCAGGCTGGCCCCCAGGAAGGGCAAGCCGGGGGCCCGGTCGTAGAGTGCCCCACCCCGGGCTCCTGCCCAGCACCACAGGTCCACCCATTCGCGCTCCAGGACGAGTGACTTCAGGTCCTCCGAGACGAGGGGAGACAGGTGCCGCGGGTCCGGTCCGTAGGGGGCGGCGTGGCTCAGCAGGATGTTCATCGCGCCCCTCCTGCGCCCCTCCGACAGCCGCTGCTCCAGCCATTGGAGCAGCGCGGGCTCCCGGTGACGGCCGGACTCGAACCAGGCGGTGTCCAGGCCGATGAGCTGGAAGCGCTCCGCGGCGAGGCAGAAGTAGCTGCCCTCCTGCGGGTGGCGACGGCCCGCGCCCCGTCGCTCGTCCAGGTAGCGCAGGTACGCGCCCGCGCCCGAGCGCATCTCCGGCGCCGCGTTCAACGTCAGCAGCGTCGTCGTCGCGAGCAGCGGCTCCAGGGGCTCCGCCACGTGCGCGTCGAATTCTCCCTGCCGGCCTGCGTAGAAGACGCCTCCCAGATGCACCGCGCAGTCCAGGCGCTCGCCCCGCATCACGAGCTGGCGGGCAAGGTACTTCGAGGCGTACTCGCCCGTGCCGAAGTCCCCGAAGAGCGCCACCTCCACCGGCTGCCCCGGGGCCGGCTCCCGCAGCGGATAGAGAAAGCGGCTCTTCGCCGCGAAGTGCCAGCGGAACGGGGCCTGCCGCGCCGCCGCGCCCTGCTCCAGCCAGAGGGGGCCGCTGAACAGCAGCCACCCGCGCAGGTCCGACTGGGGCTCGAAGCGCGTGCGGGTGGGGTCGATGGGAATCTCATCCGTCATCAACGGGAACGTGAAGTCCGCGGGCAGCCCTCCCGTGCCCCTTCGCGCGTGGCGCTCGGTGGCGTCGAGGCACTCCTGCAGCTGGCCGGGGTCCGTGAACAGCAGCTCGAGTTCGCGCAGCACCTCCACGAACGCGCCCACCGTCACCCTCGCGCCCAGCCCGGTCTCCGTCCAGCGCAGCACGTCCTCCGGCTCTCGCAGGAAGGCGGCCCGGAGGGCCTCCAGCTCCTCGGGGCCGAGGACCGGCAGGTCCGTGTCGGACGGCGCTGGCGCTTCCTCGGACGGCGCGGGCCTGACGCTCGCGGGCGGACGGTAGCCGAGCGATTCGTAGAGCTGCTTCCACCTGCCTTCCATGTGTCCCCCTCGTGACGGCTTCGGATGCCCGGGCCTCGCGGCCTCCCCAGGGACGTATCTTCCCAGGCAACCCCGACATGCCTTGTCCGTCCGGAAGCGCGCTTCAGGGGCTGGCGGTGCCCTCCCTCCGGAAGGTGTAGAGCGTGTAGTAGGAGCCCGTGGCGAAGCCGGGCAGCTTGAGCGGGTTGAACACACTCAGGTTCGACAGCACCCCGCCCACGAACCCCGGGGGCACGTCCACCAGCTTCAGCGCGCCGCCCGCGAGCACCACGCCCGCCTGGGGCTGGTCGTTGCTCACCAGCGTGCACTCACCCGACGCCGTGAAGGCTCCCACCGGCAGGAGGAAGCGCGCGTAGAAGGGCACCCGCGTGCCCGGGGCGAACGTCCGGTCCGTCAGCCGGAAGCAGGCCGTCGCCGTCCCCACCTGCTCGTAGCCGTCCGCCACGGACCGGCCGTCCACCACCCGGTGGATGGGCACGTACAGGCCCGCCCCCAGCTTCACCGTGGGCTCGAATGGCGCCGCCGCGCACACCGCAGCATCCGGGGGCGACGCGGCGTCCTCCTGCGAACGGAACGCATACACCCACTCGTTGCCTGACTGCAGTCGCGCCGCGGTCCCTGCCTGCTCCTGCGACATGTTGCCTCCCCGTGCTGGAGTGGAGACCGCGTGCGTCGGTTACTGCCAGGACAGCGCGTACTCGGTGTCCACCGTTCCGGTCTGCTTGCCGTGCACCTGCACGCCCCGAGCGCCCAGCGCCTCGATGACCGCTTGAAGCACGCCCTCGTGGTACGCCGGGGGCATGAAGTCGCGCTTCATCAGGAGCTTGCCCGAGCGGTCGCCCGTCCACTCCACGCTTCGCTCGCCGTAGCTCACCGCCGCGCGGTAACCCGTGGGCAGGTTCGTCACCAGCCGCTTCGGGCTGTCTCCCGCGAGCAGCAGCAGCGTCTTGCCCGCCGCCGACGACAGGAAGTCCGTCGTCGCCTGCGTGCCCATCTTGCGCAGCATCGCGTCGAAGCCGCCCACCTGCGGTCCCATCAGCTGCGCCCCCGTGAAGGACAGCTTCAGGAAGCCCGACACCGGGTAGTTGAAGAAGTCGACGAACTTCTTCTCCTGCACCGAAGCCAGACACCGCTCCACCGCCGTGTCACCGCCCAGGATGCGCACCGCGTTCAGCGCTCCGTTGAAGAACATGCCTCGGGCCGTGTCGTCGGGGGTCGTCAGGGCGAGACGTTTCTCCAGGTCCTGGGCCCGTGCCGCATCCAGGCCTACCGCGTCCTTGCGCTGTTCACTCATAGAGGGGGGAATCTCCGGGGGGGAGGAGATGATACCCGCGCGCTAGAGGCGCACGAGCTGAGCGCCATAATGAACGTTGGCGCCGACCGCCGCCACCACCACCAGATCTCCACTCCCGAGTGCGACGCGACCCGCCTCCAGGTCCTCGGCCAGGAGGATTAACATGCCGGCCGCCGAGGTGTTGCCAATGCGGTCCACGTTGCAGGCCACGGCCTCCTTCGGCAGGCCGGCCCGGTTCACGAACGAGTCCATCACGCGCTTGTTCGGCTGGTGGAAGTAGTAGCGCTTCACCTGCTCGCGCAGTGCCGGGGTGGTGACCGCGTCCAGGCACTTCTGCATGTACTCCGGGTAGCTGCGCGCCACCTTGAAGCCATCCACCACGAAGGCCATGTCCGACGGCCGCGTGCGCCCCGGCTGATACGGCAGCTTCAGCATGCCGCCGCCACGGCGTGTCACCAGCTCCGCGTACGCGTTGCCGGAGAAGGAGGAGAGGATGCCCGGGCCGTCCTCCTCACCGGGCTGCGAGCGCAGCACCACCGCGCCGGCGCCGTCCCCGAAGACATACATGGACAGGTAGGCGTTGAGCGCCTTGGGCCGGCCCGGCGTGGGCGGCAGTTCGTCCGTGTAGACCTCGCGGTTGACCAGGGGCGAGGTGAACGCCGAGGCCACCACCGCCACCGTGCGGAAGCGGCCGCCCTGCATCATCTTGCGCACCAGGTCCAACACGTACGGCGTGCCGCCACAGCCGTCGTCCACCACCAGCGCGAACGCGTCCTCGCGCAGCCCCAGCCGCTCGTGCAGCGCCATGGCGTCGTGGTTGAAGTGCGGCGCGTCCGGCGTGCACGTCACCACGAAGAGCGCGTCCAGATCCTTCGCCTCCACCCCGCTCCGCGACAGGGCCTGGCGCAGCGACACCTCGCACATGTCCGTGTTCGTCGCCGGGTAGAAGCGCCCCGCCACGTCGTCCGGCGGCGGAATCGCGCGGCCCGTCTCGTCGTCGAAGTCCCACAGGAACCGACGCTCGCGGATGCCGATCTTCTCCTCGATGCGCTCGGCGGACCAGCCGGGGATGGCTCGAGCGATGCGCTCGTTGCTGATGGTCCGCGCTGGAACAAAAGCCCCCGCTCCCACCACACAAACCCGTTCGGTCATTGCTCGTGGCCTCGTGGTCACACTGCCTTGCGGTCGGGAGGAACTCCCGGGCAGGGTTGATTCCACAGCACGTTTCAGGCCAGTTGCTAAACCCCTGGAAAGACGGTCTTCCCACCTGAATCCGCGTCGCTAGTGAAGCACACGGCGAGTGGAAAGAGGTCCTAAAGCCTTGGAAGTCAGTAAGATGGAAGACGCTTCAAGAGTGAAGCATTCAACGTGGAATGAACCACACGCGACGTGAGCTTCACTCTGAGTCCGCCAGAAAGACACTGGCGGTGTCTGCCATTGAGCCCGCGAGGTCAACGGGTTGCTGGCTGGCAGGGGCCCTGCCCTCCTTGTACGGAGGGCAGGAAACATCGGATTTCAGCGCGACGCTCTAGAAGGGGAT
>NZ_RAWB01000052.1 GCF_003612055.1 Corallococcus llansteffanensis
GTGAGCCCCCACCACCACCCGAGCGACACCACCAGCGCGGTGAGGAACTTCACCGTGGCCTGCACGTCCAGCTCCGCGCGCTTCGCCGCCATCCGGGGCACCGGGTACGGCAGCCCGAACAGCACCAGCCCCAGCGCGTACAGCGGCAGCCCGAACACCAGCGTCAGCAGCGTCTTCACCACGAAGGGCGCCACGTTCCCCGGCCGGTACTCCACGGACAGGTCCTCTGGCCGCGTGGCCTGCACCAGCGCCATCCGGTTGCGGAATGACGCCAGGTGCAGCCGCAGGCGCTCGTAGCGGTCCGGCTCCTGCGCGCGGAACAGCCGCACCCCGCGCGCCCACAGCCGCAGCCGCTCCGGATCCAGCTTGCTGCCCTGGCGGAAGGCGTAGAGCTGCTCCGCCACCTGCACCACCGGCAGGTCCTCCCACTGCTCCAGGTTCAGCGTCACCGCGCGCAGGCCCTCCGCCACCCGCTCCGTCAGCGCGCGCACCGACTCCTGCTCCGACGTGGGCTCCGCGTCCTTCGGCAGGAAGGCCGTCACGTCGATGGGCGCTCCCTGGTCGATGAGCACCTCGCTGCGGAAGACGTTCTTCTGCGCGTAGGTGAGCCCCACCGGGATGATGCGCACCGGGGCGCCCTCGCGCGCGGCGTTGAGCGCGATGCGCGCCGCGCCCGTCTTCAGCTCCGCGAGCGCCGGCTCCGAGTGGCTCTTTCCCTCCGGGAAGATGGTGATGGCCCGCCCCTTCACGAGCGCGCCCTTCGCCGCGTCCAGGGTGCCTTCGTTGCGCCCCATCTGCGCCGGGTCGTCCTGCTTGCGGTACACCGGCAGCGCGTCCAGCCCCTTCAGCAGCCAGCCGATGACGGGCAGCTTGAACAGCGGCGCCTTGGCCAGGAACGTCACCTGACGCCGCGTGAGGATGAACACCAGCGCCGGGTCGATGAGCCCGTTCGGGTGGTTGCCCACGAAGAGCACCGGCCCGGAAGGCTGCTCCGCCGGAGCATTCACCTTCAACCGGTAGAAGAGGCGCAGGGCCAGCGCCACCACCGCCCGAACACACGCGTAGAACACGGTGCGGACTGTATACCCACGCCCCACCTCCGGCCCGCCCCGGCTCCAGACACTGTCACTCCCGGGGTCCTGAAAGCCCCCCTTCCCCGACAGGGCTCCTGTTTCAGCCATTTCAGAACAGTCCGTTGGTACCGCGATCCATTCCGGGCCCCTCGCGACACACCTTTTTCGAGCGCATTTCGGAAGCCGCGCCGAACACCTGGGGGAGCACCACATGAAGCGTTTGAAGTCACTGGGCTGGGCCGTCACCGCCACCGCCGTCCTTGGATGCGGCGCCGGGCCCGCACCGGAAGAGGCCTCACGGCCGGAGACGCAGCGCGCCGCCGTCACGTCAGCCGCGCCGCCCATCCTCGGCGCCACCGGCCCCAGCGCCTGTACCGCCCTCTATGCCTCCGGCGCCTCCCAGGCCGCGCTCACGCAGGCGGTGGTGGACCCCGCCCTGCATGCGGACGGCGCGGTGCGCACGCTCATCCTCTCCTTCAACACCGACGCCGCGGTGGCCCCGGCGATGAACCTGCTCACCCGCACGCTGCGGCTGACCCCGGGCAAGGGCGTGGGCGCGTTCAAGTCGCTGCCCATGGTGGCCATCAAGCTGCCCGTCACGCCGCTGCTCACCACGACGCTGCGCCAGTTGCTCCAGCCGCTGGGCCTGCTGTCCATCTACGAGGACAAGTCGCTCCAGTACTTCCTGGACACCAGCGTGCCGTACATCCACGCGGACGCGGCCCGCACCGCGTACCAGACGACCGGCGCGGGCATCGGCGTCGGCATCATCGACTCCGGGCTCGACGGCACGCACGGGGACTTCCCCAACGTGGCGCGCAACGTGAAGGTGGTGGCCCCGCTGGTGGACCTGGGTGTGGGCGGCGCGCTGTACGTGGACACGCCCAACAGCGACCTGACGAGCGGCCATGGCACCCACTGCGCCAGCATCATCGGCGGCTCCGGGGCGCGCTCGGGCGGGGCGCACCAGGGCGTGGCTCCCGGGGCGAAGCTCATCGGCGTGGGCACGGGAGACGCGCTGAGCATCCTGTTCGCGCTGGAGGGCTTCGACTTCCTGATGGACCCGGACGTGCGGGAGACGCACAACGTGCGCGTCATCTCCAACTCGTGGGGCACGAGCGGCAGCCACTTCGCGCCCTTCGACCCCATCTCCATCGCCAGCAAGCGCGCCTATGACCTGGGCATGGTGGTGGTGTTCGCGGCGGGCAACGAGGGCTCCTCCCCCGACACGCTCAACCCGTACAGCGCCTCGCCGTGCGTCATCTCCGTCGCGGCCGGCACGTCGCGCGACACCACCGCGGCCACCAACCCGCTGCTCAGCCAGGACCTGCCGGGCGCGCTGGCGGACTTCTCCAGCCGGGGCATCCCGGGCGACACGTACCACCACCCGGACATCACGCTGCCGGGCGTGAACATCGTCGCCGCGCGCGCCCTCACCGGCACCATCGTGCAGCCGTACCTGGGCCTGGACGGCCTGCACCCGGAGCCGTTCTACACGGCCATCTCCGGCACCTCCATGGCCGCGCCGCACATGTCCGGCGTCGCCGCGCTCCTCTTGGAGGTGAACCCGTCGCTGAACATGGACGGCGTGCTCGCGGCCGTCACGTCCACGGCTCGGCCCATGTTCGCGACGGATGCCACGGGCGCCACGCGGCAACTGGAGACGTGGGAGGTCGGCGCGGGCTACGCGGACGTCTACGAGGCCGTGCGCCTGGTGAACGACAGCACCGGCACCCGCTACACCACGCAGACGACGGCGCTGCCGGGCTGGAGCGGCACGGTGCAGACCAGCCTCAACATCCCGGTGGTGGACCTGTCCCTCACGTCCGCCCAGGACGAGCACACGCTCGAGGTGCCCGCGGGCGCCAACGCCCTGCGGATCCGCACCGACTGGGGCAACCCTGGCTATGACCTGGACCTGTACGTCTATGGACCCAACGGCGCGCTGGTGGCCTCCAGCGCCGAGGGCACGTCCACGGGCGAAGCCGTCACCATTTCGAACCCCATCGCCGGTACGTGGCGCGTGCAGCTCAAGGGCTTCCTCAACGCGCCCACGCAGTACACCGGCACCGCGGAAGTGGACCGCCGCGTCCCGCGTCCGTAGTCACGGACCACCCCCGACACGACGATCCTCGCCCCTCCCCTGTGTTCGCACGGGGGAGGGGTTGTTCGTTTCAGCGACGGACTCTCAGCGAGCCGCGGGCGTGAGCGTCACCTGCGTGTCCGCGAGCGAGCGGCCCTGCGCGTCGGTGAAGCTCGCGCGCACCCGCACGGCGTCCGTGAGCCAACCGCCCTGCACCGGCGTGCTGAACGGCAGCGGCACGTCCACGCCCGCCGCGACCTCCGGGGCCGCGCCCTCGCTCGGGAAGAAGCGCAGGGGCTCCCCTGTCTTCGACAGCCCCTCCAGCGACAGGTGCACGCGCTCCGGCGCGGTGTAGCTGAACTGCACCGCGTTGCCTTCCGCGCACGCGAGCGTCCCACCCGGCCGGGCCTCCGCGAGCACCGTGCCCGTGGTCGCGACGCAGAACGCCCGCACGCCCCAGGCCCCGACGCCCGGGGATGCCGAGCGCGCCTGCCACTCCTGCGTCGCCGTCACGTCAGGACGCTGGAGCGAGGGCCCCACGACCACCAGCGCCACCGCGGCCGCGGCGGCGCCCAGCGACAGGGGCACGAGGAAGGGAGAGGTGAACCACCGGCGCGCGGGCCGCATCACCGGCCGTGGGGCGGGCCCGGCGGCCTGCGCCATCCTCGCCCACAGGGCCTGTTCCAGCAGCGCGCCCCGGGCCTTCGGCAGCGCCCGCTGCTCCAGCACCGACTCCACGCGGGAGAGCCGGTCGTAGGTCTCCTGGCATGCGGGGCACGTCGCCAGGTGCGCGCGCAGGCGCTCGAAGCCGGCGGCGTCCAGCCCTTCGTCCGTCCCCTTCTCGAAGAGGGCCGCCATGGCCTTCTTCGCCTGACGGTCGTCACATCCGCTCATCGTGCACCCCGTCGCTTGAAGAAGCTCCAGCCCTGCGTCTCCAGGTCCTCCAGGTACCCCTTCGACTGGAGGAACCCGAGCAGCCTGGACTTCAACCCGAACTCGCGCCGCCGCACCTGGATGCGCGTGAGGCCCAGCGCCGTGGCGGCCTCTTCCTGGGCCACGCCCTCGCCGAAGCGCAGCTCGAACAGCCGGTGCTCCTCGCGCGTCAGCCCGTCCTTGAACGCCGCGAGCAGCGCCTCCACCTCGCGGTCCTCCAGCAGCTCCGCGAGGCCGCCGTCCTCGCCCGAGGACTCGGTGAGCCCCTCGAAGGGCTCGTCCCGGCCCACCACCTCGCGCTCGCGCGACTGCTCCAGCAGCACGTTGCGCGCGATGCCCATCAGGAAGTGGGCATAGGGACGCGAGCCGTTGTAGGCCGTGCGCGTACGCGGCTCGAAGGCGCGGGCGAAGGTCTCCAGCAGTGTGTTCTCCAGCTCCATCGCGTTCCTCAAGCGGGTGAAGGTCCCCCGCCAGGCGGCCGCCTTGAGCAGGCGTGCGAGCGGCTCCGCGTGCGCGCGATACACCTCCGCCAACACCTCCGGGGTGCCTTCGCGAAAGCGGCGCAGCGTGTCGTCATCCCACTCCATCCCTCAGGGGCTTACCGCGACCGTCGCGGTCCCGTCACTTGCATGTTGTCGCGAGCGGCCCTGAGTGGATTGTCGGACGTGCTCCGTGGCATCCTTTCGCACAGCGCAGCGCGCCATCTCTCCATGCGATCGCCCTCCCACAGGACGCTGGCCCTGGGTGTGCTCCTCCTGGTGGGAACCGCCGCGAGCGCCGCCCCCGAACAGGTCCACTACGCGCTCATCGTGGCCAGCAACACGGGCACCGAGCCGTCCCAGGCGCCCCTGCGCTACGCCGACGACGACGGCGCCCGGTACTACGAGCTGTTCGCCCCCCGCTCGCGCGAGGTGGTGCTGCTGAGCGTCCTGGACGCGGACACGCAGGCCCTGCACCCGGGGCTCGCCGCGAAGACGCGGCCCCCCACGCATGCCGCGCTGTGGGATGCGCTCGCCCGCCTGAACGGCCGCATGGCCGGGGACCGGGCCCGGGGCGCGGTGCCGGTGCTGTCCTTCGTCTTCGTGGGCCACGGCAAGCGCGGCGCCGCGGGCGAGGGCACGGTGAGCCTGCTGGACGGGCCGCTGACGCGCACGGAGCTGTTCTCGCGCGTGCTCACGCCGAGCAAGGCGTCCTTCCTCCAGCTCATCGTGGACGCGTGTGATTCGTACTTCTTCGTCCACTCGCGGGGCGCGCTGCCGGTGGGCCCCGCGTACGCGGACGCGGTGAAGGGGCTCCTGGGCGGCCGCGAGCTGGAGCGCTTCCCGCAGGTGGGCGTGGTGCTGTCCACGTCGTCGGAGCAGGAGAGCCACGAGTGGAGCGCCATCCGCTCGGGCGTCTTCAGCCACATGGTGCGCTCGGCGCTGTCGGGCGCGGGGGACGTCAACGGGGATGGGCGGGTGGACTACGCGGAGCTGCGAGGCTTCGTGGCCGCCGCGAGCCAGGGCATGGACGACGTGCGCGGACAGCCGCGCGTGTTCATCCAGCCGCCCGCGCTGGACCGCGCGTTCGCGCTGACGGACCTGGGGGATGCCGCGTCGCTGGGCTACCTGCTGGTGCCCACGGGCGTGGAGGGCCGGCTGTGGGTGGAGGACGCGCGAGGCATCCGCGTGGTGGAGCTGCACAAGGAGCGCGAGCGCCCGCTGGTGGTGTCGCTGCCCGTGGGCCGGGGCTACTACCTGCGCGCGAGCGGCCGGGAAGCGGCGTTCGCCCTCACCCGCGCGAGCGAGGTGGTGGACGCGGGTGGGCTGCCCTGGCGTGAGACGAGCGTGGCGGCGCGGGGCGCCGTGGAGGACGCGCTCCGGGACAAGCTGTTCGCCGTGCCCTTCGGGCCGCGCTTCTACCGGGGCTACATGGCGAGCCTGGGGCTGACGCCGACGCCGGGCGAAGCGGACGACGCGGACGTGGCCCAAGCGCCATGAGTCTGTCCGCGTCCCTCCTGCTGTGGCTCGCGCAGGGTGCCGTCCCGTGCGACGCGAACACGCGAGTGGTGCTCGTGCCCTTCGAGCGCGTGGCCCTGCCGTCCGCGGATGCCCGAGCGCTGGAGGACGCCACGCGGCGCGCGGTGGCCGCCCTGCCGGAGGCGTGCCTGGAGTCGCGCGACGACACGGTGGCGAGGCTGCGCGGGTCGGGCGCGTCGCTGTCCGCGTGTGGAAACGCGGAGTGCCGGAGCGCGCAGGCCGGAGCGCTGGGCGCGCGCAGGCTGGTGCGCGGCGTCGCGCTGGGCGTGGGAGGCAGGCGCAGCGTGGCGCTCACGGTGACGGACGCGCGAGGCCCGGAGACGCGGGCGCACTTCGAGGCACCGGCCACGACTCCGGGCGAGGCGGAGGCACGGGCGAGGCAGGCGCTCCAGCAGGTCTGGTCGCCGCTGGGGACCGCGAAGGCGGCACCTCGCGGTTCGCGCCTGCTGCCCAAGGTGTTGCTGGGCACGGGCGGCGTGGCGCTCGCGGTGGGCGTGGGCTTCGGGCTCGCGGCGCGGAGCACGGAGTCAAAGGTGTCGAAGAACGGAGGCGAGTGCGCCGCGGCTGGCGAGGGCTTCACGGACTGCTTCGCCTCACGGCTGGATGACGGACGGAGGCAGGCGCGCACGTCCAACGTGTTGCTGGGCCTGGGCGCGCTGCTCGGCGTCGGCGGTGCGCTGTCGTTCATCTGGGAGCTGCCATGAGCGCGCGCCGGGCCGCATGGGTGAGCGCCTTCCTCCTCGCGGTGGGGGCCTGCACATTCGCGCCGGACCTCTCACGCTTCGCCGCATGCGATGCGTCGGGAGGCTGTCCCTCGGGCACCACCTGCCTCGCCTCGGAGAACCGCTGTCTGCCGGCCTGTGGCGAGGGCCGCACGTGCGACGAACCCGGCCCCGAGGGCGATGACGACGCGGGAACGGACACGGATGCCGGCGTGACGACCGACGCGGGCACGACGGACGGGGGCGACCTGCCCGACGCGGGGCCCGCCGCGCTCGCGCTGGAGTCCACCCTCCTGACGGAGGGCATCGAGACCCTTCCCTACTCCGCCTCGCTCCAGGCCCGGGGAGGAACGCCGCCGTACACGTTCAACGCCACGGGGCAGCTCCCCGCGGGCTTCTCGCTCGACACCGAGGGCCGGCTCACCGGCACGCCCACGCGCGCGGGAGACGCCTTCCTCCCGGTGGAGGTGACCGACCAGGGCACCCCGATGAAGCGCGCCAGCGGCAACCTGCTGCTGCGCATCCGTCCCCTGCTGCGACTCGCGGGTCCGGGGCCGCTCGCGGACGTGCCCGAGAACCGCGCCTACTCGGAGCGCCTCTCCGCCACCGGCGGCCAGCCGCCGTACCGCTTCGCCCTCACCTCCGGACAGTCGCTGCCCGCGGGGCTCACGCTGTCCGACGACGGCAGCGTCACCGGGACGACGGCGCAGCAGGGCACGCAGGACTTCCGGGTGGAGGTGACGGACAGCGCCACGCCGCCGCAGACCGCCAGCCGCGTGCTCACCCTCACCACCGTGGACGCGCCCGGGTTCGTCAAATGCCTCTCGCGCGCGGTGCCGGACGGCCGCGTGGGCACCGAATACAGCTACACCCTCAAGACGGTCGGCGGCTCCGGCACGTTCGCCTGGAGCGTGAAGAGCGGAGAGCTACCGCCGGGCAT
The DNA here is from genome assembly GCF_003612055.1 of Corallococcus llansteffanensis. GTDB lineage: Bacteria > Myxococcota > Myxococcia > Myxococcales > Myxococcaceae > Corallococcus > Corallococcus llansteffanensis. The sequence goes on from NZ_RAWB01000052.1 coordinate 7,770, forward strand.
CGTCCTGGACACGCAGCAGGGCATCCTCTCCGGGACGCCCACGCGCGCGGACACCTTCACCTTCGTCATCGGCATCGGCGACCTGCTGACCAGCACCCAGCAGACCTTCTCCCTCAAGGTCGACTGAGCACAGCCCCCGGCGCGCCTCACGGGTAGTGGTCCACCACCAGGATGATGCCGGTGTTGTCCTGCACCACGGAGAAGCCCTTCAGGGGGCTCGGGTACGCGATGAGCCCCTCGCCGTCCCGGTCCCAGCGCGAGTCCAGCAGCACGCCACAGAAGGGCACCGACGTGGCCCCGCTCTCCGGCGTGAAGATGCGGTCATACCGGCCGAACACGCGGTGCTTCGTCACGTAGAGCCGTCCACCGATGCGCGCCCCCGGCAGCTTCGCCTCGCCCACCCCCTGCGGCAGCGCGATGACGAAGCTGTAGTTGTACCGGGCCGGCCCCGGGTGGTCCTGGATGCTGTCCACGATGACGGGGATGCGGTCCCCCGTCTTCAGCCCCAACCGCTCCATCTGGAGCTGCGCCCCGCGAGGACAGGTGCCCTCCGGCGGCATCCACTTGGGACGCGGCGGCTTCGCGGAAGCGTCAGGCCCGTGCTGGCACGCGAGCGCGAGCAGTCCCAGCAGGGCCCACCCTCCAGTCATCCCACGGCGCGGATGTTCGGGTCGCACGCGAAGGGCCTCCGGTCAGAACGTACCGATGCTGAAGTGGAACTGCGTGGGGGCTTCGTTGAGCTCTTCGTCGCGGTCCAGGTTGAAGCCCACGTCGAAGGCCAGAGGCCCCACGGGCGTCACGTAGCGCAGGCCCACGCCCGCCGCGTAGCGCAGCACCTTCGCGTCGAAGAGCGTGCGGTCCTGCCACAGGTTGCCCACCTCGAAGAACAGGCCCAGGTCCACCGCCGCCACCGCGGGCACGCGCAGCTCCGCCTTGCCCAGCGTGTAGAGCTCGCCGCCCTGGCTCGCGGGCACCTGGCCGGAGAGCACCGCCTTCAGGTCATCCGGACAGCCCGCGGGAGTAATCACCGCGCGGCACGCCGCCAGCCGCTGGTGCAGCACCTCGCGCACGTCCTGCGGCAGCACGCCGTCCTCGCGGAAGCCGCGCAAGCTGGACGAGCCACCCAGGTAGAACAGCTTGGAGCCGATGTTCTGCGACCCCTGCGTCAAGGGCACGATGGTGCCCGCCCGCGCGCTCACCGCCACGCTCGCGCGGCGCCCCAGCGGCGCGTATGCGCTGACGCTGCCCGACAGCTTCACGCCGTCGATGGGGAACTCCGGTACGCGGTTGCCCGCCACGTCCGTGGGGTGCACGCTGATGCCGCGCATGAACTCCGCGCTGGTGCTCAGCACCAGGCCGCGCCGCGGGTTGGCCGGGTCGTCGCGGAAGTCCAGCGTCGCCGAGGGCCTCAGCGAGTGCAGCGCGAAGTCCCCGTACGGGTAGCGCAGCCGCTCCTGGTCCGCGCGGTTCACCAGCTCCAGCACGCCCGCGCGCGAGCGCAGCCGGTTGTTCTCCAACTCGTACTGGAGCGACACGTTCACCCACGACGCCAGCGCCCAGTCCGCGCCCACCACCGCCGCGAACCGCGTGGACAGGTACGAGGGCCGGTGCACGCGCTCGCCAATCAGGTCCAGCCGCGCGCCAATCTCCTGCGGCGCCAGGAACGACAGCCGGGGCTGCGACAGCGCCAGGTTGCCGCGTCCGCCCAGGCCGCTGAGGCCGTCCAGGTCGGACTCGCACGCCGCGCCGGACAGCTCCCCGGTGTCGCAGCCCACGGGGAGCCTCGAGGACGACAGCGCCTCCGCGCTCGCGCCCGCGTAGTTCACCTTGCCGCGCGCCAGCAGGTTCAGGCCCCGGCCGTCCAGGTTGCGCCACGCCGTGTCCAGCGTGATGCGCGGACCGTCCACGAGGAAGTAGCCGCCGGACACCTCGCCGTCGATGCGCGGGCGCTCCTGCACCGTCACCAGCACGTCCTTGGCGGCCTCGCGCCGGTTGGGGTCCGCCAGCGACACCTCCGCCAGCCGGAACAGCCCCAGCCGCGACAGCCGGCGCTGCGCGTCCGCCAGCCCCTCCACCGACAGGGGCTCCCCCGGCTTCAGGTCCAGCTGCGCCAGCACCACGTCGGGGTCGGTGCGCTTCAAGCCCTGGAGCAGCACCTGCCCCACGTGCACGCGGGGGCCGGCGTCCACGCGGAACACCACCTGCGCGGACGTGCCCTCCCCGTCCACCGACACCGCGTTGCTCACGTGCGCGAAGAGGTAGCCCTCGCGGCCCAGCCCGCGCTCCAGCGCCGCCTGCGCCCGCTCCACCCGCTCGAAGCTCAGCGGCTGACCGGTGGGCAACAGCAGCGTCACCCACGCGGGGTCCACCTCCTTCGGCATGCCCTCGAAGCGGGGCTCGCGCATCAGCGCCCGGGGGCCCTCCTCCACGTCGAAGTCCGCCTCCGCCGTGTGGTGGACCGCGTCCACGGTGAGGCCCCGGAAGGTCACCAGCGCGGACGCGAAGCCCTGCTCGCGGTAGCCCGTCGTCATCGCGTCCACGGCCTCCAGCCACGCGTCCTCCACGTACACCGTGGACGGGTCCGGAGGAGACACCACGCTCGTGTCGAAGCGCCGCTCGCGGCCCTCCGTCTCCAGCGGGTCCTCGCGCATGGGCAGGTCCAGCTCCGGCCAGGTCTCCTGCACCGCCACCTGCCCCGTGAGCACCGCTCGCAGCGCCTCCGAAGACACCGCCGCGTTGCCGTGGAAGCGCACCTCCGTCACGCGCAGCGGGTGGCCCTCATCCACCTGGAAGCCCAGCACCGCCGCGTCCCCATCCGGCCGCACCGACTCCAGCGCCCGCACGCGCGCGTCGTGGAAGCCCCGCCGCCGGTAGAACGCCTCCAGCCGCCGCGCGAGCCGGCCCGCCACCGACGCGTCCAGCGCCTCCTCTCCGTCGTACGCCACCACGCGCGCCAGCAGCGAGTCCGGGAAGCGGCGGTTGCCCGTGAAGCGCAGGTGGAAGGCAGGCCCCGCCGCCAGCGGCACCGCCACGGACGCTTCGCTGTCCTCGACGACGACGGTGGGCGGCCCCACCCACGCCCGCCAGTGCCGACCCTCGCGCAGGAGCGTCCGGAGCCGCTCCAGGCCGATATCCAGCCGCGCCCGGTCGAACACCTCGCCGGGCTTCATCCCCAGCGCCTCCACGAGCCGGGGCAGCGGCAGCGCGGGGCTGCCGGAGAACGACACCTGCCGCACGCGGGTGGGCTTGCCCTCCTCCACCACGAGCGTCACCGCCACGCCGCCCAGCGGCACCGACTGCTCCTCCACCTGCACGGAGACGGCGTCGTAGCCCTTGCGCTGGTAGGCCTCGCGCACGGAGGCCGCCGCCGTGTCCAGCTCCTCCGGATCCAACGGCCCGCCCTCCAGGAGGCCGCTCGCCTCCAGCAGCTCCCCGGCCGTGAGCACGCGGTTACCGCGCACCGCCACGTGCGACAGCAGGGGCAGCGGCGTGAGCTGGAAGACGAGCCGCACCCCGCCGGGCACGTCCTCGGTGAGCGCCACCACGTCCGCGAAGCGCCCCGTGGCGAACAGCTGCTCCACGGACCTGCGCACCGCGCCCGGCGTCAGCGCCTGCCCCTTGCGCACCGTGACGAGCCCCGCGAGCCCCTCGGACGCCACGCCTTCGGGCAGGTGCAGTTCCACCGCCACCACGTCCGGGGCGGCGTCGTCGTCGTCGCCGGAGCCGGTGGGGGGCGCGGCGAAGGCGGGCAGCGCGCACACGAGGAGCAGCACCGCGGTCAGCGCGGCTACTCGACCTCCCAGCCCAGCTTCAGCTCGAGCCCGAGGTTTCCGAACGACGCCTGGCTGTTCTCGTTGTCCCACTGGGCCTGTGCGGAAAGACGGTCGTCGAAGCGGTACTCAGCGCGTGCCCGGGTGCCACGCCCACTCACCGGTTGGGTCATCCCGATTTTAAGCTGCTCGGAGAGGAACTTCGACTCCAGTTGTGCGGTGGGCTCCGCTTGTCGGGTGGCGTCGTTGTAGGTGGTGGCGATCTGCAGGGACAAATCCCTGAGGACGGGGTTGCTGGGCAGGAAGCGGCGCACCTGCCGGTCCAGGCCCGACACGTTGAAGAGGGCCTCCGCCGCCAGACCGTAGCTCGCCGACGCCGCCGTGTCCTTGTCCGCGCTCGTCACGCCCAGCGTCAGCAGCGACAGGATGTCACCCTCGGTGAGCACCGGCTCCGAAGACAGGACGATGAGGGGGTTGGCCGGCCGGCCGAACGCATGCAGCTTCACCACGAACTCGCGCACCTGCGTCTGCGCCTGCACCTCGAACACCGGGTCGATGCCGGACGCGTCGCGGAACTCCAGCTGCCCCTGCTCGATGGTGAAGAGGTTGTTGCGGAAGAAGGCCTGGCTGCCCTCGGCCGCCTCCACCCGGCCCAGCAGGCCCGGCTTCACGTCGGTGCCGGTGAGCCGCACGTCGCCCAACAGCCGCGCCTTCGCCAGGTTGTTGTCCACCCGCACGTCGCCAAAGTGCACGTTGACGTCCCAGGTGAAGAAGGCGTCCCGCGCGCGCTCGCCCCCGCCGCCCATGGCGAGCGACGGCTTCTTCTGCATCGCCTTGAGCAGCGACTCGATGTCGAGCGGCTTCTGGTAGCGCAGCTTCACGATGTCCAGCCCGCCCGTGACGGTGGGCCCGGTGGGCGGCCCGACGACTTGCAACAGGCCGGACACCGTGAGCGGCAGGTCCTCCGTCATGCGGTACGGGACGGCGTCCAGTTGCAGCGTCAGCGCCAGCCGCTTGGGCACGAAGCGCTCCAGCCGGATGTCGCCGCGCGCGGACACCTGCCCCTCGTTGACCTGGGCCTGCAGGTGCTCCAGGAGCACGCGCTGGCCCGTCATCTCCAGGCGCCCGGACATGGCGCGCACGCTCAGGGGCAGGTCGCGCATGGACAGCCGCACGTCGGAGAACTCCGCGGTGCCCACCACCGACGGCGCGTCCAGCGTGCCGGTGGCCTCCGCGTCCACGCGCAGCTCGCCGCCCACGCGCTCCATGCCCGGCAGGAGGGGCTCCAGGAGCCGCACGTCCATGCGGCCCTCGCGCAGACTCATGTTCATCCCGCGCCGGCCCATCCACCCGCCCAGCGTCACGTCCACCGACGCGCCGCTGAAACGGAACGGCTGTACGTCCAGCCGCCCCCCGGCGTACGCCAGCACGATGGGCGCCTGGTTGCGGCCGCGCAGGTCGCCCCGGGCCAGCGACAGCTCGCGCAGCGTGGCCGCCACCTGGTACGCGTCCGGCTGCAACAGCGGCCCCTGCACCGTCACCCGCCCCGCGAGCATCCCGGTGACGCCCGCCAGCGCCGGCACCTGGGGCAAGAGCGGACGAATCTCCGGCAGCAGCAGGTCCAGCGTGGACTCGAAGAGGTAGGGCTCCTTCACCGTCATGGACAGCGAGCCCTGCGCGTCGCGGAAGGGGTGCCCGGTGATGCGCAGCGCCTTGCCCTGCTGGTGCATCGCGAGGTCCATGGCGCCCAGGTCGCGCGAGGCGAAGGTGACGCGCGGGCCCTTCAGCGTGGCCTGGATGTCGGGTGCGTCCGCCGTGCCCGCCACCGTGCCCGCGAGCGCGAGCGTGCCCTGGATGCCCATCGCCTCCGCGGTCTCCGGGCCCACGGCCTCCATGAGCGACAGGTTCTCGCCACCGAAGCGGTAGTCCAGGCCGCCCGCGAAGGCGAAGGTGCCCTCCGCCCAGGTGCGCCCCAGCCGGCCGTCCAACACGGTGCGCTCCAGCACCATCGCCTTGCCGTCCACGAAGCGCAGCCGCGCCGTACCCGCGCCCAGCCGGCGCCCCAGGTACGTGGTGTCCTTCAGGTCGAAGACCACCAGTCCCTCCAGCTTCTCCAGTGGGCTGTCGATCTCCACGCGCCCGGACGCCGCGCCGCCGAACTGCCCCTGGAGCACCGCGATGGACGGGCTCAGGCCCGCCACCAGGTCCACCAGGTCCTCCGTGCGGCCCTGCGGCGGCACGGTCAGGTCCAGGCGCAGGTGCAACAGCCGCGCGAAGGTGAGCGCCCCCTTGCCGAAGTACTGCGTGCGCCCTTTCTGGCCAGTGAGCGACGGGAACGACAGCACGCCGTCCGAATACGACAGCTTCCCCTGCGTCACGCCCAGGCCGAAGCCCCAGAAGACGAAGTCGCGCAGCGACAGGCTCGCGTCCACCTTCACGTCCGCGTACGGCCCGACGACGGAGTAGTTCACCGACCCGCGCCCGGCCCACGGCAGCTCCGCGATGTGGCCGAAGTCCGACAGCTCCAGCTCGCCGTTGCCCTGGATGTCCAGGCCGCGCGCGGTGTCGAAGTAGAGCGTCACTTCTCCATGCACGCGCGAGCGGCCGGACTCCACCGTGAGGCGGGAGAAGGACACGCGGTCGCCCTGCAGCTTCACGGCCGTCTGCGCGTGGCCCCGCTCGAAGGTGAGCAGCGTCTTGCCCGCGTGCGCCGGCGCATCGAACGCTCTCGTGGCCAGCACGAAGCGGCCCGTGCGCAGGTCCAGGGGCCCGGACAGGGACGGCCGGGGCAGGAGCGTCCCGGTGAGGTGCGCGCTCGCCGTCGCGGGGAAGTCCACCCAGGAGCCCGCCACGCCCGCGCGCTCCAGGATGCGCCCGAAGGACGCCTCCTCCGTCTGGAGTGACAGCTCCACCGGAAGCTCCGGCGTGAGCGTGAGCGCGCCCGACAGCTTCACCTTCCCGCCGCCCAGCGGGGCCTCCAGCGACTCCACGCGCACGCGGTTCCCCGCGTACGACAGGCGCGCGGTGAGGCTCAGCGGGCCGTAGCGCTCATAGGCCAGGTTGCTCGCGGACACGTCCGCGCCCACCACCAGCGCCGAGGGCTTCCCGGTGAGGGACAGGCGCGTCCACAGGTGGCCGGTGGCGGGGCGTGGCAGCAGCTTCGCCTGCGACAGCGTGCGCAGCGGCAGGAACACCTGCGCGTCCAGCGCGAGCGTGGGGTGGCACAGCGTCTCCACGCGGCCGGACACCGTCGCGGTGACGTCGTCGAGCGTCACCTCCGCGCGCTCCACGTCCAGCAGCCCCTCGTCCGGATCCAACGCGCCGGTGAAGGCCAGCTGCCCCAGCGCCAGCTCGCCGCCGCCCGCGCCCAGGCGCACCACGCCCCGCCGCGCGCCCAGCTCCAGCTCCATCACGCCCCAGCGCTCCACCCACCCCACGTCCAGCTGGGACACCTCCACGCTGCGGCCCTCGGGCAGCGCGAGCCGCACCTCCGCGCCGGTGATGTCCAGCCGTCCGACGCCCACGTGCTCCAGCGGCGTGAGCGGGCACGTCCCGTCCGTGGAGGGCTTCGTGGGTGAGGGGCGCGACAGATCCAACACCACGCGCGGATGGCGCACGCGCACCTGGCCCAGCATGAAGCGGCGGGACAGGGGCGACATGAAGCCCAGCGCCACCTCCGCCTCGTCCGCGGTGAACAGCGGCGTGTCCGAGCCGGGCGCGAACAGCGAGACGCCGTGCAGCACCACGCGTGAGCCCAGCGGATCCAGCTCGCACCGGCCGATGCCGACGTCCATGCCCAGCACGTCCGGCAGGTTCCTGCGCGCCACCGTGCAGGCCGCCTCCCAGGTGAACGGCTGGCGCAACAGCAGGATGCTCCCCGACACCACGAGGAGTATCAGCAAGAGCGCCTTGCGCGCACCGTTGCGGCTGGGGGGAGACACGCCCCTAGAGCTTACCGAGTCCCTCGAGGTAGCGGTCGATCTCCGCCAGATCGATTTTCGTGTTCGCCGTCCGGGGCAGCGACGTGGCGGGAGCGCCCGCTCGCTCGCCTGCCAGGGGAGCAGCCGAGCCGCCCTGGAGGCCCAGGTTCGTCCCGATGCGGTGCACCAGCTCCGCGTCGATGGACTCCTCCCGCACGAGGAAGGCCTCGAAGAGGGCGTTGTCGCACAGGGTGTTGATGACGCGCGGCGTGCCCCCGGAGTGCTGGTGCACGGCCAGCAGCGCCTCCGGCGTGAAGGGCATGCGCGGGCACCCGGCCAGCCGCAGCCGGTGCTTCACGTAGGCCTCGGTGGACTCCGCCGTGAAGGGCTCCAGCTTGTAGCGGAGCGCCACGCGCTGGGCGAGCGGCGGGTCCAGCTTCAGGTTCTTCTCGATCTCCGGCAGGCCGAAGAAGACGAAGGAGATGAGCTTGCGCTCGGGGACCTCCAGGTTCAGCAGCCCCCGGAACTCCTCCATGATCTCCCGCGTCTCCAGCATCTGCGCCTCGTCGATGAGGACGACGGCCTTCTTGCCGGACTCATAGATCTGCAGCAGGCGCTGGTAGAGCTGGGACAGGAGCGCCAGCTTCTCCTGCGCCGGGTTCTCCACGCCCAGCTGTAGCGCGATGCGGCGCAGGAGCCACTGGGCCGTGATGCCCGAGTGGATGATGACGAGCAGCGCGGCCTCGTACTCGGACTCGGGCAGCGAGTCGAGCATGCGCCGGGCGAGCGTCGTCTTGCCCGCGCCGATGTCGCCCACGAGGATGGACAGGCCCTTCATGTAGCCCACGGCGTGCATCAGCCGGGTGAGGGCCTGCGAGTGCTGCGCGGAGTTGTAATAGAAGCGGCTCACCGGAGCGTTGGAGAACGGCTCCTGGGTGAGTTCGAAGTAGTCGAGGTAGGTCGTCATGGGCTCGCCGGTCCTCTCGGCAACGCGCTACACGTAGCCTACCTTGCGGGCCTTGGGGGCGCCCGCTGCGGGCACCGGCGTCGGCGCGGCGGCGGGCACACTGCTCCCGGCGCGAGGCAGCGGGTCGTCCTCGGGCTCGGTCACCGCCGCCAGCCGCGTCACCTGCGACCCCACGTCGCGGTACTTCGCGTCCATGGCCGCCACGCGCTGGAAGTGGAAGAGGGCCTTGCCCGGCTCGTTGAGCGCGTCGTAGGCGCTCGCCAGTTCGAAGCCCAGGGCCTTCGCCACTTCTCCCACCGCGAGCACGTTGGCCAGGCCTTCCTTGAAGACCTCCACGGACTCGTCCGGACGGCCGCGCAGCGTGTGGAGCATGCCAATCATCGTCAGGCAGTCCAGCTCGCGCTTCGTGCCCACGGAGCCCTGACGGGCCACCTCGAACTCGTGGACGGCGTCGTCGAGCAGGCCCATTTCCTTGTAGGCGATGCCCAGGTCGTAGTGCGTGTCCACGTCCTCGGGCTTCACCACCTTGGCGAGGCCCTTCTTGAACTCGGCGAAGACCTCGTCCACCGAGTATTGGAAGTCCTCGTCCGCCGGGGGCACCGCCGCCAGCGAGTCGCCGCCCAGGTCGTCGATCTCCCCGGCCAGTTCCGCCGCGAGGTCGAACGCGTCGCGCTCGCCGGACGCCTCGTCGTGGAACCCTTCCGTCACCGGCTGCACGGACGGCACGGACAGCGGCTCCACCGGAGCCTCGGCCTCGGGGGCCGCGCCGCCGCCGGCCTCCATCTCCTCCAGCCGCGCCATCAGCTCCCCGGCGCGCACGTGGCCCGGGAAGGCGATGGCGATCGTCTCCAATATCTCCCGCGCCTCTTCGAGCAGCCCCTGGTCGAGGAAGAACGACGCCTCGTCGCACTCCTCGGCGGCGGGCTCGTCTTCCGGCTCGGACTCGGGCTCCGGCTCCGGCGTGTCCTCCAGGGCCTCGGGCTCCGGCGTCTCCTCCGGCTCCGGCTCGGAATAGGCCTGCGCCTCCACTGGCGCGAGCACGAGGTGCGCGGCGGTGGGCTCGTCGTCCTCGTCGTCGCCCAGCTGCGCGCCCGAGTCGTAGTCGGCCGGGGGCGCGAAGTCCGAAAGCGACGCGTCGTCCAGCGACTCGTCCAGCATGGACGCGTCCAGCGGCGCCAGTCCCACGCGGGTGGGTGCGTCGTCGTCCTCGCCCAGCGACATGCCGGCCGCGTCGCCGTCGCCATCACCGTCCAGGGCCGGGAGCTGCAGCGTGTCCGGCGCGGCCTCGTTGAGCAGCGCGCGCGACGGGGACAGCACGCGCGTGGGCGACGGCTCCTCCTCGTCGCCCAGCGACATGCCGCCTTCGTCGTCCGCGAGCACCATGGGCTCGTCGCCGCCCAGGTCCTCGAAGGAGTCGGCCGGATACGACAGCGCGTCGTCCGGGCCCACCAGCGGCTCGTCCTCGGCGTCGCCCAGGCCCGGCTCATCCGCCAGCACCAGCGCCTCGTCGTCGGACCCCACGACCAGGTCGTCCTGCGGCGGCAGGTCGTAGATGGCGTTCTCGGAGGAGCTGATGGGCTCCCCCATCACCGCCTCCTCGCCGCTCAGCGTCGTCTCGGCGACCTCGTCGTCGACGATCTCATCCGAGTCCGTCCCGTGGCTCAGCGCCGCGAGCGCCAGCTCGTCACCCTCGGGCTGCGCGAGCGCGTCGTCCGGCGGCTCCGCGACGAGGATCTCGTCCTCGTTGGAGTCCACCAGGATGGCGTCCTCCTCCAGCGACTCCACGCCCGGGGCGGCCACCGGCGCCACCACCCCACCCTCCGAGCGCAGCACGGACAGGAAGGCCGGCACCTCCGGGTGCGCCGGGTTCTCCTGGAGGATGGTCGCCAGGTACGGCTGCGCGCGCGTCACGTCCGCGCGGCGCGTGCACAGGCGCAGCACGTTGAGCAGCTGCTCCGACGCCTGCGCGCCGTTATTGGCCGCCACGTAGATGTGGTACGCCTTTTCGTGCGCGTCCAGGTTCTCCGGATCCACCGCGAACACCTTGCGAAGGTGCTCGAGCGCTTTGTCGTGGAGCCCGTACTTCACGTAGACGTCCGTCTCCGTCAGCAGCTTGGCCAGCTGCTCGCGGCTCATCCCGGCGGGAGGCGGCGGCACGACGGCCACGGGCTGCGCGGCGGGCGCGGGACGGGACGGCGCGGAGGAAGCGGGCGCGCTCCACGCGGGCGCGCTGGGCTCCTGCTCGGCGGGTTCGGGCTCCGGCTCCGGCTCCGCGACGGGACCCCGGCGCGCGAGCAGGTCCGGGTCCTGCGGATCCAGCAGCTCGATCTGCGTCCACACGCCGTCGGCCTCGGCGGTGCGGCCGCGCTCCTGGTGGATCTTCGCGAGCTCCTTGTAGACGGACACCGTCTTGGAGACCTGGCCCAGCCCCTGGAACGCCTGCGCCAGGAGGGTCAGCGTCTCCACGTCGCGGCCGTCCGCCTTGAAGCACACCTGGAGCTTGGCGAGCGCGCGCTTCTGGTCGCCGCGCTGCAGGTAGGACGCCGCCAGCTCCTTCGCGAGCGGCAGGTTCTCCGGCTCCAGCGCGGAGAGCCGCTCGGCGACGCGAAGCCAGTCGTCCGCGCGGCTGTTGCGCTTGAGGTACTCTGCGGCGCGCTTGAACTCCTGCGCCGCTTCCTTCGTCATGCTCTCGCGCGCGTACAGCTCCGCGAGCTTGATCTTCGACGCCACGTTCTCCGGGTCGAGATCCACCATCTTCTTGAGGGTGTCGAGGCTGGAGCGGGTGTCGCCCGCCTTGTCGTAGTGGTTGGCGACGATCTGGAAGTACGCCATCGCCTCCGACATCAGCCCCAGCTGCTGGTGCAGCTCCGCCAGCTTGAGGTTCACCTCCAGCAGGTTCGGGTTGAGCTTGAGGACCTGCTTGTAGAGCGCGACGGCCTTGAGGAAGAAGCCGTCCGAGGAGTAGCTCTCCGCGACCTTGGTGAAGAAGTGCGCCGCCTGGGCGTTGTCGTTCTTCTTCTGGTACAGCTCCCCCATCTTCTGGAGGACCCGGATGTCCTTCGGGTCGACCTCCAGGACCTTCTGGTACTCCTTGATGGCCTTGTCGTACGCGCCCTTCGCGACCAGCTTCGCGGCGGCTTCGATGATCTTGTTCTTGTCCATCGAGCGTGCGCTTCCGGCAGGCAGAAACCCCGAGGAACTTCGCGGGTTTCGGTCCTTCTCTGAGGGGGAGGGTTGGAGGCTAACGGAATCCTCCAACGCGGGTCAAGAAACAGCCTGCCATCCCCCGAGAACGGATCACCCGCCCGGACGCTCGTCCGCCCGGGGGGCTGCCCGGTGCGGCACGTCGGGGCGCTACGGCGTCTCTTCCACGGCCTTCTTCAGCCGGCGGGACCCCGTCTCGCTCGCCAGGAGTCGCTCCACGAAGCGCGTGTCGTAGTTGCCCTCCTGGAAGGCCTCCTCCGCCAGCGCGGCCCGGTGGAACGGGATGTTGGTGCGGATGCCCTCCACCACGTACTCGGAGAGCGCCCGCTGCATCCGGCGGATCGCCGTCTCACGGTCCTCCGCATGGACGATGAGCTTCGACAGCAGGCTGTCGTAGTACGGCAGCACCGTGTAGTTCTCGTAGGCCGCCGAGTCCACGCGCACGCCGTAGCCACCCGGCACGCTGTAGCCGGTGATCTTCCCCGGCCACGGCGCGAAGGTCACGGGGTCCTCCGCATTCACCCGGCACTCGATGGCGTGCCCGCGGATCTGGATGTCCTCCTGCTTGAAGCGCAGGGGGTGCCCGTAGGCCATGCGGATCTGCTCGCGCACCAGGTCCACGCCCATGACCAGCTCCGTCACGGGGTGCTCCACCTGGATGCGGGTGTTCATCTCCATGAAGTAGAACTGCCCGTGCTCGTCGAGCAGGTACTCGATGGTACCCACGTTGTTGTAGCGCAGCTTCTTCATCGCGTTGACGGACACCTCGCCCATCTTCTGGCGAAGCTCCGGCGTGAGCGCGGGCGACGGGCACTCCTCGATGAGCTTCTGGTGCCGGCGCTGCACCGAACACTCGCGCTCATTGAGGTGGACGATGTTGCCGTGCTCGTCGGCGACGATTTGGATCTCGATGTGGCGCGGCTTCTCCACGTACCGCTCGATGTAGAGGTCGCCGTTGGAGAAGCTGGCCAGGGCCTCCGCCTGCGCGGTGGAGAACGCCTGCGCGAGCACGCCCGGCTCGCGGACGATCTTCATGCCCTTGCCGCCACCGCCGGCGGCCGCCTTGAGGATGACCGGGAAGCCGATCTCCTTGGCGAAGGCCTCCGCCTCGCGCGGATCCCGCACGACGCCAGGGCTGCCGGGCAGGAGCGGCATGCCCGCCTCGCGGGCCGCGGCGCGCGCGCGCACCTTGTTGCCCATCAGCCGCAGCATCTCCGGGCGCGGACCGATGAAGCGGATCTTGCAGTTCTCGCAGACCTCCGCGAACTCGGCGTTCTCCGACAGGAAGCCGTAGCCGGGGTGGATGGCGTCCGCGCGGGTGATCTCCGCCGCAGAGAGCAGCTGCGGCACGTTGAGATAGCTCTCCTTCGACGGCGGCGGTCCAATGCAGACCGCTTCGTCGGCGAAGCGCACGTGCAGCGCGTTGGCGTCGGCGGTGGAGTGCACCGCCACGGTGGCGATGCCCAGTTCACGGCATGCGCGGATGACCCGCAGGGCAATCTCCCCGCGGTTGGCGACCAGTACCTTCTTGAACACGTCCGTGCTCCTTGAGAGGGCCTGGGGCACATCCGGCCCCAGGCGGGCCGGACGCGCCTTGGGACAGCGGACTCAGGCCGGCTCGATGCGGAACAGCGCCTGGCCAAACTCCACCGGGCGACCGTTCTCCACGAGGACCTCGGCGATACGGCCGGAGACCTCGGACTCGATTTCGTTCATCAACTTCATCGCTTCGACAATGCAGAGCACTTGGCCCTTGCGCACCACCGAGCCCACGTCCACGAACGCGGGCTGGTCCGGCGCGGGGGTCCGGTAGAAGGTCCCCACGAAGGGGCTGGTCACCTGGTGGCCCGGCTTCTCCGCCGGCTTCTCAGGGGCCACCGGGGGGGCGGACACGGGCGCGGAGGGCGCGGCCGCACGGGGCGCGGCCGGCGCGGCGTACTCCACCGGCGGAGCCACCGTCACGCCGGGGCCCGAGGAGCCGGTGTGGTGCACGATGGTCGTCTCCGGCGCGTGCCCGCGGCGGATGTAGAGCTTCTCAGGGCCCCGCGTCCACACCAGCCGGGTGACGTCCGAGGCCTCCAGGATCTCCACGATCTGCCGGAGGGCCTCCACGTCCAGGGACGTGGCTCCCACGTCCCGGCCGGTGGAGGTGCTCGCGGGCGCCGCCGCCCGGGTTGCCTTGCGCTTCGTTGCCATTGAGATCCCTCCCGGAGTCGCCAGGTGACGGCCGCTGCCCTAGCCCGCGCTGGACACGCGGGTGAGGTACTTGCCGCCTTCGCGCGTGTCGATCTTGAGCACGTCGCCCTCGTTGATGAACAGGGGCACGTTGATGGTGTAGCCGGTCTCCAGCGTGGCGGGCTTCAGCGCGCCGGACACCGTGTCGCCGCGCACGCCCGGGTCGCACTTGATGACCTTGAGGTCCACGGAGTTCGGCAGCGTCACGGAGATGGCCTTGCCATTCCAGTAGAGCACCTCGACCTGGGTGTTCTCCTTCAGGAAGTTCTTCGACTCCCCGAGCGCGGCCGCGGTGATGAAGGTCTGCTCGTACGACTTCTTCTCCATGAAGTGGTACTCGTCGCCGGAGGCGTAGAGGAACTCCATGTCCTTCTGCTCGATGTCGGGGACGCCCACCTTGTCACCGGACTTCATGGTGGGCTCCAGCATGCGACCGCTGAGCAGGCTGCGAATCTTGGTCCGCACGAAGGCGGAGCCCTTGCCCGGCTTGACGTGCTGGAAGTATTCGATCACGAACGGCTCGCCGTCGATCTCGATCTTCAAGCCATTGCGGAACTCGGACGTATCGATAAAACCGGCCATGCGGACCGACTCCTTCGGACAGGCGAAAACGATGAAAAGTCCGGGGTGTCTAGCCCATGCCCCCTTTCCTGCAAAGGGGAAATCAGCGACAAGGTGCGTCGCCGGGCAGGCTCGACACGCCCCTGCCCGGGCAGCCTCGCGCTACAGCTCCGCCTTCACGTTGGGCGCGGTGACGCGCAGCACGTAGCGGCCCTTGCCGAAGTTGCCGTCCGCGCGCATCGCCAACACCAGGAAGTATTCCGGCGTCAGCAGGCGCATCACGGTGAGGACCTTCTCGCTGTTGACGCTCACTTCCGTCACGGTGCCCGTCTTGAGGGACTCGGCGGCGTTCCTCAGCTGCGTCAGCAGGTTGGCGTACTCCACCCAGGTGCCCGTGACGTCCAGCTCCGTGGCCTCGTCCTTCTGGAACGTGTCCACGGAGATGCCGTCGAAGCCCATCACGCTGCACGCGAGGGCTCCGTCCACCTGGTTCACCACCGCTTCAAGGTGCGTGCGAAAGGACATGGTCTTCCCGGGAGGGTGGCAGGCACCCGCGGCTCAGGGCTAGAGGGTGCAGCTGGGGAACACGTTGTCCTGCCCGGAGTTGCCGCACGGCCCCGCGGACTCCGGAACCTCCCCGGCCGCGCAGGTGGGGACGCCCACGTCGCGGTTGTCCACGTCGATGGAGAAGGTGACCTCGTTCGACTCGAAGGAGCTGCTCCCCGCGTACTTGCCCGTGAGCTGGATGGTGACCTGCACCTGCACCGGGTCCGCGTTCGTCGGCACGGCCTGCAGCAGGGCGGAATAGACATCCGCGGTGATCAGGCTGAGCACCAGCAGGTTCCCCTCGGAGCTGGGGTTGAGGCCGGCCGTGTAGGGCAAGGTCTGGTCGGGAATGCTGGCGCCCGAGTCCGCGTCGAAGGACAGCTTCACCGAGTCCACGAAGGCGGTGCCCTGGCCGCCCGTGTCGGGATTCGGATCCAGGGGGACGCCGCCCACCTCCGTCGGGGTGTTGGCGTAGTTGGAGTTGACGATGAGACCCACGACGTAGTTGCGGCCGTACCGCAGGTTGAGCCGGCCCCGCGCGATGCCAGGGGCATCCTGCGCGACCACGCAGGCCGCGCTCGGCTGCTTGGTCTGGAGGATTTGAACGACGGGCGGGCTTTCGGCGCACGAGCACAGGCCCAGAGCAAGGGACGCCGCGACAAACAAGGGCTTCATTGGAATGAGTCTCCCAATCAGGACGCGCTGCCGCTAGAGGCTCTGCGCGATGGTCTGCCGGTTGAGGATGCGGGGCGTGATGAAGATGAGCAGTTCCTGACGCTCATCCGTCTCCGTGGTGCTCTTGAAGAAGAAGCCCAGCACGGGGATCTTCGACAGGAAGGGCACCGAGTCGCGCGAGGTGCTGCCCCGGCGCACATAGATGCCGCCGATGACGGTGGTGTCTCCGTCCTTCACCAGGACCTGGGTGTTGGCTTCCTTGCGCTGGATGGAGGGCTGGCCGTTGGCGCCCGTGTTGGACGGGTCCGGCTGGTTGTTCTGCGCCGCGATGGACATGAGGATGCTGCCGTCCTGGGTGATGTGCGGCGTGACTTCCAGCGACAGGCGCGCTTCGACGAAGGTCGTGTTCACGCCGCCCGCCGACGTCTGGCTGAACGGGATGGACAGACCCTGGCTGATGCGGGCCGTGTTGTTGTCCAGCGTGGTGACCTTGGGCGACGAGATGGTCTTCACCGCGCCCTCCGTCTCCGCCGCCGACAGGCGCAGGTTGAGCTGCAGCGCACCGCCCGCGGAGCCGAAGGCGAAGCCCATGGCGCCACCGAGGCCTTCACCCACGGCCGCCGGCAGGTTGACCGCGAAGTTGGGCACCGTGGGGACGCCCGGCGCCGAGCCCGGCGAACCGCCCGTGACGCCCACGGTGCTGGGGAAGATGAGGCCGGTCGGGTTGCCGGAGGCCGGCGACAGGCGCGCCTGACCGCCCCACTGCACGCCCAGCTGGCGGCTGAAGGTGGTGCTCGCCTCCACGATGCGGCTCTCGATGAGGACCTGCGGCGTCTGGGTGTCCAGGCTGCGCACCAGGGCGCGCGCCTTCTCCGTGTTGGAGCGGATGTCCTTGATGATGAGCACGTTGGTGCGCGTGTCCACCGTCACCGAGCCGCGGTCGCTGAGCACGTCCTTCACCCGCGACGACATCTCCGCGGCCACCGCGTAGTTCACCGGCACCAGGCTGACCAGCAGGTCCTCCTGCTGCATCAGGGACTTCTTGCGCTCCTGGCGCAGCCGCGCCTCCTCTTCCAGGGTCTTCAGCGGCGCGATGCGGATGATGTTGCCCACCTGCTCCTGGCCCAGCTGCTTGGTGCGCAGGATGAGGTCCAGCGCCTGGTCCCAGGGCACGTTGCGCAGGCGGATGGTCACGCGGCCGCCCACGTCGTCGGCGACGACGATGTTGCGCTTGGAGATCTCCGCGATGACGCGCAGCAGGTTCTGGATGTCGATGTCCTTGAACTCGAAGGACACGCGCTTGCCGCGGTAGCGCGCCTGCTGGGGCGCCCCTTCCGCCGCGTACGCCGGCGCCTCGGCGGTGAAGCCGGCGGTGCGCTGGGAGACGGCCACCTCCTCCGTCTTCACGCCCTGCACGTCCAGCCGCCAGCTCAGGCTGTTGGCGCCCTGGGTGACGTTCTCCTCGATGGCGCCGTCCGCGGCGACCACCACGCGCACCTTGCGGCCCTCACCCTGCACGCTGAAGGCGCTGATCATCTTCACCGGCGTGTCGAGCGCGCTGGTGTCCAGGCTGCGCTCCAGCTTCTTGGGCAGCCGCGCGTTCTCCAGCGTCAGCACCGCGCTGCGCGGGTCCGGACGGTCCACCTTCCACACCGCCGCGCCGGACAGCTTGAGCTGCACGCGGCCGCCCGTGGGGCTCTCGTCGAAGGACAGGTCCTTGATCTCCACCGCCTGGGGCTGCGCGGGCGCCTGGGCCACGGCCACCGCGGGCTGCGGCTTCGCCGCCTCCACGGGCAGGGGCTGCGGGCGCAGGGGTTCGGTCTCCGCCACCGCGTCGCGGGGCTGGGCGGGCTTCGGCTTGCGCGCCACCGCGGCGCCCAGCACCACCTCCAGGCCGCGCTCGGAGCGGTCCACGCGATAGGCCGGCATGTCGCCCTTCGCCACGAGGACCAGGCGCACCTTGTCGTCGTGCGCGCCCACGCGCACGTCCTTCAGCAGGTTGCCCTTCACCTTGGGCGCCTTGGCGCTCAGGCCCACGCCGTAGACGTCCACGGCGAGCCGGGGGGGATCCACCAGCTCCAGGACCTCGTAGCGGGCGATGTCGCCGTCGGCGCCGACGCGCAGCGCGTCGCCGTCCAGGGACAGGCGGGTGATGCGCTGGGCCGGGTGGGCCACCTCGCGCTCATCCGCCTCCGTGGCGACCACGTTCTCGCGGCCCGGCGTCTGGGACGGGGTGGGCTTGGAGGAGGCACCCTCCTCCGGCACCAGGGCCACCATGGCCTCGACGGGGGCCGGAGCGGGCGCGGGCTTCACCGGCGCGGCGACAGCCACCACCGGGGCGGGCGCGGGCTTCACCGGAGCGGCGGCGACGGCCACCGGCTCCGCGGGCTTCGGCTCCGCGGGCTTCGGCGCCGCGGCGGGGGCCTGGGCGGTCGCGGCGGCGGGGGCCACCGGCGAGCCGTCCACGGAGATGACGACGCGGTTGCCCTCGGCGCGCACGTCGTACTGGGACGCCTGGTCGAGCGCCACCAGCACGCGGCCCACGCTGGCGCGCGCATCGGAGAACTGGGCGGCCACGACGCCGGACACGGGGCCCGTGCCGTCATGGTGCCCCTTGATGCCGGTGGCGTCCGCGGACGACAGGTCCACCACCAGCCGCTCCGGCCCACTGAGCCGGAAGACGGTGAAGGTGGGCGGCCGGGTCCCGGTCACCACGACCTGGGCACCGGCTCCCGTCCGGGACACCTGAAGGTCCCGCAGCGTATTCAGATCCGCGCCATACACCTTGGCGCCTGCAAGGACGACCGCCCATGCGGTCGCCATGATCCACTTGCCCCTCGTCACAGCGCTCTGCTCGAGCATGCGTCCCCTCAACAAGTTGGTAGCGGGCGACTGCCCGCGGGCGCGCCGTGGGGCGCTACTCCCAGTTCTTGCCCGTCATCAGGTTGTAGGCGGGGTCCTTTACGCCATCTGCCTTGAGCTGCAGGCTCACCGGATTGCTGATGAGCTCGCCCTTGGCACCCGTGAAAACCTCGGTGACGGTGACCGAGTCCCGGAGAATCTGGGTCACCTTGCCGCCCTGGCGCCCCACCCGGGTATTTCGCCGGACGATGTGGCCCCGGCCCAGCGGATCCTCGACCATCGCCAGCGGACTGGCGTCCCCGGTGACGACCGCCACCAGCTTGAGCTGGTCGAGGTCGAACACGCACAGGGGTTCATTGCACGCGCGTTCCGGTGCGTCACGCGCCACCGGTCCCAGCTCTTCCAGCGGACTCCGGAAAGGATCCCGCTTGCCCACCGGGCTGTAGGTGTAGACGAACGCTGGCAGCGCCGACGCTTCGGTCTTCGCTTCCACCGGTGCCTCCGCGGGGGCGGCGGCCGGGG
>NZ_RAWB01000530.1 GCF_003612055.1 Corallococcus llansteffanensis
GGATGGGGTCAATCATCGGGAAGGGGGCGGATCCCACCATCCACGTCCTGGGACCGCAAGCCAACAGATGGGGGCCGAGCCCGGGGTGAGGCCGCGCTACAGTGAGTTGGGAGGTGCACTCACATGCGACTTCAACTGGGAGCGCTGACGGAGGACAGTGCGAAGGCCCTCGCACTGGAGTTGGCGAGGCACTCGGGGGGCACATTTGACGATGCGGAGATCCTCGAGATCACCACCGCCATCACGGGAGCCATTCCCGCAGCGGCGCAAGGAGCCCCGCTCGTCCAGCTTGATCCGATGAAGGTCCTGCAGGGCCTGGATGTGTCGACTGCGAAAGCCAAGGTGCTCAGGTTCTGCCTGGCGGCCAGGAAGACCTATCAGCCCGCGAGCGCCACAGTCGTCACCGTCGTTCCAACGTCCGGCGCGGCATCAATGCCCGTCGTCCCGCAGCCGGGGCCCTCCGCCCCTCCACTGCCTCGTCAGGTCGGGCCCTGGACGTTCACCAACATCCTCCTCGGGGCTGGCGGCTTCGGGCGGGTGTACCTGGCTCGCGAGGGAACATCGCTCCTCGCGGTGAAGCAGCTCACGAACTCCGAAGAGGCCCGTCTCGAATATGAGGCCATGCGGGGGCTCAAACACCCGGCGATCCCCATCCCCCTGCGCGTCTTCCAGTCGTTCCTGGCGCTGGAATACATCAACGGGGATTCGCTCAGGAAGCACGCACCCATGCCGCCCTGGGGGATTCGGGTCGTCGGTGCGCAGATCGCGAGTGCGCTGACCTATCTGCACGCTCAAGGCAGGTGTCACGCGGACATCAAACTCGCGAACATCATGCTCGACCGGGTCGCGCTCGCCCGAAAGAGCGCGAACTGCGTCAAGCTCATCGACTTCGGGCTTGCCCGACGCGTGAATGTCTCCGAAGGCCAGGGGCCCTACCTCGCGGACATCCGGATGTTGGGGAGGGTGCTCTTCCAACTCGCCATGGGGCCCGACGCCGAGCCCCCCCTCCGGCCTCTGAGCGCCCCCCGATTGGCCTCGATTGGGCCAAGGCTTGCGCAGGTCATCAACCTCTGCCTGCACGCCGGACCTGCCACCCCCGTGACCGCGCTGGGGGTACACCGACATCTCCACGCCACCTCGGCGGTGGGCGGCTACCAGGATGCCTGACCCCGGCAAGGGTCCCGAAGAACCGCACCGTTTGCCTTTCATTTTTTCCGCCCTGGCCCCCGAATCGCATCCGCGCCTCCCCTCTGTGCGCAAGTTGTAATCCTGGAAAAGTGTCTGTCTGGATGGCCCTTCTGGTTTTGCCGGCCATGGGACTCCCTTGACGGGAACGGTGCCCGCGAGCCAGGCCCCCGCTCCGGCGGTGCTGGAGGCGGAGCCGCTGCGCGTGTTCGCGGGTCTGCCGGACTCGGAGGGCTGGGGCTTCTTCGCTGTTCGTCACGTCATGGATGGGGTTGCCAAGACCGGAATAATCAGGCAATCCCAAACGTGGGAAGGCTGTCACAGGCCAACAGAGGGGGAAGTACCATGGGGTTGCGCCAAGGGCTGCTGAGCGGCCTGTTTTTCATTGTCTCCAGTTGTGGTCCCACGTCGTTGGAGGAGCCGGCGCCCGACAAGGCCCTGGCGCGGACCCGAGCCGAGCGGCTCGTGGCGGAGCGTGGCTTCGACCTCCGCGAGGTGTCGCTGGTGCCGGACGGGAAGGGGAACCGGCACGCGCTCCACTTCCGGGGCGTCCCCATCTGGGGCCTGGAGGCGAAGACGGCGGAGGAAGAGGCGCTCTTCTCCAACGCCCGCTTCGAGTCAGCGGGCGCGGTGGAGACGGAGGCCCGGCTCACCGAGGCCCAGGCCTGGGAGGCCGCGCTGGCGGCCTTGAAGGACTCCACCGCGAAGGTGGAGGCCGTGAAGCTGGTGCTCCTGCCCACCGAGGAGCAGCGGCTGCGCAAGGACGCCGCGCCGAGCTTCGTCGGCTCGCGCAACGCCGCGGACTTCGAGCGGGTGGTGACGGGCCTGCGGCTCATCTACCGGCTGAAGCTCTCCACGGGCGGGGACGCGCGGCGTCGCTGGATGGCGCAGGTGGATGCCCGCTCCGGCGAGGTGCTGCGCCTGGAGCCGCTCGAACACATGGGGGTGACGGGGACTCCCAAGAAGGCCGTGGGCAATGGCTACTACTCGGGCAGATCCACCATCTCCGTGCTCTACGACGCCTTTGCCAGGGTCAACCGGCTGCGGGACCCCCACACCAATATCTACGAGGCCTACGTCGTCGTGGAGCCGAGGTCCTATGCCTATGTGGAATACGTCAGCTCGGACCTGAACCTTGGCGATGGGCTCCGCTACAGCGGCGCGGGTCCTCTCGGGACCAATGGTGAGACCGCGGCGGTGGATGCCTACTCCGCCGTGAACCTGGCGTGGTCCGTCTACGAGACCTTCCTGGGGCGCAATGGTCCTACCGGGAATGGCACGGCCTTCGAGGTCCAGGTGCACGTGCCCATGGCGAACGCCGCCTATTTTCCCGACGAGTACGAACCGAGCCTGGCGTTCGGTTATCGCGACCTCGCGGTCCGCCCCCTGGCCCCGATGACGACCACCGACATCGTGGGCCATGAGATGGCCCATGACTTCTTCGCCCGGGAACTGGCGGGGGACCCCGCGAACATTCCGAGGGAGCGCTCGGAGCAGGCCGGGCTGAACGAAGGCACGGGGGACATCTTCGGGTTCGTCACGGAGCTGCTGCGTGACGCGAAGCGAGCATCGTCGACGTCGACCTACATCGACGGGGTGGTGCTCAAGGCCTCGAACTACACCTCCGCCGAGGAGACGGGCACCGCTGGCCGCAGCATCCTGGAGCCCAACAACCCGGAGTGGGTCGAGAATATTGGCTCCTTTGATGAACACGACTCCGGCGGCCCGCTGGGGCGGATGTTCATGCTGCTGTCCTATGGCTGCGGCACCAATCCCCAGAGCCCCTGGTCCTGCCGGCTGGTTCCCGAGGGCTTCGGCGGACTGGGGCCCACGGAGGCGCTGCGCATCTGGGCGCTCGCGGTGCAGTTGATGCCCCTGGGTTCGGACTACCTGCAGGCGCGCCAGGCGGCGCTTGCCGCCGCGACCACGCTGGACGGCACCCAGGGCGGCAACCGGATGCGGGCCGTGGCCTACGCGTTCGCGGCCATCAACGTCGGCTACAAGCCGGACTTGTTTCCGCCCCAGACCACGCTGAGCTGCCGGCAGGTGCTCCAGGACATCGAGTGCACCGGTACCATCACCGACGCGGAGATCCCGGGGCAGTACAGCCAGGCACCGCGCCTGGTGCTGGATGGCGGCACGCAGATCAAGACGCTGCCCGGCTGGCAGTTCACGCAGACCCTGTCGGGCGCGGGGCTGGCGAGCGGCAATCATACAGTCCAGCTCCAGGCGTGGGACTACTGGCAGAACCCGGCCACGAGGACGGTGACGGTCTTGCTGGACAAGACCCCGCCCACGGTGGCCTCCGTCACCGTCTCCGGCCTGCCGAAGCAGCCTCGCTACTCCGTCACCGCGAGTGACGCCTCCGGCATCCGCGTCGTGGAGTTTGGCGAAGGCGCCCAGGTGCTGTCCGGGGTGTTTGCCCCTCCTTATGAGTATGCGTTGGACACCTCCACCTGGACCGATGGCATCCATGACGTGGTCATCCAGGTCTCCGACACGTACCTGAATGCCACCGTCCGCCACCAATCCCTGAAGGTGGACAACACGCCGCCCACCGTGGCGATGACGGTGGGCAGCGGCCAGGAGGCGCCCTTCAACGTGAACGTCACGGTGACGGATGCCTCGGACGTGGCGCGGGTGGACTTCAAGGTGGACGGGGTGGTTTTCGCCACGCGGACCCACGTGGCGACGACGTACCTGGCCAGCTACATCCCCAATGATCCGCTGGCCCACAACCTCACGGTGGAGGTGACGGATGCCTTCGGCAACAAGAGGACGACGGGCACGGCGGCGCCGCTCGACCGGACGCCGCCGCAGGTGAGCTTCCTGAAGGAGCAGGTGAGCTCGCTGGTGAAGTTGACGGTGGGCGTCTCGGATGGCTGTGGCGTGCAGTACCCGTATGCGCTGTATGTGGATGGAATCCTGGTGGGGCAGCCCACGACGCCGGGGTACGTGCTGGAGTTCGGAGCCAGCATGGCGGCGGGCACGCACGCGTTCCAGGCCATCGTCAGCGACAAGTGCGGCAACACGGCGAACTACCAGACGACGTTCTTCAAGGACCTCACGCCGCCGGTCATCACGGGAATCGTGAGGGACGACAGCCAGCCGAAGAAGCCGAAGTTCACGGTGCAGTGCACGGACACCGAAGGGGTGCACCACGTGGAGATGCGGGAGAACAGCGGCGTCGTCGCCCAGATTGACACGACGGCGCCGTATGAGTTCGTGGTGGACACCACGAGCCGGCTGGACGGCAATTACACGATGCTGTTCCAATGTTCGGACATCAATGGCGTCGCCAGCGCGCCGGAGACGCGCATGGTGACGGCGGACAACACGGGCCCGACGCACAGCTTGACCGTCTACGGGGCAGGCCGCTCGTACTTCGTCTCGGCGGGGACGGTGGCGGATCCGCGAGGCGTCCAGTCCGTCGTCCTCTCGGGAGGGCTGCTACCCGGCTTCAGCATCACGCTGACGCAGGCGCCCTATGGCTTCCAGTGGAACATCCCGGGCACCGGGACCCTCCAGACGCAGCTGCCGTTCACGGTGACCGCGAAGGACACATGGGGCAACACGTCCGGGAAGACGTTGTACTGCACGGTGAACACGGCCTCGACGACGCCGAACTACCTGAGCTGCGTCACCCCTCCGTAAGCAGGGAGGCCCGGGCGTCCGCCTCGGTCGGGCGGCGCCTGGGCCGGTGAGGGCGTCGGAGCCGCCCGTGTCCGTGTGGCCCTCGATGAGCATGCGAGGCAGCTCCAGATGCTCCAAGTTCAGCGGCCTCCTGCGGCCTTCGCGCGCTTGCGTTCGACGAGCTCGCGCGCGGCCTGATCGCTCGTGACGAAGTCGACGTCTCCCTTCAGCCTTCCCGTGAGATAGAGCGCGAACGCGACGGCCTTGGCGCTCGCCATCTGAAGGCGGTTCGTTCCGACATAGACGACGCCTCGCAGCCGCTCCGGGCTGGACTCCTTGCTGAAGTGTTCGCGAGCGGCCTTGTCGATGGTGGACCCATTGATGTCCACGATGACGAACACGGGGCCCTGGACCGCCGCCTCCTGCACGATGGAGAGCAGGCGCTTCGCATCGTCCAGGCCCGTGGCGCCCTTGAAGTCGACGTACAGGATGTCGGGCTCCTCGAAGTGCACCCGGTGCATCCCAAACACCCATTCACGTCGCTCTGTCATCACGCCCCCCCGGGCAGAAACGCACGAACGGGGCGGAGCTTATCCTTTCGCTCCCAGGAGACCAAAGGGCCTCCATTCGAGGATCTTCAGGTCGAATCCTTCACGACGCTTCTCGGCGAGCCAGTCCTCCAGCGCGCTCAGCGCGGACGCCTCGTCCTCGAAGCTCCGGCGCTCGCCGTCCCGGGTGACCAGCGTCGAGCCCTCCACGATGGCGGAGGTGTACTGCGCCTTGCCTCCGTACTTCGAAAGCTCTCGCTCCAGCGGGCCCCGGCCGGGAACCGTGGTGGTCACGCGCAGGAAGTCCCCTGTGTAGCGCGCCTCCAGCCGCCGCACCTCGCGCGCGGCGGCGTCGGGTCCCTCGAAGACGAAGCGGAACGTCCGCATCAACCCGTTGTTGTAGCCCGCATGGAGCTGGACGATGGCGTCGAAGCGTTCAATCTCCAGGAAGAGGTCGCCCCGCCTGCGCCAGAGGGTCACCCGCTCTGATGCTCGCGTCGCGGCAAGGGCCGGCGGCGTTCCTTCCTGCGCGAGGAACTTCTCCCCGTCGTAGATGGCCAGCGGGAGGCCGCCAGGACGCATCAGCCACACCTCTCCCGTCTCCCGCCGCGCATAGACGACATCCGTCGCTCGCGCATTGGCGGACGCCCGTGCCACGATCCCCTCGATGTCGAGCCCCTCGAGTTCTTCCGCTGTGGGCGCGTCCGGCTCGCGGAACTGTTGCTCCTGCGGCGTCTCCGTGAAGACCGGCTCGCCCCGCCGGATGCGCTCGAAGAGGTCGTCGTGGTGGAGCTCCTCGAGGTCGAGGTTCCAGAGCTCGGGCACGAGGAAGGTGGACGCCAGGGACGCGGCCTCGCCACCGGGGCGGCCGTTCTCGAGGTGATGCTCAGCGTGGACTTCGCCGTAGCACGAGACGTCGTGATCATTCTCGTCGAGGAAGCGCGTCGTCAGGTCGCCCGCCACGACGAGGCTTTCATCGTTGTAGACGCCCTGGATGACGTCACGGACCACGAGGTCGCCGAGGACCAGGAAGTTCCCCGACGTCCGCAGCCCCTTCGCGACACAGCGGCCCACGACCACGACGGTCGAGTCCGGCCCACAGTCCGACAGCACGCCGTCCACCTCCAGGTCGCCGAGCACGATGAGGGGGCAGGAGACGAACAACGAACCCGGAGCCCGCGCGGTGCCCGTCACGACCAGGGCCTTGGACACCGACTCACCGAGCACCGCGTCCACGGGCTCGAGGACGTCGCGCAGCGCCACGGCGGCGAAGCCGATGTCCGTGAGGGGCCCGGGACAGAGCGCACGGGCGAAGTCGACGGGCATGAGCGGAGCCTCCCCCTTGAACACGCTGGCGAGGGACGTGATCGAGGGCTTGCCGTGATGGGAGAGCGCCTCGAGGACGGCGCCGTCGAGTCCGGCGAGCGTGGCTTCCGCTCGGGGCAGGAACTCACTCTTGGAAAGGATCATGGGCGCGCATCCTATCCACCGCGAAGCTGGACGGATTCACGATAGAAGCCGGGCCCCATGAAGACTCCCCAACTCCCCGTGGCCCCACCCCGCCTGG
>NZ_RAWB01000531.1 GCF_003612055.1 Corallococcus llansteffanensis
GGCCAGCCCCAGCACGACGCCGGACAGCGTCGCGTGGATGCCCGCGTGGTGCATGGCGTACCAGAGCGCGGCGCCCACCAGGGCGTACCAGAGGCCGTTGCGCACGTAGAAGCGGTTGAGCCCCCAGAGCACCGCGCCCAGGCCCGCGCTGATGGCGAGCCAGTCCCCGTGGATGCCGGTGCCGTAGAAGACGGCGATGACGAGGATGCCGCCGATGTCGTCGAAGATGGCGAGCGCGGTGAGGAACACCACCAGCCCGTGGCCCACGCGCGCCTTCACCAGCGTGAGGCACCCGATGGCGAACGCGATGTCGGTGGCCATGGGGATGGCCCAGCCGCCCTGCGCGGGGGTGCCGTGGGTGAAGACGAGGTACAGCAGGGCGGGCACCACCATGCCGCCCAGCGCGGCGATGAGCGGCAGGAGCGCGCGGGAGAAGGTGCGCAATTCGCCCGACGACAGCTCGCGTTTGATCTCCATCCCCACGAGGAAGAAGAAGAGCGTCATCAGCCCGTCGTTGATGAGCTCCCGGAAGGTGAAATTGCCGCCGTGGCCCGCGGCCTCCAGGTGGAGGGGGGCGTCGAACACGGCCGCGTAGGTGTCCCCCCAGGGGGAGTTGGCCCAGGCGAGCGCGGCCAACGCGCAGAGCGCCAGGAGGATGCCGCTGCTGGCCTCCAGGCGGAAGAACGCCTGCACGGGGGCGAGCGCCACCTGGAACAGGGCGGGGACTGCTGGTCGGCTCGGCTTGGAGGGGGTCGCCATGTCGGCGGGCAGCCTGCCGGGGGCCGTCAAGGCTGGAAACCGTTTTCGGCGGGGGGCGGCTGGAAATGTCGGACAGGGGTGGTAGGCAGACGCCCTGGGTAGGGCGTCCGGTTCGTTGATCCGGACGTAGGGGCGTGGGAGAAGGCCGGGGATGGCGGTGACACAGCAGATGAAGACGGACAAGGCAGCGGCGGTGGTGATGACCGAGGACGAAGCGACCCCGGACGTCGGGACGACCGAAGCGCCCGCGGGGGCGCGGGAGCTCGCCTCCCTGACGCCGATGATGCGCCAGTACCTGGAGGTGAAGGCGCTGCATCCGGACACGGTGCTGTTCTTCCGGATGGGCGACTTCTACGAGATGTTCTTCGAGGACGCGGTGAAGGCCTCGGAGCTGCTCCAGATCACCCTGACGGCGCGGTCCAAGGGCGCGGACAAGGTCCCGATGTGCGGGTTCCCGTACCACTCGGCGCGCCGGTACATCGCGAAGCTGATCGAACACGGCCTGAAGGTGGCCATCTGCGAGCAGGTGACGGAGCCGGGCGCGGGGCCGGGCATCGTGCAGCGGGAGGTGACGCGGGTCATCACCCCCGGCATGGTGCTGGACGACGAGGTGCTGGAGCCGCAGGCCAGCAACTTCCTCGCGGCCCTGTGCTGGGACGAAGCCGGCTTCGGCGCGGCGCTGCTGGAGGCGTCCACCGGCGAGTTCTACACCTTCGAGGCCTCCAGCCTGTCGGAGCTGGTGGAGGGGCTGTCGCGCGTGGACCCGCGCGAGCTGCTGGTGCCGCAGGGCATGCGCGAGGCGCCAGAGGTGGTGCAGGTGTGCCAGCGGCTGTCGCGCGCGCCCTCGGTGGCGGAAGGGGAGGGCGCGGCGTTCGAGCACACGCGGGCGGCGGCCTTCCTGCGCACGCACTTCCACGTCCAATCGCTGTCCGCGTTCGGGCTGGACGGCTCGCCGCTGGCCACCGGGGCGGCCGGGGCGGCGCTGCGCTACCTGAAGGACACGCAGAAGACGGCGGCCGCGCACGTGGACCGGCTGTCCCGGCAGGAGAAGGCCGGGTGCCTGGTGATGGACGAGTCCTCGCGGGGCAACCTGGAGGTGCTCAAGAGCCTGCGCGACGGGGGCCGCAAGGGGTCGCTGCTGGGCGTGTTGGACCGCACCGCGACGGGCCTGGGGGCGCGGAAGCTGGCGCGCTGGCTGTCCGCGCCGCTGTGCTCGCTGCCGGAGATCACCGCGCGGCTGGACGCGGTGGAGGAGCTCGCCGGCAAGAGCGTGTGGCGCGAGGAGCTGGTGGCCACGCTGAAGGAGGTGGGCGACCTGGAGCGGCTGTGCGGGCGGCTGTCGCTGGGCGCGGGCAACGCGAGGGACCTGCGCGCGCTGGGGCTGTCGCTGGCGCAGCTGCCCCGGCTGGGCGCGGCGCTGGCGCGGTGTGACGCGGGGCTGCTCAAGTCCCTATCGGGGCCGCTGGGCGCGCTGCCGGAGTTGGCGGAGCTGCTGCTGCGCGCGGTGACGGACGAGCCGCCGGTGGTCATCCGCGACGGCGGCTTCATCCGGCCGGGCTTCCACGCGGAGCTGGACGAGCTGGTGGCGCTGTCCACGTCCGGCAAGGACTACCTGCTGCGAATCGAGCAGCGGGAGAAGGAGCGCACCGGCATCAGCTCGCTGAAGATCCGCTTCAACAAGGTCTTCGGGTACTACCTGGAGGTGACGAAGGCGAACCTGCACGCGGTGCCCAAGGACTACATCCGCAAGCAGACGACGGTGGGCGCGGAGCGCTTCGTCACGGAAGAGCTGAAGGAGTACGAGGAGAAGGTGCTCACGGCGGAGGAGCGCCGCACGGTGCTGGAGCTGCAGCTCTTCGAGGAGCTGCGGGCCCAGGTGATCTCCGCGGCGCCGCGGATCCGCTCCGCGGCGGAGGCGGTGGCGACGGCGGACGCGCTGGTGTCGTTCGCGCGGTGCGCGGCGGAGTACGGCTACACGCGGCCGCAGGTGGATGCGACGGAGGGGTTGGTCATCACGGGCGGCCGGCACCCGGTGGTGGAGCGGATGCTGGGGGCGGGCGAGTCCTTCGTGCCCAACGACGTGCGGTTGGATCCGGAGGACGCGCAGCTGCTGGTCATCACCGGCCCCAACATGGCGGGCAAGAGCACGGTGATGCGGCAGGTGGCGCTGACGGCGCTGATGGCGCAGGCGGGGTCGTTCGTGCCGGCGAAGGCGGCGCGCATCGGCCTGTGCGACCGGATCTTCACGCGCGTGGGCGCGGCGGACAACCTGGCGCGCGGGCAGTCCACGTTCATGGTGGAGATGACGGAGACGAGCCACATCCTCCACCATGCGACGCGCAAGAGCCTGGTCATCCTGGATGAGATTGGCCGGGGCACGTCCACCTACGACGGCCTCTCCATCGCGTGGGCGGTGGCGGAGCACATCCACGACAAGGTGGGCGCGCGGGCGTTGTTCGCGACGCACTACCACGAGCTGGTGGACCTGGCGCGCGAGCGGCCCCGGGTGAAGAACCTGTGCGTCGCGGTGAAGGAGCACGGCGGCAAGGTCATCTTCCTGCGCAAGCTGGTGCCCGGCGGGGCCAGCCGCTCCTACGGCATCGAGGTCGCGAAGCTGGCGGGCCTGCCGCCGGAGGTGGTGCTACGGGCCCGGGAGCTGCTGCAGAACCTGGAGTCCGGCGAGCTGGATGAAGCCGGGAGGCCCCGGGTGGCGGTGCGCTCGTCGACGAAGCGCGCCGTGGCGGCAGGGCAGTTGGGGCTGTTCGGTGGAGCGCCAACGGTCCCCGTGGCACCGGCCGCGCCTCCTGCGCCGCCCGCGCACGCGGAGGTGCTGGACGCGCTCCGGGCGGCGTCCATCGAGCGGATGACGCCGCTGGATGCGCTCAACCTGCTGGCGAAGTTGCAGCGGGAGCTGGGTTCGTCCTGAGGGGCCGGGGCGGCGACATGCCGCGGTCTGCGAACGATTTGCGTGGCTGTCATGGAGAACCAGCCTGCGACCGGTGCTGACCGCCAAGGGTCGGTACCAACACACGCAATCGAAAATCATCCCCGTTCGATAATGGGGGCAGGTCGGAAGCAAGGGGGCTGTCTTCACAGCAGCGCTTCCGGCCCATCGCCCTGGGGGAGGGCCCGGTATGAGCACCATTTCGAATGCTGTGTCGTCGTCGTCTGTCGGAAGTCCGTCCACCGAAGGTTCCGGCCGCGCGGATGAAGCGAAGGCCACGGCAGTCGCGAACGCGATGCGGGAGCTGGTGACGTACTTCCCGCCGCCGCCTCCACCTCCACCGCCCGCGCCGAAGGACGCCTTCGTGCCGCCGCCGCCTCGACGTCAGGGGCCGGAGCTGACCGGAGTGAAGACCGCGGAGCCCGCGGCCTCCACGCTCCTCACCGAGGACTCCCACGATGGGAGCGCCAACTGCCTGGACCAGGTGGGTGATTGGTTGGAGCTCGCGTCGCCGGAGATCCGCGCCCGGTCGGAGGTGGTGCTCCTTCGCGACAACCGTCCGGGGGCGGAAGGGGAGGCGGGACACGCCGTCATCCGGCAGGGCGAGGGCGTCTTCGACCCGAGCACCGGCCAGAGCTACCCCAGCCTCGAAGCCTTCCTCTCCGACGGCCGCTACAGCGTCGAGGGCAAGGTGTCCGGGACGGCCATGAACCGCATCCTCTCCACGCCGCCGGGCTCCCCGGAGCGACAGGAGGCGCTGGACCGCGCGGGGGTGTCGCCCACGCTGGCGGTGCTCCAGGTGGCGGACAGCGGGCCCACGGTGGACGTGGCCGAGGCGTGGACCGCGCTCACGCAGGGGTACGCGCAGTCTCGCAGCCTCACGGGCGCGGCCAACGCGGCGCTCCAGCAGGCGGCGGGCAAGCCGGCGCTGCAGGCGAAGCTCATCGACCTCTTGCAGGCGACGCCCGCGAGCACCCTGGAGAACGCGCTGTCGCGCGACTTCGCCCACGGCGTGCAGGAGGCGGTGCCCAACCCGCCCCCGCGCCCCAAGGGCGTCACGTCCGTGGGCACGACGCGCGTGGCGAACAGCGCGCTGGAGGCGGTGGCGAAGCAGGGCAACGCGACGACCCTGAAGCCCGCACTGGACTCGGCGGTGTCGCGGGGCCACCTGCTGGCGACGGACCGGGACGTGCTGGTGTCATGCCTGGGCAGCACGGGCGCGGCCACCGACGCGAAGCTGGACACGGCCGTGGCCCAGGTGCACGCCGCGGAGCAGGCCTATACCGGGGCACTGGCACAGCGCGAGGCGCTGGAGCAGCAGCTCGCGTCGGACATCGCGTCGTTCGGCCCGTACCTCACCGACACGCAGCAGCGGGGCTACATCCAGGAGTTCCGCTCGCTGCACGCGGCGGACTACGCCGGCTTCGAGGCCAAGGCGAAGGCACTGGACACCGCGCTCACGCGCAACGCGCCGCTCCTGGAGCAGGCCCTGCGCGGGCCGGACGGCTCCGCGCACGCGCAGTCCATCCACGCGGCCTACGGGGCGCTGGCCCAGTCGTCACACGCGGCCGCGGCGCTCACCTGGGCGGCGAAGATGGAGCGGCCCGGCTCCGCGTTCGCGCCCTTCATGACGGCGCTGCCGCTGAACACGGTGCGCGAGAACGCCGTCTCCGGCGCGCTGGTGAGCTTCTTCGAGAAGAACCCCCAGGCCACCCAGTCGCAGGCCGTGGACCACATCCAGTCGCTGCTCACGGATGGGTACCTGCTCCAGCAGGCCGGCGGCGCGACGGCGGACCTCAAGGTCAGCAACCTGCCCAAGGCGTGGCAGACGGGGCTGGCCGGGCTGCGGCAGATCGCGGGCGGCAGCACCCAGGCGGGGATGAACACGCTGAAGTCGCTGTCGTCCGGCAACACCGCGTGGGCGGGACCGTTCGCGGCGGCGGGCCTGGTGCTGGGACTGATGCAGGCCAACCACTCGGCGCAGGCCAACGACGCGCTGGGGACGGCCTGGGCAACGGCGTTCTCCGGCCAGCAGGGCATGAGCCTCCTCGGCACGGCGCTGTCCGCGGCGAAGCTGTCCGGTGGGGCGCAGGTGGCCGCTCGGGTCGCGGGAGGCTTCGGCGCCGTCGCGGCCGCGCTGGACATCTTCGTGAAGGCGAACACGGTCGCCTCGGGCCAGGGCAACGCGGGCACCGGACTGGCCATCGCGGGCGACGTGATGGGGCTCGCGGGCGGAGCGCTGATTGCGCTCGGCTCCACGGGCGTGGGTGTGCCACTGGCCGCCGTGGGCGCGGCGGTCTACATCATCGGCGAACTGGTGAGCATGGGCATCATGGGCCGCCAGGAGGCAGAGCGGCAGGATCAGCTGCGTTCGGATCAGCGCACCATCCTGGGCCGTGTGAGCGTGGACGCGGAGCAGATCACCAACCTGGCGAAGTACACCTCGCCGGAGCAGATCGACTCCATCGTCCAGGACACCGGCTGGACGCGCGACCAGGTGCTCTCGCTGGGCAAGACGTTCCCGGACTTCTTCGCCAGCACGGCGCGGCTGGCCCAGCTGGATCAGGTGGCCAACGACTTCGGGCTGACGCCGGACCAGCGCTTCCAGATGCTCAACGCCATTGGCGAGTCGGGCTCTCCGAACGAGCCGGGCAACATCTACGCGCTGCAGAAGTTCGCGGAGGCGGTGCGCAACTTCCCCAACAACACCGTCGGCATCAACATCCCGCCCAACCTGTCGCGCCAGGACCAGTGGGTGTACTTCCTGCGCGAGCTGGGCAACCGCACGGGCTCCTACGACGGCCTGGGCCCGCGCAACGCCGCCAGCTTCCTGGACAGGGTGTCGAACTGACGCGGGACGCGGGCGTGCGGTAGGCTCGAAGCCCGCATGCAGCTGGCCATCCCCCATGCTCCCCGCCGTGTCCGCCTGGCCCAGGTGCCCGGGGCGGTGGCGCGGCTGGTGCGGGGGGCGCTCCTGGGCCTGGGTGTGATGGCGCTCCTGGGCCTGGGCGCCGCGTGGGTGGGGCGCTTCTTCGTGGAGGAGCAGCGCTTCGCGGCCCGCGCCGAGGAGGTGGAGGCGCGGGTGGCCCGGAGCCATGCCCCGCCTCCGTCCGCGCGCGAGGACGCGGAAGGGACGCTGGACGTGCTCTACACGTTCGCGGACGTGGAGCACTCGGTGGCCGGGGTGCGCACGCGCGCGGACTTCGCGGCGGGGCTGGGG
>NZ_RAWB01000532.1 GCF_003612055.1 Corallococcus llansteffanensis
CCCATGCGCGGAGCACCCGGACCAGCGGCGATGCCGTCAGCCGTCCGAAGCGATCCACCCCCTGCACCCACGCGCGGCCCGCCTCCACGCCCCACTCCAGCAGGCACGAGTCCTCGGGCGCCACGTGCTGCACCTGGGTCCGTCGGTGCGCGTACTTGGGCGCGCCCGTCTCATCCACCGGCGCGTCCAGGAGCGCGTTCGCCGCCAGCTCGTGCGCCACGTCCGCCACGAGCCCGGCCGCCACGCGCGAACCTCCCGCCTCCAGCACCGCCGCCGAGGCCGCCTCGCACGCCGGCCCCACGTCCGCCACCTGCGACAGCCGCGCGCGAGACACCACGGCCTCGGGGGGCAAAAGACTGTCCCCACGCAGGAGCGCGGCCAGCAGCCGCACCTCCCAGGCGGAGGGTTCGCCGTCCGCCTCGCGCGTCGCCAGCAGCAGCGCTGGCGGCGCTTGGTCCAGCAGCGCCGCCTGGGCAGCACCGAGCCGCCCGTCGAAGAGCACCAGCTTGCGCGTGGGGCCTGCCCCATGCCGCAGCAGGAGCCCATCCCGGGCGAGCGCCCCCGCCGCCCGCTCCATCGTGGCGGGCGTCAGGGACTCGTCCGGAGTCAGCTCCAGCAGGGGGTTCTTCGAAGGCGTCGCGGTTTCCAAAGGGCCTACTAGTAACGCAGCCGGATTTCGCTGAAGAGGCCCTGGGGAGGCGCGGGGAAGCCGTGCGACTCCTCGTACTGAGCGTTGAAGAGGTTGGTGCCCAGGAGCGACACCGCCACGCGCTCGTGCACCTGGAAGCCCACGCGCGCGGAGGCCGTGATGTAGCTGGGCATCCGCACGCGGGTCGTCGTGCCGCTGATCTCGTCCACGACGAAGCCCGGGTCGAAGCGCGGGCCCACGAAGAGGCCGTAGATCTCCACGAACGCGACCTTGCCGATGTTGGTCCGGCCGCGGGCGTAGATGCGGTGGCTGGGCGCATAGTCCAGCGCGTAGTCCGGGCCGCCGTCCGCGGGCAGCGCCCGGGCGTCCAGGAACTGGTAGGCCACGTCGAAGGAGGAGTTGAGGGCCGGCACCTGCGCGGCCGCCTCCGCCTCGAAGCCCGCCACGCGCGCGTCGCCCAGGTTCTTGAACTGCGACGTGGAGCCGAAGAGAAGCTCCTGATTGATGAAGTTGTTGGCGCGGTTGTAGAAGGCCGTGCCCGTCAGGCGCACCTTGCGGTCCAGCGGCCAGAAGTCCACCGCGGCCTCCACCGTGTCCAGCGTCTCCGCCTTCAGCGCCGGGTTGCCCAGGAGCGTGGCGGCGTACATCTGCTGGTTGATGGCGAGCTCCGCCAGGGTGGGCGCGCGGAAGGCGCGGCCGTAGTTGGTGCGCAGCGTGAGCAGCTCCGGGATGGCGTGGAAGACGACGCTCGCGCGCGGGGAGATCTGATCCGTGCGCGAGGTCCACACGCGCTCGGGGATCTGGTAGCGGTCGTAGCGGGCGCCCGCGCCCAGCACCAGCCGGTCCGTGGCGCGGTACTCCGCGTCCACGAAGCCGCCCAGGATGGTCTGCCGGGTGTCGTCCAGCCCCAGGCCGGAGAGGATGTTCTGGTTGTTCACCTGGTCGGCCTTCACGTCGCCGCCCACGGTGAGCGACAGCCGGTCCAGGGAGAAGAGGGCCCGGGCCTCGCCGCCCAGCCGGCGGCGCTTGCCCAGCGCGGACTCCAGCGCGCCCGTGACCTGGTTCTCCAGCGCCACGTCGCGGCGCTTGAAGAAGGCGTAGCCCTGGGCGAACACGCGCACGTTCTCGTTCACCTGCTGATCCACCTGGATGGCGGTGTTCAGGTTCTGGACGTGCTCGTTGTCCTGCGACGTGTAGTGGCAGCGGCCGCAGTTACCCACGGTGGAGATGTTCTGCCCGCCCGGGCGGCCGATGTTGCCGTCCGTGAAGTCCGCGTCCAGCGACACGGCCCCGACGCGCACCTTGCCGTTGACCTGGTGCACCAGCGAGTCCTCGTTGTCGTCCACCTGGCCCACGCGCGGATCATTGAAGAGCTGCGGGCCGTCCGAGCCGAAGCCGTAGTAGCCGAGCAGCGCCTCCACGGGCCCGCCCTTGCCGGCCACGGTGGTCTGCAGCCGCCACGTCTTGTCCTGCCCCGCGAGGATGCGCGCGTCCGCGCCGATGCTCTGGCCCTTGGGGATGAGGTCCGCGGGCTGCCGCTCGATGATGTTGATGACGCCGCTGAAGGCGTTGGAGCCGTAGAGCGACGAACCCGGGCCGCGAATCACTTCCACCTGCTTGAGGTTCGTGAGCGGCGTCGTCTCATCCGCGTAGAACTGGCCCGTCCAGGGGTCCGTCAGCGGACGGCCATCCTTCAGGAGCAGGAGGCGGTTGGACAGGTAGTTGGAGCCCAGGCCGCGCGCGCTCACCGCCGCCTTGCGCATGGAGCCCCGGCGGCACTCCATGCCGGGGAAGTACTGGATGGCCTCGCAGAGGGAGAACTGGCCGGTGCCCTCCAGCTCCTCGGCGGGGATCCACGACACCGTGAGGGGCACGTCCGCGATGCGCTGGCGGCGCTTGGACGCCGTCGTCACCACCGCCTCGCTGAGCACGCGGTTGACGGACTCCTCCAGCGAGGACGCGGCCAGCGGATCCGGCCCGTCCAGGCCCGCGAGCCCCGAGGGCGGCGGCATGGCGCGGTCCGGGCTGGGCTCCGTGAAGGGCGCGCGGTCGGGCACGTTGCTGCTGCTGCCCAGCGGCTCCGACGCCGGCAGGGGCACGCCCCCGGCGGTGGCGGCGGGCGTCGCGGCGGGCACGTCCGAGGGCGGCGGCGTCGCGGCCACGGGCGGGCTGGCGGGCACACCCGGCGAGGCGACCGGCAGCGGATCCGTGCCAGGCAGCGCCGCGGCCGGGGAGTACGGATCCACCGGAGGCGTCGCCGAGGGCTCGCTGGCGAGCGCGGGATCCTCCACGGACAGCCCCGTGGTGTCCGGAGCGGTCGTCGCGGGGGGCGGCGTCACCGGAGCGGCCCCCTTGCCCTTGCGCGGCTTCGCGGCGCGGGGGGCGCGCGGAGTGGTGGCGGCAGGAGTCCGCTTGGTGCGCACGGGCTTCGTGCGCGTCTTCGGCGCGGGCTCGGCCGCGTCCTGAGCCTGGCCAACGGCCGGAGCCAGCAGGCTCAGGGCGCACAGCACCAGAGGCAGGTACATGCGCGCGCTCTTGCGTCCCAAGACCATCTTCGCCGCATGGTTTTGCGGCCCACAGTACCCAGTCGAGTCCATCGTTCTCAATTCCACGAGGGGAAGCAGAGAGCCTTCAGCGGTCCTGTACGCCCCGGTTCAAAGCCGACGCGCCTGACAATCGTCCAACCGGGCGAACTTCCACCCCTGAACGATAGCGCTCACGCCGGGAAGCTACCGCAGTCACTCCACCGGGGCCAAGTCGTGGCCGCTGATCGGGCAAATCCCGCGAGTCACCCTCTTCGTGCTCGCGGATCAGCACTCCCGGGTTCAGTCGTCCGGCTGCTCCGAGGACACGGCCAGATCGTCCGCGAACGGCGGCAGCGCCGGCCCCAGCAGCTCCGAGCGCACCAGCGCCGGCGTCTCCACCCGCAGCTCGGGCGCGTCCGCGAAGACGGGCTGGCGCTTGGGCGGGCCCTGCGTCACGAGCCGGCGGAAGTCCTCGAATTCGCGGCCCGGAATGGCGGAGAAGGCGTCGAACGGGGCGACCGCTCCCACCGTGGACAGGGACTGGGACAACGCGTCCGCCCCGCCCTTGAGGTCCACCAGCACCGCGCCCGGCACCTTGCCGCTGCGGAAGAGCACGCGCATGTCGCGGGGCACGTGCGCCACCGGCACGAGCGCGACCTCCGCGCCCTTCGCCTCCAGCATCTTCACCGCCGACTCCACGTTGGGCACCGGCACCAGCTTGAAATGACGCTGCGCGTCCAGGTCGCCGCCCAGGACGACGTGGGAGACGAACTTCGGATCCGAGGGGCCCGCGCCCTTGACGAGCGCCATGCGCTTGCCGGCGAGGTCCTTCACGGAGCCCTTCTGGGTGGAGATGAGGGCCCAGCGCTGCTGCGTCTCACCGGCGCGCGGCGCGTACGCCACGGGCTGGGCCTTGGCGCCCAGCTGGACCGCGGCCCAGGCGTCCACCACGGCGAAGTCGATGAGCCCCTCCCCCACCGCCTTGGAGAAGTCCTCGTAGCGGCCGAAGCTGCGGGCGGCCACGGGGCGGCCCAGGCTGGCCTCCATCTTCTGGGCCAGCGCCTCGGCGTACTGGAAGCGCTCCTGCCCGTCCGACAGCGAGGTGGCGAGGAACACGCCCAGGGTCGCCTTCTTCGGCGCCGCGGACGCGGGGACGGCTGCGAGGAACAACACGGCGGCGAGCACCTGGCTCCACCGCGCGACCAACGAGGGCGTCTTCACGGCGTCTCCTCCGCGGTGACCCCGGACGGCGCGGCGCCCTGGGCGTCGCCGAGTCCATAGAGTCCCTGCAGGCGATCCTTCCACTCCCGCACCTGGGCGGCGCGGGGACCCGCGCCCGCCGCCAGATAGCGGCGCCACGCGTCCACGGCCTCGGCGGGCTCGTGGCGGCGCTCCTGCGCGTCGATGCCCAGGTTGAGCGCCGCGACGGGCACGCTGTTCTCCAGGCGCTTCCAGGCCGCGAGCGCACCCGCGGTGCCGCCCTGGCGCCACTCCACGCACGCCAGGTTGTGCTGCACCAGCGCGTCGTCGGGCGACGTCGCGAGGGCGGCCCTCAGGGCCTTCTCGGACGCCTTCATGTTGCCGGAGGCATACGCGAGCGCCGCCTCGCGCCGCAGGAGCGCGCCGGTGAGGGCGCCCGTCCAGCGGGGCTGCCCGGGCATGGGCTTCTTCTGCGCCGCGGTGAGCAGCTTGCGCGAGGGCGCCACCTTGCCCTGGCGGTACAGCACCCACGCGTCCGCCAGCGCGCGGGAGTTGGGCCAGGCCCAGTCCGGCGCGGGGGTGAGCGCGCGCTTGATGCCCGCCGACGCGTCCGCGAACCGCCCCTCCTCCGCGCGCGTGAGCGCCCGGGCGAAGGTGGCCAGCTTGGCGAGGTCCGTGCGCTTGCCGGTGCCCAGGCGGTCCACCGCGTCCAGGTCCCGGTTCGCCGCGGCCGCGTCGCCGGTCTCCAGCTTCGAGAGGGCCCGGCGCACCAGCACGCGCGGCAGGTTCGCCTCCGCCACCTTCGCGGCGACCTTGGAGGGCCCCGCGTCCGTCAGCCGCTGCACGGCGGCGTCCACCTGGCCCAGCTCCACCTCCGCGAGCGCGGCGCCCGCGGACGCCTCCGCGCGCTGATCCGGCTCCTGGGTGGCTTCCCCGGCCTGGGTGAACGCGGTGAGCGCGGCCTGCGCGTCGCC
This sequence comes from Corallococcus llansteffanensis, assembly GCF_003612055.1. Lineage (GTDB taxonomy): Bacteria > Myxococcota > Myxococcia > Myxococcales > Myxococcaceae > Corallococcus > Corallococcus llansteffanensis. The sequence goes on from NZ_RAWB01000532.1 coordinate 5,349, forward strand.
TCCGCCCAGCCGCGCGTAGCCCAGCAGCAGGTGCTCGCGCCAGGTCGCGCCCGGCAGCGTCACGGCGCCCTCCAGCACCTTGCGGGCCTCCGCGTACTGGCGGCCGTCCAGCAGCACCGCGCCCAGGCGGCGGCCCATGGGCACGGAGCGGTCCAGGTCATAGGCGCGGCGCAGATCGCGCACGGCGTCGTCCAGGCGCTGCGTGCCGGCGCGGTCGCGCGCGCGGTGGGCCAGCGCCCGGGCCAGCCACTGCTTCGCGTTGGTGTTGTTGGGTTCGACCTGGAGCGCGCTGCCGTAGTCCTCGATGGCCTGGTCCCACTGGCCGGTGGCGAAGTGATCCGCCCCCAGCAGGTTCCAGCCCAGCGCCTGGCGCGGCGCCATCTCCACCACGCGCCGGTGCACCTCCACCGCGCGCTGGAAGCGGCCGGCGCGGCGGTTGACGGAGCCCAGCGTCGCCCACAGCTCCAGGCTGCCGCCGCCCGCCTTCACCGCGCTCTCCAGGAACTGGATGGCCTCCTCGTGGCGCGACTGCGCCTGGAGCGCCTTGCCCACGGCGATCTGCCCCATCAGCAGGCCCGGCTGCAGCGCCAGCACCTTGCGGAACTCGGCCTCCGCCTGCGCGGGCTGCTTCTGCGCGAGCCGCACGTCACCCAGCAGCAGGTGGGAGGCGGGCGTGTCGCTCACCTTCACCAGGGCCAGCGCCTGCGTCTCGGCGCGCGGCACGTCCCCGGCGGCGAGGTACAGCCGCGCCAGCCTCTCCTTCGGCTCCGGCACCTGGGGAAACTTCGTCACCAGCCGCTCCAGCAGCGCGCGGGCCTCCGGCACGCGGCCCTCCAGCTCCAGCACGGAGGCGAGGCCGATCTGCGCGGGCGCGGACTCCGGCCGGCCCGCCTGGGACTTCTCGAAGGCGGCGCGCGCGGCGGGGGCGTCCCGGCGCAGCAGGTGCGCCTTGCCCAGCAGCTCGTGGATCTGGAAGTCGTTGCCGGCGAGCTTCTCCGGGCGCAGCGTCAGGTAGCGCTGCAGCCGCGTCACGGCCCGGTTCCCGTCCTGGGCGTACAGGTAATAGCTGGCCAGGTAGTAGTGGACGATGAGGTGGTCGGGCTGATCCGCGGCGGCCACCTTCTCCAGCACCGGCACGGCCTCCGCGAAGCGGCGCAGCTTGAAGTACGCCGTGCCCAGCGGGTACGCGAGCGTCAGGTCCTCCGGGTTCTGGGTGAACACCGGCTGCACGCGCGCCACCGTGCGCTGGAAGTCCTGGATCGCGTTGGCGGCGGTGCCCAGGCCCGCGGCGGACGCGACGGAGCGCGGATCCTCGCCGAGCGCCTGTTCGAAGAGCTGGAGCGCCTTGCGGAACTTCTCCTCCGCCTCCTTCTTGTCGCCCTGGGCGAGGGCGGCGTTGGCGGACACGAGCACCTGGTCGCCCTGCTCCGCGAGGCGCTGGGCCTCCGTGGCGGGGGGCGGCCGGAACTGCGCGAGCGCCGTCGGCGGGCCCGCCAGCGTGGCCAGCAGGACGAGCGCGGTGGAGACACGGCGCGGGGGACGGGAGGATGGGCGCATGCGGTTCGTCACGGCG
>NZ_RAWB01000533.1 GCF_003612055.1 Corallococcus llansteffanensis
GAGACAGGGCTCGGGGTGGGGGCGCGGAAGGCGTGGACGCAGGCGACCCCGAGGCCCACGAGGGCGAGCACGACCTCGCCCAGCCGGCGTTCGTGGAGGATGTCGTGCAGGCGCAGCCAGCGGTCCTGCTCACCGTCGCTGGGGCGCAGGGCCTGGAAGGCGATGACGTCGCGGAAGAACTCGGACGGGGCGAGCGCGGCGAGGGGACCCACGACGACGGCGAACGTGGCGAATGCGACGAGTGCGAGCGTGAGGCCGTCGCGCCAGGACTCCTTCCACGGGCGGGCCAGCAGCGCGGCGACGAGCCAGAGGCCGCCGGGAAGCTTCACGGACACCGCGAGACCGAGGAGCACGCCCGCGCCGATGCGCCGCGCGCGCGAGGGGGGCTCGGCGGTGAGCCAGAGGTTCGCGAAGCCCAGGCACAGGACGTTGAGCAGGGGTTCGAGGAAGGCGCCGCGCTCGACGAGGGCGGCCTCCGGATAGGCGGCGTAGGCGAGCGCGGCGACGCAGCCCGCGAGGGGCCCCCAGGCGCGCCAGGCGACGCGACCCGCGAGGAACACGCAGAGGGCGCCCACGGTGGCGGCGAGGTAGCGGGTCACTCCGTAGGCGGTGGCCGCATCGAGCCCGAGGGTGAGCGCGGCGCCGGGGGCCCAGAGCAGGAGGGCGCCGGGAGGGTGGACGAAGATGAAGTCGCGGTAGGGCAGGTCGCCGCGCAGGAGGAGCGACGCGGCGGAGAAGTAGACGCCCTCGTCGTAGTCCATCGCGTAGGCGAGCGGGCCCGCGCGATCGAAGAACGCCAGCGCGCGCAGCACCCAGCCCCCGAGCGCCACGACGACCAACGGCCAGGGGATCCGGTCCCGCCAGGAGCGCGGGGGGACGGAAAGGGACGACGCCGGGAGCGGAGTGGGGTCGGGTTGCATCGGAGCGGAGCCGCGAGGCTACTCCCGGCCCGTCCGCCCGTGGCGTTCTTTCCCGGAGGACTCCGGGCGGAGGGATGCGAGGTGCTTCAGGGCGCGGCCCAGGGACTGCGCGTGTTCGTTACCGCAAGGCCCGGAGCCTCGGAGGCATGAGGGTTATGGGGGCCCTCGGAGCCTCGATAGCGCGGCCCGAGTCCTCCACGCGGGGCTCGCCGATTCACGGCCGGGCCTCACGAGGCATGAGGGTGATGGGGTCCGTCGGGGCCTCAATGGAGAGGTCCGTGTCATGCACGCGGAGCCTGCTGGTTCGTGGCTGGGCCCGAAGATGCGTGTGGGCGATGGAGTCCTTCGAGCCTTGATGGCGCGGCTCGTGTCATTCGCGCGGGGCTCGTTGATTCACGGTCGAGCCTCACGAGGCATGCGGGTGATGGGGCCTTCACGTAGTGAGCCCGTTCCCAAGCAGTGCTCCCTGGCTTGGCCCGTTCTCCGCGCGGTGCGCAGCGTTCCGTTCGGGCTCCCCGAGGAACGGGGGACTGCTCGGTTCCCCGGTGCTTTCCGCCGGGCCCAGGCGTGCGAGAGTCGCCCCCGTGAGCACGACCGACCCCTCCGGGACGCTGATGTCCGCGTCCCCCCAGCGCGCCGAGGCCAACCTGTGGTTCGGGGTGGTGCTCGCGCACGCGGCGGCGGTGATGCTCTTCTGCGCGGTGGCCTTCGCCGCGAACTTCTACCGGATGCGCGGCTTCTGGCCGCCCGCGTCCGCGCTCCCGGGACGCTTCGTCCCTACCGCGGCGGGAGTGCTGCTCGTCGCAGGCGGCGCGCTGCTGCACGGCGCGCTCCGACGCGCCTCCGGTCCTCGTCCCTCGCGGGTCTGGCTCCTCGGTGTGCTGTGCTCCGGAGCGGGGTTCCTCGCGACGCAGGCAGCCTGGCTGCATGTGCTGTGGTGGCACCGCGACCTGCGCATCCCCGACAGCGGCGTCTTCGCGTCCGCGCTGTATGGCCTGTCCGCGGTGCAGGCCGCGCACGCGGTGGTCGTGCTCACCGGGGTGCTGCGGGCCACCTTGCGCGGCCTGGATGTTCGGGCCCCGCTGCGGCGTGCCCTGCCCGGATGGTGGTGCACGACGGTGATGTACGGCGTCCTCTTCGCGGTGGTGTACCTCCCATGAAGCCTGCTCCCTGCCTCCCCCGAATCCCGAAGCCCTCCCGCATGCTCCGCATGCTCGCCGTGCTCACACTGGGCGCAATGGCCCCCGCGTGTCGCAAGGAGCCGCCGACCTTCGAACCGCTGAAGCTCGCGAACGGCACCACCGTCCCCGCGGCGACGCTCGCGCGCGGCTGGGACGTCTACACGCACTACTGCGTGTCCTGTCACGGTGAGAAGGGCGACGGCCAGGGGCCCGCGGGCACGGGCATGCGCCCCGTGCCGCGCAACTTCCGCCAGGGCCTGTACAAGTTCGGCGGCGTGGCGGCCGGCGAATTGCCCACCGACGACGCGCTGAAGCGCACGCTGCGCCGAGGCCTGCACGGCACCCCGATGTTCGCGTGGGACGTGCCCCCGGCGGACGTGGACGCGGTGGTGCAGTACCTCAAGACCTTCAGCCCGCGCTGGAAGCAGGAGGCGCCGGGCGTCGCGCTCGCGATGTCCGAGGATCCGTGGAAGGGCCGCGCCGCCGAGGCCGTGGAGCGCGGCCGCACCGTCTACCACGTGGCCGGCAAGGGCAACGCGGGCTGCGCCAGCTGCCACGTCGCGTACCTGCCCCGGGCCGAGCTGGCCGCGCTCACCGAGACCGTCACCGGCCGCAAGGTGAACCTCGCGAACGTGGATCCGTACACGGCGATGCCTCGGGACTCGGACTACTCGCTCACCGTGGACGCGAAGGGAGAGGCCACGCAGCTCTCCAAGGTGCTGCCCCCCGACTTCCTCTTCCACCGCCTGCGCACCGTGTGGCCCCAGGGCACCCGCGTGGAAGGCCAGCCGTACACCGCCGAGGCCCAGCGCGAGGACCTCTACAGCGTCATGGCCGCGGGCGTCGGAGGAGCCGCGATGCCGTCGTGGAAGGGCGCCATCCCGGAGGAGAACCTCTGGGCGCTCGCGTACTACGTGCAGAGCCTCGTCGCGCTGCACGACACCGATGAGGCCCGCGACCTCCAGCAGCGCCTGCGCGACTCGAAGATGCAGCCTTAGCGGATTGATTCAACAACCTGAAAAGATGGACTTCCGGGGAAACTAATTCCCAGGCGTCGCGAAAATCCGGGCTCAAGTCTCTCACTTTCCCGGAGTTCCATTCGTGACGACCTACTCCGTTCGCAGCGGCGACACGTTGAGCGGCTTGGCTCAGCGCTTCCACACGTCGGTGGGGACGCTGCAGAAGACGAATCACATCGCGAACGCGAACCTCATCCGCGTGGGGCAGAAGCTGTCGGTGCCGGACTCGTTCCAGGCGGCGGCTCCGTCGAAGGGTGGGGGCAAGGCGGGCAGCTACACGGTGCGCAGCGGGGACACGCTGAGCGGCATCGCGAGCCGGCACGGCACGACGGTGAGCGCGCTGGCGAAGGCCAACCACATCTCGAACCCGAACAAGATCTACGTGGGCCAGAAGCTCACGATTCCGGGCCGGAGCGGAGGCACGGGGACGTCGAACCCGCCGCCGACGACGGGTGGAACGGGCGGGGTGGGCGGCGCGACGGGCGGGACCAAGGGTGGCGTGTCGGTGGCGCAGCTGCGGAAGATCATGCCGAACCTGTCGCAGGCGAAGGCGGAGCAGTACCTGCCGCACCTGAACAAGGCGATGGCGGAGGCGAAGATCAACACGCCGAAGCGTCAGGAGATGTTCCTCGCGCAGCTGGCGCACGAGAGCGGCGAGCTGCGCTACATGGAGGAGATCGCCTCCGGCGCGGCGTACGAGGGCCGCAAGGACCTGGGCAACACGCAGCCGGGCGACGGCAAGCGCTACAAGGGCCGGGGCCCCATCCAGCTCACGGGCCGCGCCAACTACCGTGCGGCGGGCAAGGCGCTGGGCATCGACCTGGAAGGCCACCCGGAGCGCGCGAAGGATCCGGACGTCGCGTTCCGCATCGCGGGTTGGTACTGGGGTTCGCGCAACCTGAACAGCTACGCGGACGCGGGCAACTTCCGCGAGGTCACCCGCCGCATCAACGGCGGCTACAACGGCATGGCCAGCCGCGAGATGTACTACCGCCGCGCGCAGGGCGTGCTGGGCTGAGCGGAGACGCGCGGTCGCACGCGGGCGCGAGTGATTCCCGCCCGTCTGCACGGCGGGATCCGGTGTCCGGGAGAGGGATCCTCCGTGACAGGGGGACCCTGATTCCAGGCACCTGACGCTGGCGCACCGACTGCACAGGGCGGGCTCCTCCCTTCTCGGAGCGAGCCCGATGTCCCGAATCGATTCTTCCGGCAGCCACCCGGTTTCCCCCGACAGCCCTCTTCACGAAGCGGATGCGCCCAGGGCGCTGAAGCCTTCCGCGCCTCCGTCCACGCGCAACGAGCTGCGGACCTATGCCGGTCCGCCCGGGGCTCCCGTCGTGGCTTCACCGTCCAACGGCCTCGCGGGTCCCGCCGTGTCCGCCCGCGAGCTTGCACTGGGCAGCCGGCCGCGTCCCCCGTCCTCCTCCGTCCCAGAGGACGTCGATGCCGCGCTCAAGTCACACCTGACGCGCAGCCTGTCCAACCCCCTCCTCACTGACAGCGACGTCCAGGCCACGCACACCGTGCTCGGATCCGTCCCTCGTGACGCCTACCGCGCCACGCTGGAGCGCATGGACCGTGACGGCCTGCTCGCTACCTATGTGTCCCGGCTGGAGGCTTCCTCGCGACAGTCCTTCCTCGACCAGGCCGCGTCGAACGGCGTCCTCCAGCGGCGCCCGGGTGGTGTCACCGGCCCGCTCGGGATGCCGGGACGACCGGAGGTCTTCGTCAATGATCCGAAGCTGCCCGGAGCCCTGCGCGACGCGGTGAATGCCCACGCCATCGACACGGGCCGCGCCGCCGTCCTCGCCTACGACGCCTATCTGCAACGCCATGGCGAAGCTGTAGGACAGTCGGACAGCTTCCGTGCACTGCGCTCGCTCGGGCCTCCCCAGGCGCTGGACCTGCGCGAAACCATGCTCGGACTGTCCTGGGCCGACCCGCGCCGTGAACGCTACGAATCGGAATGGAAGGCGGGCATCGGTCGCCCCCAGCGCTCCCTCGTCCAGGCCTACGAAACGGCCACCGCCCGTGCGCTGGTCCTCTCCGGACAGAAGCCCGCCGGGGCCTTCCTCTCCGCCGAAGCGAGCGCGTCCCACGACCTGCTCCGAGTGAAGAGCGAGGCCCGGCTTGCTTCACGCGGACCCCCTGAACTCCAGACGCAGGCCGGCGTCGTCGCGAAGGCAGGGCCCCTGGGCCTGGAGGTGATGACGGACGCGCACGGCGAATCCGAGACGGAGCTCCAGCTCGACCTGGGCGTTGCCAGCGTGAGCCGTGACTCGCAGGGCAAGGTGGAGCTGTCCCTGGGCGCGGGGCCCCATGCCCGCGCGCACGCGAACCTCAACCCCCGCACCGCGGAGTTCGGCGGCGGCGTGGCCTTCGAGCTCTCCGACAGGACCGGCCAGCACCACGCCAGCCTCAAGCTGGGCTACGGCCTGCGCGGCCTCACGCCCGAGCACGCCAGCCAGGCCCTCCGCCGCGACGTCCCCGGCGTCTTCAGCCGCCCGAAGGACCTGGACCCCGGCATCGCCTGGGATGCGCTCCCCGCGGCGCGCCGCGCCCTCTACGAACGGCAGGGCTGGACCCGCGAGGAATGGGCCGAGGACTCGCGGCGGTGATCACCGCACGTTCGCGGGCAGCAGCTTCTCCACCACCACGACGTCGTGCCACACGCCCTCGAGTGGAGCGTGCTTCTCGTGCACCCCCACCTCGCGAAAGCCCAGGCGCCCGAGCAGCATACGGCTGCGCACGTTGGTCGCGAAGACGCGCGAGGTGAGCTTGTGGAAGCCCGCTGCCTCCGCTTCCTTCAGCAGCGCCTGGAGCACGTGCTGCCCCACGTTCCGGCCCCGGGCCTCCGGGGCCACGTAGATGCTGAAGTCCGCGACGCCCGCGTAGCACTCGCGCGGGCTGTAGGCGCCCGTGGACGCGTACGCGATGACGCGCCCGCCCTCCTCCGCCACGAGCACCGGGTGGCGCTTGCCCAGCCACGCGTCGATGTCCTCGGGCGTGCGGGGCCTTGTCTCGAAGGTGGAGGCGCGCTCGGCGAGGGCCGCGTTGTAGATGGCCGCGATGGCGGCCCGGTCCTCGCGCGTCGCGGGCCTCACCGTGGGCAGCGGGGTCGTGCTCATGGCGTGGGCGTGGGGAGCTGCGGCGCCGGGGGCTCCTTCGCCTCCGGTACCGGACGCATGGCGAGGGCGGCCGCCAGCGTCAGGTGCCAGGGCACGAAGGGGACAGCGCCGAGGTTCTCGGTGCTCACGACCGAGAAGAAGGTCGTCGCCGCCCAGAACACGAACTGGACCCACAGCCCCACCGCGCCACCGCGCTGCAGGGTCCGGTTCCCCAGGCTGTGGCCGAAGAAGGAAGCCAGGGTGGAAACCCAGATGATCAACCCGGCCAGGACGAAGGGACTCAGGAGCTGCCCCGGGAAGTCCTTCTTGAAGTAGCCGACGAGCAGCTGGCCCAGGACGCAGAGCAGCGTCTGGTACAGCGCGGACAGCAGCGTGACGATCACCCCGCCCTTGTCAGGTCCCGTCCGGACCTCGCCCGAGTCCTTGGGGGAGGCCGGGTCGAGCAGCTCAGGCGGCAGCTCCAGCGCGTACGGATACCCCAGGGACAACAGGGCCTCCTTCGCCGCGTGCCGCACCTTCTGGCCGCCCTTGCCCGCGTAGTCCCCCACGGGGACGCGCAGGATGATGGACGCGGCGCCATGGTCGAACAGGCGCGCGGTGGCGTCCACGGTGACAGGGCCGCCGCGCAGCGCGAGCGGCTTGCGGCCCAGCTCATAGGCGACCGGAGGGTTG
>NZ_RAWB01000534.1 GCF_003612055.1 Corallococcus llansteffanensis
GTCGCCACCCCTCGACCCGAGTTCTCCTGGGCCCCCGCCACGGACGACGTGGGCATCGTGTCGTATGTCATTGAATGGAGCGGGGGCACGCCGGTGACGCTTGCGGGAACGGTGACGCGGTACACGCCCACGGCGAACCTCGCCGAGGGCGCCCACACCTGGCGGGTCACCGCCTGCGATGCCGGCGCGCAGTGCACGAGCAGCGGCTGGGCGTCCTTCTCCGTGGACCTCCAGGCGCCGACCGCGCCCTTCCTCATGGCGCCGTCTCCCGGGGAGGTCGTGTGGGAAAATCCTCTCTACATCTTCGAGTGGGTGCCCTCCTACGACGCCCAGCACTACGTCCAATACACGGTGCTCATCGATGACCAGGAGTACGCGGTCCCCGATTCGGACTCGGTGCTCTACCTGGAGGCGTTCCTGGACTACGTCGAGCACACCTGGTTCGTGAGGGCGTGCGACCTGGCGGGAAACTGCGCGGACTCTCCCAGCCAGGTCTTCACCATCCGGCCCTACATCAAATGATGCAGTGAGCAGGACGGTCGGGCGCGGCGCCGATATCGATGGGCGCCCGCCCGTCCACGCCGCGAGCCGTGGCACATCGACGGGCCCTGCGAACCCCTCCTCAAGCCGGGGCTGGAGGAGGAGAGCCCGGCCCTGGCTGCGACGGTGGAGTCGACGAAGGAGCGCACGCCGAGATGGGATTGGGCGGGACCATGGTGCTGCGGGCGACGCAGTTGCCACTCTCGGCAACCGGCAGCTTCATCACCGCCGACGGCACGCTTCCCTGGTAGCGGCAGGACACTCTTCCGTCGCGCCAATCGCTCTCACCACACATGACGCAACCTCAGGGAAACACACTAGCGAGACATCCATAAGCACAATCACGTACGCATTTCCCTCCAATTCAAAACCAACCCCATCCTCTTGACAGACAATTCAAGGAAGCGCACCCTGCCCAATAGCTGACTAGTCAACCAAAGCCGCAAAAAAATCGAACACTGGGGTCGTCATGAGCCTGTCGCCATTCAGCACCCGCGAAGTGGCCGCGCGCCGCAGGAGCCGTTCTCTTCTCACGTTCGTGCTCACCGGGGCCGTGGCCCTGGGTGTGACCCTGCCTGGCGTGAGCCACGCAATCCCTGGCGGCCCAGGCTGGCAGGGAAGGTACACGCTCACCATTCCCGCCGGCCAAGTCGACCAGTTCTTCCACTACTCGTGCCCGGCGGCCTACCCAGTCGCCACGAGCGGTGGGTTCCTCCCCAACCTCACCGCCAAGATCGGAATGGTCGTGCTCGGTGATGGGCCCCGCCTGGACATCACGCCCGTGGGCTACAACGAATGGTCCTGGATCATCGGCTGGCCAAGCGGTGCACGGGCGGGGTCGACCATCAGCTTCGACATCTACTGCGTCGCCGGGCCCGCCTGAGCAACGCCGGGGCCCTGCCGCGCACAGCCCTCCGGAGCCGGCGCGGCGCACGACCACGCGGAGCTTGCGCAGCCCGAAGACGGTCAACAACGTGCTCGTGGTGCTCAACACGGTCTTCAAGACCGTGCTCAAGTGGGGCGTCATCGAGCAGATGCCGGCCACCATCGAGCTATGGAAAGGCCCAGCCGATGCGGCATCTCCAAACAAACAGCGCCGGCCGGCCTACAGCCCTACCTGGAACAGGAGGATGAGCCGCGAGAAGGAGTCCGTGCCCTCCCGCAGCGCCGGATAGTGGTCCCAGCTGAGCGCGGCCCCCAGCGGACCGAAATGCAGGTCCGCGAGGAGCCGCAGGCCAGGCCTGGCTTCGGGGAGCACCTGCACCGGTACTCCCAGGCCGAGCCCGAGGCTCGGGATGATGGCGACCTGGGGCGTCGCATACTGCGTGAGAGGCGTGAGGACGAGCTGCTCGCGAAAGTCCGTCTCCACCGAGAGCGAATGCAGGAAGGACTCGGGCGCGGCGAGCTGGTAACCAAGCCGAGCCATGACGCGGGAATCGTCCCCGAGCCGCGCGCCCAGGCCCAACTGCACGCCGCCCGGAGTCCACCACGGCTTGGGCTTCGTCAGCGTGACGTTGAGCCACTCGGGCGCGCTCGCCGCCGAGAGGCTCCGCTCCGCCACCACATGCTCGCCCTCGTGCCGAAGCCGCCAGCCCGTGGCCACCGGCAGCGTGCGCGCGGATGCGTCCGGGCTGCTGCCCACCTCCCACGCGGAAGGGACACGCACCGTGACGTGGAGTTCGGGGTTGCCCGCCCAGGTCCGGATGGGCCCCAGCAGATAGTCGATGTCCCAGTGCGTGGCCCGCGCCGGTCCGGGGGACAGCAGTGCGTGGCGCGCCTGGACCGCGGGCCACACGTACCCCGAGGGCAGGAAGCGCCGCTCGAGCTGCATCAGGCCGCGCACCCATAGCTCCCCTTCCCGCCCGGACTGAAGCGTGAGGGTGAAGCCGAAGCGCTCCACCTCTCCAGAGCCTGACGTGGGGCCCATCGAGTCCGCCTGGCCCTCTGTCACCGGGAGAGGCTCCTCGTCGAATCGCACGCTCACCTCGCGCGTACGAAGTCCAAGGAACGCTGCATCGATGACCTCCGCCTCGGTGGTCCCGTTGCGCAGCCGGTAGCGCGCCTCGAAGTGGCAGACCGCCTCGTGCTCCGCCTCCGCGCAATCGAAGTCCAGCTTCTCGCTGAGCACCTCCGAGCGCGTGCGCGCGGTACCCGATGACAGGGTGAAGGTCGCCGGCATACGCGTGGAGGCGGCCACGTTGGCAGCGGCAGGCAATGCAGCGAGGAGACAAACGATGGATGCAAGGCGGGCCGCCATGTCCGCCATTGTCGCTCGAATCCGCGGGCACCGTGTTTCCCCGAGTTCGTCCGCCATGTTAGGAAGGCGGCCCCGAGGGAATGCATGCGTTCAGGTCAAGCGTTGGGAGCGGCTCTGTGCAGGCTTCTTCTCGTCATCTTGCCATGGAAGGGACTCGCGGCTCCCGGACCCGCGGTGCAGCCCTATCTGGTCTCCGTGAGCAGGCTCCATGAGGCGCTGGCGTTCGAGCGCGCCCTTGAGCAGCTCGTCACGGCGCGGCGCCTGTCGAGTGGCGTCGAGGATGACGTGGCGCTGTCACTCTGGGAAGGCATCATCATGGCGGAGATGAACTGGAAGGACGAGGCCGCCGGCGCCTTCAAGGCCGCCCTGTTCCTCCAGCCAGACGCACAGCTGCCGGTGCGGGTGTCGCCCAGGATATCCGAGCAGTTCGACTCCCTGCGCAAGGATGTGAAGCATTCCCTGGCCCGGCGCGGCGAGGCCACGGCCCAGGTGGCGGACACGCCGCATGAGGAACCGGCGCAGCCCTCCGCGACGGAAGTCCCGCCGGCCGCGCGGACAGAGCGCACGCCGCGCTCCAGGGCCCTGTTGCCGGCCATCATTGGAGGCACGCTCGCCGCCGCCGGTGGCGTGTCCTGGGCCCTGTCACGCGGGGAGCTGTCCAAGCTGCAGAACACGGACCCGACCCTGGCGGACCTCGAGAGCGTGGATCGCAGCGTCTCGCGTGGCCGCACGCTGCAGACCACGGGCGTGGGCCTGATGAGCGCGGGCGTGCTCGGGCTGGGGTTGGCGGCGGGGATGTATCTGCTTGGCGCGCCCACGGAACGGGGCTCGGTGAGCCTGGGGACGGATGGGAGATCGGCCTTCGTGTCAGGGAGCTTGCCGTGAGCACGCCCTCATCCCGGGCCTTGCTGGCGGTGCTGGCGGTGCTGGCGGTGCTGGTGGGCGCGGGCTGTGCCGACTTCGGTCTGGAGAAGCACAGGCTCTGCGAGCGGGCTCCCGAGCGCTGTGAGAGTCCCGGCAATGGCGACGAGACCCCGGATGAGGACGGAGGCTCGGACGCTCCGGACGCGGGCACTTCGACGGACGCGGGCACTTCGACGGACGCGGGCACTTCGACGGACGCGGGCACTTCGACGGACGCGGGCGGCCCGCCGCGGGTGACAGACCGCCGGCCGCTGATGCCCATGGTCCAGCCCGGCGGGACGGTTTCCTTCCAGGTCACCGCGGAGACGCCTCCGGCGGGGAGCCTGCGCTTCGAGTGGTCCGCCACCCTGGGCACCCTGGAGACCCGGCAGGACGGTGAGACCACGAGCAGCGTCTCCTGGAGGGCGCCAGACTGCCTTGCCAGTGGGACGCCGCCCTTCGTCTCCGCCACCCTCATCCACTCGCTGGGGCCGTCCAGCTCGGTCCAGTTCCTCGTCGGTGGGCTGCCCGACTGTCCGGCGTGGCGGCCCTCGGGGACGCTGTCCGCCAGCCGTCGGGACTTCACCGCCACCTTGCTGAACGACGGCAGGATCCTGGTGGTGGGAGGCCGGGCCCCGACCTCCGCCCTGGCCTCCGCGGACCTCCATGACCCGAGGACCGGCACCGTCTCCTCCACGGGCGACATGGCGGAGGCGCGCTGGGGCCACACCGCGACCCTGCTGGACAACGGTCAGGTGCTGGTCGCGGGCGGCAGGGACGCCACCGGGAACGTGGTGAGGTCCGCGGAGCTCTACAACCCGGCCACGGGCACCTGGTCCCCGACGGGGAGCATGGCTGGGAGCCGGCATCTCCACACGGCCATCCGGTTGAGATACGACCAGAGTGTCTATGTCGCCGGGGGGGCGGACTCCCTCACCTCGCTGAACACCACCGAGGTGTACAACCCGAGCAAGGGAACCTGGTCCGCTACGGCCCCACTGCCCGACCACCGCCACGGCCACACCGTGACGGTGCTGCCGGACTCGAGCAGGGTGCTGCTCGTGGGGGGAACCCGGACGTACTTCGGCGGCTGGGGGGCGATTCTCTCGGAGCCCCTCGCCACCGCGGTGCTGTATGACCCGTACAAGAACACCTGGTCTCACACCGGCGCCATGGCCGAGGCCCGGGGTGCGGGCCACTCGGCCACCCTGCTGGGCTCTGGCAAGGTGCTGGTGCTCGCGGGGACCGGCCCCTCCGCGCCCCTGGCCACGGGAGAGCTGTATGACCCGGGGACGGGGACCTGGGCCCCCATCCAGACCATGGCGCCCCCAGGGCGCACCGGCCATGGCGCCAGCCTCCTCGGCACGGGCAAGGTGCTTGTCACCGGGGGGAGCTACGGCGGCACGCTGCGGACCGCGGAGTTGTACGACCCGGAGCGCAATACATGGAGCTCCACGGTGGCACTGGCCGAGTCCCGTACAGGCCATGCGGCCATCTCCCTGCCCCAGGGGGATGCGTTGGTCCTGGGGGGCGGCGTGGCGAGCGTGGAGCGCTACGAGGCGGGCGCCGGCGTCTGGAAGACCGTGGAAGGCATGCGCTCGGCACGCAAGCGCCATACGATGACCCTGCTGCCCTCCGGCCGGGTCCTGGTCGCTGGCGGTGTGGATGCCATGGGGGTCAGGCTCACCGCCACGGAGGTGTTCGACCCGCTCTCCGGACACTGGACCCGCGAGGGCTCCATGACCACGCCGCGTGAGGGCCATACGGCCACGCTGCTGCCCTCGGGCCGGGTGCTCGTGACGGGGGGCACGTCGCAGAATGCCCCGGCGGAGCTGTATGACCCGGGCTCGGGGCTGTGGACGGCCACCGGCGCCATGAACCAGAACCGGAGCGGCCACACGGCCACGCTGCTGTCCTCGGGCCGGGTCCTCGTCACGGGAGGCCTCGCCTCCACGGAGCTGTACGACCCGGACGCGGGGACCTGGGTCCAGAAGACGAACATGACCGAGGGGCGTACCGCGCATACGGCCACCCTGCTGCCCTCGGACAGGGTGTTGGTCACCGGGGGAGGCCAGCCCAAGAGTGCCTCCCTGGCGACGGCGGAGGTCTTCGATGCGCGGAATGGGACCTGGAACGTGGCGGCTCCCATGCACGCGTATCGGAGCGGCCACACGGCCACGCTGCTGCCATCGGGCCGGGTCCTCGTCGTAGGTGGCTTCTACCTCCGGTCAGACTCGTCCAGGCCCAGCCTGGATTCCTACTCGACCTCCCGGGTTGACGCCTACGACCCGGAGAGCGGCCAGTGGGCCGCCGTGGCCAGCATGACCGCTGGAGGCTTCATGCTCTCGGGACGCCATGACCATGCCACCGTGCTCCTCCCGGATGGCAGGGTGCTGGTGACGGGGGGAACCACCAAGACGAGCGGCAACCCCGACAGCTACCGCACCAATGCCACCTCGGAGGTCTACAACCCGGCCCTGGACACCTGGACTCCCACGAGCAGGACCGCGGGGGAACGCGCGGACGGGCACCGGGCGCTGCTGCTTCCCACGGGAAGGGTGCTGGTGACCGGAGGCAACCAGGACAGGAGCGCGGAGCTCTACATCCCCTGATGCGCCCCGGCGCGACCCGGGCCGCGGGACGCGCTCAGGCGCAGGGGTCCCTCCCGGCCCATGGCGATGAAGGGCGCCCAGTAATAGGGATGCGGGAGGGTCCTCCTCAGCTCACGCATCGCCTCCCTCAGCGCCGCCGTCCTGCCCTGCCCCGCCAGGAGCTGGCGGTAGTAGGCCTCCATCAGCGTGCTCGTCGTCTCGTCGTTCACCTTCCACAGACTCATCACCACCGTCTCCGCTCCCGCCACGAGGAAGGCCCGGCGCAGCCCGTACACGCCCTGGCCCAGCTTCACGTCGCCCCGCCCCGTATCGCACGCGGAGAGCACCACCAGCTGGGTGCCCCACAGGTCCAGGCCCGCGAGTTCCAGCGCCGTCACCAGCGCGTTGTCGGGCGCGACGGCCATGGCGCTGTCACCCGACGGCACCGGGGCGCTCGCGCCCGCCAACACGAGGCCCGAGCGCAGCAGCGGATCCGCGGGGCTGGAGGCCAGGGCGTCCTCGCCCAGCGAGCCGAAGCTCGCCACCGCGCGGGAGTCCGGGGGCGGGGGCGCGTCCTCCAGGAA
>NZ_RAWB01000535.1 GCF_003612055.1 Corallococcus llansteffanensis
GGCAGGCCCGCCTCGGTGCGTCCCAGCGGGAACACCACGACGGGGTTCCCCGTGGCGTTGAAGAAGCTGGTGAACCCGCCCAGCGCTTCCAGGTAGCCGCGCGGCGCGCCGTCCACCTCCACCGGTCCGCCAAAGGGCGTGTGCGGGATGGCGGGCGTGGGCGACACCGGCACCAGCCACGCGTCCCATCCCGACAGGAACCGCTCCAGCGTGGCCATGTGCCCGTCCCGCCTCGTCAGCGTCGCGCCATGGCCGGCGAGGTCCAGGTACGTGCCTCGCACGATGGCCGCCGCCATCCGGTCGTCCTTGAGCGGAAGGAACTGGTCCCGGAAGCCCTGGCGCCAGTCCGGCGGCAGCGGCGCGCCCACCTCCCCGCCCTCCATCAGGCCCCACACCTCCAGGAGGTCATCGAAGTCCAGGGCCTCCGGCACTGCGTGCTCCACGACGACGCCCTCGGCCCGCAGCGCCGCGGTGAAGCGCTCGAGGAGTTGCCGCGTGGGGCCGTCTGCCCGGAACGGGCCCAGCGTGTCCGTCCACGCCAGCCGCAGCCCCTTGAGGGCCCGGGGCTTCGCGGCGCCCAGCGGCGCGACGGGCGGCACCTCCGGGTTGCGCGGATCCTCGCCCTCGATGAGGGACAGGATGAGCCGCAGGTCCGCCACCGAGCGCGCCAGCGGACCGGAACACGCCATGTGGCGCACGTGGCGCGGCCCGTTGGGCATGTCGGGGACGTGGCCCGCGTTGGAGACGCGGTGCTCCGTGGGCTTGATGCCGACGATGCCGCAGAAGTGCGCCGGCAGCCGGATGGAGCCGCCAATGTCGCTGCCCACCTCGAACGGGGTGAAGCCCGCCGCGACCGCCGCCGCCGCCCCACCGCTGGAGCCGCCCGGCGTGCGGCCCAGGTCATGCGGGTTGTTGGCCCGGCCCAGCAGCGGCCCGTGCGTCTGGTAGTCGGAGGCGAACGGCGGCAGGTTCGTCTTGCCCCAGAGGATGGCGCCCGCGGCCTTGAGCCGGGCCACCGCGGTCGCGTCCTCCGAGGGCACGTACCCGGCCAGCTCCGGATGGCCGGACGTCGTGCGCAGGCCCGCGGTGCTGAACGCATCCTTCACCGTGAAGGGCACACCGTGCAGCGGCCCCCACAGCTCCCCCCGCGCGAGCGCGGCGTCCGCCTGGGCGGCGCGTTCGCGGGCCCGCTCCTCGTCCCACGTCACGACGGCGTTGAGCGCGGGGTTGTGCTGACGGGCCCGGGACAGGAAGGCGTCCAGCACCTCCACGGCGCTGACCTGCCGGGCGCGAAGGGCGGCGGCCAGCTCCGTGGTCGTCAGGGACACGAGCGCTCGCGCGCCCCCGGGAGACCCGGACTCCTGCAGCGAGACGGAAGTCTTCATGTGCGCACCCCTGGAAATCGGCGACAGCGGCGACACCGACGATGGGGTGATTTCTAGCAGGTCCGCGGAGCGCCGCGGAGCTACCGGACAGGGAGGGCCGGGCTCACCACGTAGGCGGTCGCCGCGGCGTTCACCTTCACGCGCGGAGGGCGCCGCTGGGCCTCGAACCACCGGTAGCCGGGCTCCAGGCCGCGCCAGAAGTCCTTGCGCGAATCGGTGACGCCGGGCAGGGACTCCAGCGCCGCGAGCCCCGCGGCGTCCAGCCGGCGCGGGAAGATGTGCACCGGCACGTCGCGCCCCATGCGCGCCCGGGCCTCGGACACCATCACGTACAGCGCCTCGATGGGCCCGTCCTCGATGGCCAGACAGCCGATGCTCACGCAGTTGCCGTGGATGTAGATGTCGCCGCCCGGCTTCGCGGCCCCCAGCTTCCGGTCGAGCGCGTTCGGGTAGCTCACGCGCATGGACAGGTGGAAGTTGCTCTTCGGGTTGAAGAGGTCGACCGTGTAGAAGCCCTCCGGCACCTGTTCGTCCCCCATGGCGCGCTTGGGGCCCACGTCGCCGGACGCCGCGCAGATGGGATACGTGCGCACCTTCACCAGCGGCTTGCCCCGGGGGCCCGCCCAGACCTCCAGCTCGCGCTCGACCTTGAAGGCCCGCAGGTAGAGCTCCTCTGGCGGCCAGGACAGGCCCGCCTCCTTGAAGCTCCGGACGAGCTCCGCCGTCTGGTGCGCCCGGGCACCGGCGACGCGGTCCTCCGCGTGCGCGCACAGCGAGGCGAACAGGACACCCCACAGGGGTAGGACCTTCATGGGCGGACGGCTCCTCTTGAGGGACTGCCGGGACTTGGACGCCGGACCCGCGTCAAGCGGTCCCCGGGCAGGGGGTGGCCGGCGAACAGGATACAGGGACGACCCCACCCCTGGCCCCCTGCTTCCCAAGCTGCTAGCAAGCGGTACGTGGGCCTTCTGGACGACGTTCAGCGTGACGGCGATGGAAACCAGGGCCTGCCCGGTGTTCTCATCTCCAACGTGCATCATGGCGAGCAGGGGCCGCCGGTGTGCGTGACGACTGAAGCTCCCCGCCCCGTGCCGTTCCGGCCTTCTGCCTAAGAATGAATGACTCCCTCGAGACCCTCCTCGCCGACGGCATCATTGACGCCGTCATCGGCCAGCTGAAGACGGGCAAGGAGGCAGAGGTATGGCTTGTCCAGCACGCCGGCCAGGTGGTCGCCGCGAAGCTGTACAAGGAGCGCCACGAGCGCAACTTCCGCAATAACTCCGGCTACAAGGAAGGCCGCGAGGTGCGCAACTCGCGCACCCGCCGCGCCATGGAGAAGGGCAGCCGCTTCGGACAGGCCGCCGCGGAAGAGGCCTGGAAGAACGCCGAGGCCGACTCGCTCTACAAGCTGCACGCCCAGGGCGTGCGCGTGCCCACCCCTGTCCTGTTCTACGAAGGCATCCTCCTGATGGAGCTGGTGCTGGACGAGCAGGGACAGCCCGCGCCCCGGCTCGTGGAGGCCCCGCCCCTGACGCCCGAGGACGCCGAGGCCGTCTACCTGGACCTGCGCGGGCAGGTGATTCGCACCTTGTGCGCGGATCTCATCCATGGGGACCTGTCGCCCTACAACATCCTAATGAGTGGGATGGGGCCGACGCTCATCGACTTCCCGCAGACGGTGGCGGCGGCGCGCAACAGCCAGGCGGAGT
Source organism: Corallococcus llansteffanensis (assembly GCF_003612055.1). Taxonomy (GTDB): domain Bacteria; phylum Myxococcota; class Myxococcia; order Myxococcales; family Myxococcaceae; genus Corallococcus; species Corallococcus llansteffanensis. The sequence continues at coordinate 3,095 of NZ_RAWB01000535.1, forward strand.
TCTACTTCCGCCGCGACCTGGACAACGTGCGTGAGTTCCTCACGGGCATCTCGCCCCGGTTGGAGAGCCGCGCGGGTGACACGGGCGAAATCTGGAACGCGTACGTGCGCCGCGACCTGACGCCGGAGTTCTCGCCGTCGGGCACGTTCCGCGAGCCCCCGCGCCGCAATGGAGCGCAGGGTCGCCCGGGTGGCCGGGCGGAGCGCTTCGGGCAGGAGGGACGCGGCGACCTGCGCGCGGCCCCGGCGCCCGTGGTCGCGGTGGAGCTGGAGGACGGCGTCAGCGCGGAGGAGGCGGAGCTGCGCGCGCTGGAAGCCCTGGTGTTGCGGCAGGGAGGCGGAGAGCGCGGACGGCCGGTCGTCACGTCGAGCCCGCGCGATGGGCGTCGTCGCGGCGGAGGATTCGGTGGCAAGCCGCCGCCGCGCACCGGCAATGCGCCCCGGCCCGGGAACGCGGGACCGCAGCAGGGTGCGGCGGCGCGTCCGCAGCAGGGCGGTGGACGGCCCGGTGGGAACAACGGACGTCCGCAGCAGGGCGGGCCGCGCGCCGGGAACGGTGCCCCGGTGGCGCAGGCCGCGAGCGCGGCAGGCGAGGCGCGCACGAATGGACGGCCCCCGCAGGGTGGCGGGCCTCGCAACGGGAACGCGCAGCAGCGCACGCCGAACGAGCCGCGCCGGGATGGGCGTCCGCCGCGACAGCCGAACGGCGACGCGCGCGTGAATGGCCCGTCGCAGCCGCAGAATGGCAATGCGCGCATGAACGGCGCGCAGGCGGGTGGCGAGCCGCGCATGAATGGCCGCCCCCCGCGGAACGAGTCGCGCGCGAATGGCCGACCCCAGGGCGGCGAGCCCCGGATGGACGGCGCGCAGCAGAACGGCGATGCGCGCATGAACGGACGTCCGCAGCAGGGCGGCGAGCCCCGGATGGACGGCGCGCAGCAGAACGGCGATGCGCGCATGAACGGACGTCCGCAGCAGGGCGGTGGAGCCCGGACGGAAGGGCAGCCCGCGCAGCACGGCGATGCGCGCATGAACGGCCGTCCGCAGCAGAACCGTTCCCGGATGGACGGGGCGCCAGCGCAACGGCACGGTGAGTCCCGTGCGAACGGCGCGCAGCAGAGCAACGGTTCCGGCCAGGAGGCCGTGCCGCAACAGCTCAGCGAGCCTCGGATGGACAACCGGTCGCAGTCGCGAAACGGCGAGCCGCGCATGAACGGCCGCGCTCCCCACCAGAATGGTGAGTCGCGTGCGAACGGTGCTCAGCAGAATGGCGAGCCGCGCATGAATGGCCGTCCGCAGCAGGGCGGCGAGCCCCGGATGGATGGCGCTCGGCAGAACGGCGAACCTCGCATGAACGGCCGGCCCCAGCAGAACGGCGAGCCGCGCATGAATGGCGCGCAGCAGAACGGCGAGGCACGCACAAACGGCGAGCCGCGCACGAATGGCGCGCAGCAGAACGGCGAACCTCGCATGAACGGCCGGGCGCCCCAGCAGAACGGCGAGCCGCGCACGAATGGCGCGCAGCAGAACGGCGAACCTCGCATGAACAGCCGGACGCCCCAGCAGAGCGGCGAGCCGCGCATGAATGGCCGGTCGCAGCAGGGCGGTGAGCCCCGGATGGATGGCGCTCGGCAGAACGGCGAGCCGCGCATGAACAACCGGACGCCTCAGCAGTACAGCGAGTCCGGCACGAACACGTCGCCGCAGGGCGAGCCCCGCATGAACGGCCGCCCCCCGCGAGGACAGCGCACGCCGAACGCCGAAGCCGGTGACGCCTCCTTCGCGCCGCCGACGAACGGTGCCCCCGGTGGAGACAACCGCCGGCAGCGCGCGCAGGACACCGAGCCCCAGTCCGCCCCCCATGAAGCGCGCGGCAACACTCCCCGGATGCCGCGTCAGGCTCCGGAGCGGGGCGCGGGACGTCCCGCTCGGGGCGGCTCGCCGCAGGTGAGCTACGTGGGCCGTTCGCCCGCGTCCGCCTCCTCCAACCGGGGCCCCGAGACGGGCTCGTAGCAGCCCGCTCCACCGGACAGGACGGCGCGGACGCACGACGTCCGCGCCCTCCCCTACCCCGCCTTCACCGCCAGCTCCCGCGCCAGCTCCTCGCGGAAGAAGCGACTGCCCTTCGCGAGCGTCGCCATGTACGGCCGCACGTCCTCGCGGGCCTCCTGGCTCAGCGCCGCGAACGGCGTCACGTGCGCGTCCGGCACGTAGCGGAACGTCAGGTTGATGCGCCGCGTGCGGAAGTCCGGCAGCTCCGGCGGCATGACGTGCCCCGCGCGCGTGTCCACCCGCTGCACCCGGTGGAACGTCTGCTCCTTCCACTGCGCGCCGCCGAAGAGCTGCAACGACCCATCATCCAACCACTGCTCCAGCACCACCGCGTCGCGCTCGCCGGGCCGCGAGGACGTGACGAACTGGATGAGCGCGCGCTCCCCGAAGGACAGCGACGCCACCGGCCCGGGCTCGAAGTCCTTGTGCTCGCCCACGCGCGCGGTGTCCACCCAGCGCCCGTCCTCCAACCGGCTGCCGTAGAAGTTCACCAGACACGTGTTGAGGTGCCAGCCCTGCGGCATGTCCGCCCCCCGGAACATCCGCCGCGCCAGCGCCTCCACCTTCGCGACCTGCCGCTCCAGCACCGCCGGGAACGGCTCCGCCTTCACGCAGCGGTCCTTCACGCCCTTGGGCGGCCGGTAGTAGTCGAGGCACGCGAACTGCCAGTTGCCCAGCCAGTACACCGGCCGCAACAGCCGCCGCTGCACCTGCCCCTCCGGCGGCGGGAAGTGCTTCGAAAAGCGCTCCTCCCACAGGGGGTGCAGCGTGCCCAGCCACGCGAGGATCTCCGCGCGGTCCGCCGCCGCGAGGAAGCTCGCGTTGTAGTGGTGGCCCGGCGTGCGCTGGGCCGCCTTGCGCGCCAGCCCGGACGGCGGGCCCCTGCGGGAACCGAAGCTCATACGAGCGTCCCTTACGCCTCGGAGACGGCGACGTCGAGCGCCACCTCGATCATCTCGTCGAACGTCGTCTGCCGGTCCTCGGGGGACAGCTTCTCCCCGGTGAGGATGTGGTCCGACACCGTGAGCATTCCCAACGCCCGCGCGCCGAACTCCGCCGCCACGCCATACAGGCCGGCGATCTCCATCTCCACCGCCAGGATGCCCATGCGAGCCAGCGTGGCGTTGAGCGCCTCCTGCGGGTGGTAGAACAGGTCCGACGTGAACACCGAGCCCACGCGCACGGGCTTGCTCCGCTTCTCCGCCGCCTCCACCGCGCGGCGCACGAGCGTGAAGTCCGCCACCGCCGGGAAGTCGTGGTCCATCACGCGCATGCGGTTCACCCGCGAGTCGGTGCCCGCGCCCAGCGCCACGATGACGTCGCGCAGCTTCACGTCCTCGCGAAGCGCCCCGCAGCTGCCCACGCGGATGAGCACGCGCGCGCCGTACGTCCGCACCAGCTCCGTCGCGTAGATGGAGATGGAGGGCACGCCCATGCCGTGCCCCATCACCGACAGCTGCTTGCCCCGGAAGGTGCCGGTGTAGCCCAGCATGTTGCGCACCGACGTGACGGAGCGCGCGCCTTCCAGGAAGCGCTCGGAGATGTAGCGGGCGCGCAGCGGGTCGCCCGGCATGAGGACCACTTCGGCGAAGTCACCCGGAGCGGCGGAGATGTGCGGAGTTGCCATGGAGCGTGAAGCCTTTCAGCGCGCGGTCGACAGACCGGACGGGGCGCCCGTCGGGCCCGCCACGGGGGCGGGGGCCGGCGC
>NZ_RAWB01000536.1 GCF_003612055.1 Corallococcus llansteffanensis
CGGGGGGAGGGGTCTTCTCCTCGCGCACCTGGGCCAGCTCCTGGGCGACCGCGTAGAAGCCGCACGTCTGGCGCTGGGCCGCGAGCGACGGCGCCACGCCGCGCAGGATGTCCACCACCGCGAAGGGTCCCAGCGGAGACGTCTCGGGTTCACCGTCCGTGAGGGCGCGGACCCGGAAGTCCTCCTCCTCGGTGAGGAGCGCGAGCGCCTCACGCACCTCTTGAGCGGGGGCGGGGGCCTTCGCGCGTCGGCAGAAGTCCGACACCGCCACGGCCACCGGCGTGGGTACGTCGTCAGGCTGCCGTCTTCTCTGCCAGGGACTGATCATGGAAAGGTTCGGAAAAATGCTCGTTTACGAGGGCGGATGCCTCTATCTTCGCCGCCAGACAGGTGTCAATGAGCCAGTCCGACCCCAATGTAAACAGCCCACGCGCGGCGCAAGTCGAAGGTCGTGGTAGTCAGGGGAGCGGGCGCATCCTGAACACGGCAGGCGAAATTGGCTTGCGGGGGCGGGCATCCCAGCCTCAACACATGTGGTGCTCCAGAGATTGCAGATGACGACCCATAGCCACGCCCACCATTCCCACGAAGAGAAGGACAAGGATGACGTGCTGGCCCGGTACATGGCCCAGCACGGCCTGAAGAGCACGCGCCAGCGCAGCCTCATCATCGACACGTTCTTCGCCGTGGGCGGACACCTGTCCGTGGAGGAGCTGTGGAACAAGGTGCGTGAACAGGACACCAAGGTGTCGGTGGCCACCGTCTACCGGACGATGAAGCTGCTCAACGAGTGTGGGCTGGCGCACGCCCGCAACTTCGGCGACGGGCAGACGCGCTACGAGGCGGCGGCGGGGCGCGAGCACCACGACCACCTCATCTGCACGAGCTGCGGCACCATCGTGGAGTTCGAGAACGACCGCATCGAGACGCTCCAGGACGCGGTGGCGCGCAAGCATGGCTTCACGGTGACGTCGCACAAGATGGAGCTGTACGGCCTGTGCCGCGAGTGCCAGCTGCGGGGCGGCCCCCCGACGACGGAGGCGTGAGCCCGGTGCGGTGGCGCGCGCTGGTGGCTGCCGTGGCGGTGGGCGTGCTGTCCCTGTCCGGGTGTCACCGGGGCGGGCCGGTGGACGCGGGCCCCGCGTTCCTCCGGGCGCTGACGCTGCCGTCGGTGGGCCCCACCCGCTACGACCCGCGCCAGCTCTCCGGCCGCGTGGTGCTGGTGTCCTTCCTGGCCACGTGGTGCTTCCCGTGCCTGGCGGACCTGCCCACCTTGGAGAACCTCCAGAAGACGTACGGTCCCCAGGGCTTCCAGGTGGTGGCGGTGGGCATGGACCTGGACGAGGGCCGGGTGCTGGCGCCATTCGCGGACCACTACGCCTTTCCGTACCCGGTGCTGGTGTCGGATGAGCGGATGCGCGCGGGGGAGAGCGCCTTCGGCCGCATCCGCGCGCTGCCCAGCACGGTGCTCCTGGACAAGCGCGGTCGCGCGGTGGCCGGGTGGCAGGGCGTGGAGGGCCAGGCGGACGTGGCGAAGGCGATTGAAAAGCTGCTGAAGGAGGACTGAGTTTCCGCGGCCGTCCGCCGGGGCTTCCCCGGTGCTACAGGGCTGGAGCGGAATTCTTGCGGGCAGGGGGGCCGCTGGTACCTTCGCCGGCGTTCATGACGCCTCGGCGAAAGCTCTTGATGGTGGCGGCAGTGGTGGCGGTGGCCTTGAGCCTGGCCTCGGTGGCGGACGCCAAGGGCTTCCGTCGTTACCTGCGCCTGCGGCAGGACGTGGAGGTGCTCGATGAGCGCAACCGCGCGCTGGCCGCGCAGAACGACGTGCTCCGCAAGGAGATCGCCGCGCTCCGCAAGGATCCGGCGACGCTGGAGCAGTCCGTGCGTGAGGAGCTCGGCTACGTGAAGCCGGGCGAAATCGTCATCCACCTGGAGTCGCCATGACCTCGCTGTCCTCGGTGCCCTCTCCGGCGAAGCTCGTGCGCGCGTTCTTCCGCGCCATTCCCGCGGCCGTGGCCCTGGCGACGTTCGTGCACCTGGCGCGCGGGGGCTTCCGGGGCCTGCACACGCTGGGGTGGACGGAAGCGGCGCTGGTGGTGGGGCTGCTGGTCGGCATCGGGATGGCGGCGTGGCGCCGGGCGATGCGCTCCTCGGTGGGCGCCATCATCGACCTGCGAGACGACCTGGAGCTGGGCGGCGGGCTCATCTCCGCGGCGTTCATCGTGGTGGCGATTGGCGGCGGGGAGCTGTTCCCCATCGTCTACCTGCTGATGGCGTTCCTGGTGGCGTTCCTGCCGCGCAATGCGGGCATGACGCTGCTGGGCGTGGCGTTGGTGTACGACGGGCTCGTCACGCTGGGCGGGCCGGTGGTGAACCTCACCGGCTTCCTGACGCACACGATGTTCCTGGCGCTGTTCGCGGGGCTGTACCACCTGGTGCTGTCCGCGCGGATGGCGGTGGCGAAGCGGGCGGAGACGGACGCGGTGCAGAAGCGCATCCGCGAGGTGGAGGAGCGCGCGCGCACCTTCCGGCTGGTGAGCTCCGGGACGCAGGACAGCTTCAGCGGGATGAGCTCCGACGAGAAGTGGCTCGTCGCGTCGGTGAAGGAGATTGAAGGCGCGGTGCACGCGGCGCTGGAGATCGCGGAGACGGGGCTGCGCACGGACACCTGCGCGGCGTTCCTGCTGACGTCGGATGACCGGAGCCTGAAGCTGTACGACTGCCGCTCGCCCACGGAGCGGGTGCAGCGCGAGAAGTTCAACGCGGGCGAGGGCATCATCGGCGGGGTGTTGAAGCGCCGCGCGCCGGTGCGGATGAACTCGCCGCAGGGGCTGAAGGGCGTCACGTACTACGAGAGCGGCGGTCCCACGGTGCAAGCGCTGCTGGCGGTGCCCATCCTGGAGGGCAGCGGGCTGGTGCGCGGCGTGCTGGTGGCGGACAAGCTGAAGAACGAGCCGTTCACGGACCAGGACGAGAAGCTGCTGACGACCATCGCCGGTGAGGTGCTGCGCTCCATCGAGGTGGAGCGGGTGATGAGCTACATCCGCAAGACGCGCGACGAGAAGGACCGGTTCTTCCGGGCCATCGAGGAGCTGAACCGCGCGGGCAGTCCGGACCAGGTGTTCGTGGCGGTGCTGGAGTCGACGCGGCAGCTGGCCGGGTTGGACTTCTGCGCGGTGACGCTGGTGTCGGAGCAGGAGGGCAAGCGGGTGCACCGCGTGGTGCGGATGACGGGCGTGACGGCGCAGGGCAAGGCGCTGGAGGGCCGCACGTTCCCGGACAACAATGGCCTGGTGGCGAACGTGGTGCGCTACGGGGCACCGTTGCCGGGGCGGGACATCAAGGCGATGGACCGGCAGGTCATCTTCGATGAGGAGACGCAGGTGCGCGGCCTGGGCGCGCTGAAGATCTTCCCGCTGGTGGCGGGGGACCGCATCCTGGGCACGCTCGTCGCGGGGTCGCGCAAGAAGGCGGCGTTCGAGCAGGACGTGCTGCGGATGATCGAAGTCATCGCCATCCAGGCGGCGCAGGCGGTGTTGCGCGCGCAGCTCTACGAGCAGATGGAGAAGATGGCGACGACGGACGGCCTCACGGGGCTGCTCAACCACCGCACGTTCCAGTCGCGAGCGGACGAGATTCTCGCGCAGGCGCGCCGGTACAACCGCAAGTGCTCCATCGTGTTGACGGACGTGGACCACTTCAAGAACGTGAACGACACGTACGGGCACCCGACGGGTGACCAGGTGCTCAAGGGCGTGGCGCGCATCATCAAGACGCTGGCGCGGGACACGGACGTGGTGGCGCGCTACGGCGGCGAGGAGTTCGTGATGGTGATGCCGGAGACGGACGCGCACGGCGCGAAGGTCATCGCCGAGCGGATCCGCGAGGCGGTGATGGCGGAGGTGTTCCAGACGGAGATGGGCCCCCTGCGCATCACGATGTCGCTGGGCATCTCGACGTTCCCGGACAACGGGCAGGAGAAGCAGCAGCTCATCGACCTGTCGGACCAGTGCCTGTACCACTCGAAGCGCAATGGCCGGAACCAGGCCGTGACGGTGGCGCAGATGCAGGGCGGCCGGAAGCTCCAGGCGGTCGCGGAGTAGGGCGGCGGTATCGATGCCGCCGATTCCCCTCGCCGTCACCACCAGCACGAAGACGGATGTGCCCACGGTGCGCGAGGCGCGGGCCGTGGCGCAGCGGTGGGGCCTTCCGTTCCTGCCACGCCGCTCCAGCGAGGGCATTGCCCCGTGGCTCGGCACGAAGGTGGACGCGCTGCTCGTCGTGGGTGGCGATGGCGTGACGCTGTGGGAGCCCGAGGGCTCGTTCGCCTTCCACGCGGGCATGGCACACCTGCGGCGCATGCGGCTGCGACAAGGCCAGCGCGACGACACGTTCCTCAAGCTCGCGGAGATTGTTCCCGGAGATGCTGTGCTCGACTGCACGCTGGGACTTGGTCAGGACGCGCTGGTGGCGTCGCTCGCCGTGGGGCCGCAGGGCAGGGTGGTGGGCCTGGAGAAGAGCCTGCCCCTGTGCGTCGTCGCCGCGGAGGGACTCCGGCGCTATGAGCGGGGCGCGGACTCCTGCGCCATCGAGGTCCACCATGCGGACGCACACGCGTACCTGAAGACCCTGCCCGCGAAGTCTTTCGATGTCGTCTTCTTCGACCCGATGTTCGCCAAGCCGAAGAAGGCCCAGCCCGCATTCGACGTCCTGCGCCGCTTCGCGGAGCACGCGCCCCTTACTCCCGAAGCGCTGGAGGAGGGGAGGCGCGTCGCCCGCCGGTGGGTCGTCGTGAAGGGCGCCCGACACACCGACGACCTGCGCAAGCTGGGCATCGAACCCGCGCCCACGTCGCGATTCAGTGACGTCATCTGGGGCCGACTGCCCGCGACCCCATAGGCCCCACCGCCTGCTCTACTGATCCGAACCCTTCGGCGGTCCTTCGCTCCCCAGCGGAGACATCTTGCTCGACAGCGCACCGGCCTGCTCGTGCGCCATCAAGTCCCGCGGCGAGCGGTAGTACTGCATCGGCGAGTGGTGCAGGAAGTTCGACACGCGGCTCGTGTACAGGCACGCGTACTGCTCCACCTGGTAGCCGAAGCGGCTGTTCTCGTTGCCTTCCTTGAACAGCAGGCCCCAGTACGGATTGAAGCCCTCCTCCACGTCCTGCTCCAGCGTGTCCGCGATGCCGTTCGTCGCCTTCAACGACTTGCGCAGCTTCTCCAGCTCCGCCTTCGTCTTCTTGCGCAGCTCCTCCGCCTCCAGCCGCTCCGCCTCCGGCAGCTCCCCGCGCTCCAGCCTGCGCTCCAGTGAGTTCAACACCGTCTTGCGGTGGTTTACCTCGTCGTCCAGCCGCGCGCGCGTCAGCTCCACCTCCGACAGCGTGTCGATGTCCGTGCGCCGCTGGTCCGTGTAGGTGATCTCGTCCTCGATCTCCTGCACCACCATGCACGTGCGCCACAGCGACGACTTCTTCGACTTCAGGATGTCGCCGTAGATGTGGTCGCCCACGTAGAGGATGTGCTCGCCCCGGTAGCCCGTCATCTCCTCGAACTGGGCCAGGTTGCCGCCGGAGTACACCGTGCCGCGCTCCAGCGACTTCGCCTCGCCCACGACCTTGCCTTCCTCCGTCGTCGAGTCCAGCTCCAGGAACGGTCGGCTCTCCGTGAAGAACGCCGGCTTGCCCGCCGCCGTCACCGTGAAGTCGAAGTAGTTGCGCCAGCTCGGGTACTCCGGAAGCTGCCCGTCCAGGAGGTAGCGCATCACCGCGTTCGTGTAGTCCCACGCGGAGTTCGTCAGCAGGAACAGCCGCTTCCCACCCGAGCGCAGCTTGTGCAACGCCGGCCCCAGCTCCGGATCCAGGAACACGTAGCGCGCCAGGTCCTTGCGGATCTCCCGCTTGAGCGAGTTGTCCCGGTGCACCGTGTCGATGGCCTCCCGGATGTCGTCGTAGAGCTTGCCGTAGTTCACGGTGTGCCCCATCGACTCCATCAGCTCGATGATGCCGGAGAACAGGCACGTCTCCGGCAACGCGAAGAGGGTGTCGTTCCATGCGAACTGCGGGTTGCGCAGCCGCACCCGCTTGTTGCGGTACAGCTCCTTCCACGCCTCGCGCTTGAGCGGCCGCAGGCCGTGGTACGCGCGCCCCACGTGCCCGAAGCGATCCATCTTCAGGACGTTGCCGTTCACCCGGTCCACCGCCAGCCCGCGCATCACGAAGTGGTGGTCGTAGATCAGCCCGCCCACGAACGGCGGATAGTGGTACTCGCTGATCAGCTTCGCGATCGTCATGTCGAACGACAGCTGCTCCAGCCGGCGCATGTGGTAGATGGCCAGCGTGTAGTCCATGTCGAACCCGATGAGCTCGACATGGTCCATGCGCAGGTTGCGGTTGACGAACACCTCCCTCGCGCGCGGCACCTGGGTCGTGGGCGGGCGCGGCGTGCTGAGCAAGCGGCCGAGGACCTCGTCGGTGAGCAGCTCCCGGGCCCGCTGCGAGGCATCGGCGGCGCGCTCCCGGTGGATGGAGGAACGGAAGCTCCCGTGCAGCGGATCCACGGAGGGTCCGCCCGGGATGGGCTTGGCAGGAGAGAGAATGGGCGACACGGGACCGCAAGACATAACACGCGGGGCCCCCTGCCGCCGCGTCCTTGCGGGCTTCCCACGGGGCTGGCACGCTCTGCCCCTGATGCGCTCCCCACGTCCATCCCCGGCCTCCGCCGAGGACCTCCACGCGCGCCTGTCCGCACGGATCGCCGCGCTGGAGGACCGGGTGCGCCGCCTGGAAGCCCGCCTGCTCCTGGAGGCACGCAAGCCTCCCCCC
>NZ_RAWB01000537.1 GCF_003612055.1 Corallococcus llansteffanensis
CCCTGGTCCGGCTGGAGGGAGGCCTGGAGCGTCCCCGCTACTCGGACGGGTGGCGGGCGGGGAAGCCCGCGGAGGACCCCGACAAGGTGAAGGGCTGGGGGCTCATCACCGCGCGGCCCAGCGAGTTCCTCATCCACATGCGCCGGGGGCGCGTGCGCGAGGTGAGCGGCCAGGGGGCGAGCTGCTTCAAGCTGCCCGGGGACTCGGTGGCCATCGTGCCCACCAGCATCCAGCGGCTGCAGTTCACCGCGGATCAGGTGACGAGCGAGAAGGTGGGCGTGGCGGTGACGGGGCTCGCGGTGTACCGCATCGCGGATCCGCTGGTGGCCTTCCGGATGCTCAACTTCAGCTACCCGGAGCGGGCGCAGGAGAAGCTGGCGGAGCTGCTGCGGGAGATGTTCGTGGGCGCGGCGCGCAGGCTCGTGGCCAACCTCTCCGTGGAGGAGTGCCTCACGCGGCGCAAGGAGGGCATCGCCGCGGAGCTGATGCGCGAAATCGCGCCGGTGCTCGCCGGGCAGGGCCGGATGGAGGACCGCACCGACAAGGGCTGGGGCGTGCTCCTGGACACGATTGAAATCCAGGACGTGCGCGTGCTGTCCGCGTCCGTCTTCGAGCACATGCAGGCCCGCTTCCGCCGTGAGCAGGAGCGGCAGGCGCGTGAGGCGGAGCTCGCGAAGGAGCGCTTCGTGCGGCGCGAGGAGACGGAGGGCGAGCGCGTGCTCAACCTCCAGAAGCTCGCGGCGCGGGAGGAGGTGCGCCAGCGCTCGCAGGCCACCGAGGAGCAGGCGCGGCTGGAGCAGCTCGCGGTGGAGGCGCGCCTCGCGGGCACCCAGCTCGCGCAGGAGCGGCAGGCCCAGCAGGAGAAGACGGCGGTGGAGCGCGAGGTGGCGCTCGCGAAGCTGGCCGCGCAGGAGGAGGTGCGCATCCAGACGCAGGCCTCCGAGGAGAAGGCCCGCCTGGAGGGGCTGGCCGCGAAGGGCCGGCTCGCGGAGGCGCAGCTCGCCGGGGAGCGCCAGTTCGCGCTCAACCGCGCTCAGGGGGAGCTGGAGCGCCTGCGGCTGGAGCACCAGGCGGAGTCCGCGAAGGCGCAGGTGGAATTGGAGCGCCTGCGCCGGCAGCAGCAGGCGGAGGCCGCGCAGCATGAGCTGCGGCTCGCGGAGGCCCGGCAGGAGGCCGAGCAGCTGGCCGCCCGGCTCCAGGTGCTGCTGGCGAAGCAGTCCGTCGCGGAGGCGGAGGCCAGCATCACGGAGCTGGAGCTGCGCCGCACCCGGGCGCAGCAGGGGCTGGAGATGGAGCGGGCGCGGGAGCTTCGTGACATCGAGAACACGGTGAGCCCGGAGGTCATCCAGTTGACCCTGGCGCGGCAGCTCCCCCAGGTGGCGGCGGCCTTCCAGCAGAAGATGGGGGAGGTGCACGTGACGGCGGTGGATGGAGCGAACCCCTTTGGCTACATCGCCGCCGCGGTGGAGGGCGTCATGGGGCTGGCGCGCTCCGCCGGGCTGAAGGTGCCCGGCAACCCCCAGGTCATGCCGGTGGAGTAGCCGCACCGCCGGGCTCCGCATATAGAAGGGGCCCTCGCGCGGGAGCCAGGCACGCATGAACGGAATGAAGCTGACGGCGGCGGCGGTCGCGGTGGTGGCGGGCCTGGCGGTGGCCGTGGTGCCGTGGGTGCTGCCCACGGGCCCGAGCGCCGGGCTGGACGCGTCGAAGTTCCTGGAGTCCGGCAGCCTGCTCTGGGGGGCCGGGGTGGTGTTCGCCGGCGGCCTGCTCACCGCGCTGACGCCGTGCGTGTACCCGCTCATCCCCATCACCGTGTCGGTGTTCGGCGCACGCAAGGCGGAGGGGCGCGGCCGTTCGCTGGCCCTGACGACGTCGTACATCGTGGGCATGGGCGTGGTGTTCAGCGCGCTGGGCATCCTGGCGGCGAAGACGGGGCAGGCGTTCGGCTCCATGCTGGGCAGCCCGGTGGTGGTGACGGTGCTGGCGCTGTTCCTGCTGCTGCTGGCGTCGTCCATGTTCGGCGCGTTCGAACTGGCGCTGCCGTCGTCGCTGCAGACGAAGCTGACGGGCGTGGGCGGCTCGGGCTTCGCGGGCGCGTTCCTCATGGGCAGCGTGTCCGGGTTCCTGGCGGCGCCGTGCACCGGGCCGGTGCTCACGGGCCTGCTGGCCTTCGTGGCGAAGTCCGCCAACGTGACGCTGGGCGCGACGCTCCTGTTCATCTACGCGCTGGGCATCGGCGTGCCGTTCTTCCTCATCGGCGTCTTCACGGTGCGGCTGCCGCGCGGCGGCGTGTGGATGGAGTGGGTGAAGAGCGTGCTGGGCATCATGCTGGTGGCGCTCGCGTTCTCGTACCTGAAGGACGCCTTCCCCTGGGCGCGCGACACGGTGAAGGGGCTGGGCAATGAGGTGGGGCAGGTGCCCGGGGCGCTCATCGCCGCGGTGCTGACGGCCCTGGGCGTGCTCGCGGGCGCGGTGCACCGCTCGTTCAAGGAAGGCGCACGCGACTTCGGCTTCAAGGCGCTGGGCGTGGTGCTGGTGGTGGGCGCGCTGGTGGTGCGCGGCGGCGCGCTGGACGCGAAGCCCACGGGCGCGCTGTGGGTGCGCCTGGGCCTCGCGCAGCCCCCGCGCGCGCCGGCCTGGCAGTGGCACCACGTGATGCCGCCGAAGACGGCCACGTTTGACGCGCGGCAGCTCGACCAGGTGCTCGCGAGCGCGAAGGCCGAAGGGCGCCCGGTGCTCATCGACTTCTTCGCGGACTGGTGCGCGGCCTGCAAGGAGCTGGACCGGGAGACCTACCCGTCCCAGGAGGTCATCACCCAGGCGGAGTCCGGGCGCTTCCTCACCGTCAAGATCGACGCGACGAACAGCGAGGACGCGCTCGACGCGCTGATGGAGAAGCTGGGCGTGGAGGGGCTGCCCACCGTGGCCTTCGTGAATCCGGACGGCACGGTGCTGACGAAGCCGCGCGTGACGGGCTTCCTGGAGCCCGTGCCCTTCGCGGCGGAGATGCGCAAGGTCGTGCAGTAGGCGCACGCGCCGCCGCCGCTCAGAGGTAGTCCACCCAGCCCAGCCGCCCGCGGCTGCCCAGCACGCGCTGGATCATCACCTCGTGCAGCGCGAGCAGCGGCCGGGCCACGTCCTCGCCCTCCAGTCGCGCGAGCGCGCCGGCCATGGCCTCCAGCGTGGACATCCCGTCCGGATGCGGCGGACGGCGCAGGCGGCGGGAGTCCGGCGCTGGCGGAGGCAGCCTCAGTCCCGGCAACCGCCGCAGGCCGGGGACGCGCTGCACCATGCGCCGCGCCTGTGCCCAGCTCCCGTCGATGACGACCAGCCGCTGGGGCAGCGGGCCCTCCGCCTCCGGCGCGTCGGGGAACAGCAGCCACGTGTCCAACCCGTCGTCCAGCACCGACGCATCGAAGGGCTGACCGGGCGCGCCATAGGAGACGATGCGGCAGCGGGGCAGGGCCAGCGCCGCGATGCGCGCGGTGTTGGTGCTCTTCTGCGCCTCCTTGTTGTGCCGGATGACGAGCAGCTCCGTGCGCGTGGGCACGACGGGCACCTCGGCGCACAGGCACCACGCGGTGGGCAGGTAGCACCGCTCACAGCGACCCGCGAGGTCCTCCGGGGTGCTCGACCTCATTTCGCCGTGCGGTAGCGCTCCATCAGGGTCCGCGCCTCCCGCAGCTTCTCCTCGACGAAGCGGTCATCCGCGTCCGGTTCGTACTCCGCGTCCGGCGGATCCAGCTGGAAGAGGGCGGACAGGCTCGCGGGCGCGACCTCCAGCCACTCGGAGGTGCGGTGCAGCGCGGCCTGCCGGCGTCCGGCGAAGGTCTCCGGCCCGTCCTCCGGGCCACAGCGACAGATGCGCGCCGAGTCCCCCGACACGTCCACGTAGAGGCCCAGCACCTCCGCGTCCACCTCCGCGGCCAGCGCGCACGTGGCCTCGCTGATGTAGGCGGCCATGGCCTGCGCCGCGGACCGCTCCGTGAGCGAGCGCACCAGGTACACCTGCCACCCGGCCTCCGTCAGCGCCCCGGCCTCCGTCAGCGGGGCCAGCTCCGCCGGAGGCGCCTGGATGCGCGACAGCAGGCGGCGCACGGGGACCTCCAGCCGCTCGAGCCGGGCGTTCGACGCAGGGCAGAAGAAGACCACGCGGTACTCTCGGCTGTCGGCGGCGGTTTCCATGGGCATACGGCGGTGCCCAAGAGGACCAAAGGACTCCCCAGGCACGCAAGGGGGAGTTTCGGGGAGTTTCGGTCCTGGGGGGCTTCCGGGAGCGGGGAATCCTGGAACCTGGAATCCCGGCGCGGAGGGAAGGGCGCGAAAAACATCCGGGGCCCGCAATCCCCCTGGTGCATGCTGGAAGGGGTCCACGCCCCCCGGCGGGGCCTGAAACACCCGGAGGCACCCCACACCCATGGAGAGACATTGAACCCGGGAACCCGGAACTCGCGGATGTCTGTCTATTCCATGCAACGAATTGGCGTCTGCTTGAAGTGTTCCAATCGCACTGGCAGACGCGCGGCCGGATGAAGCGTCCTGGCGCCTGTCGCATCGGTGAGAAGAAAAAGAATCCGACCCTCTGCGTTCTCTGAGGGAAGGGAGGCGGTCGCATGGTGCCAGGGAGGGAGGAGCCCCCTGTCCGGGAAGGCTCGGGAGGGGAATTCGCCGCGTTCGCGATCCGCCATCAGCCGGTGCTGGTCGCCATCGCGCGCAATGTCTGCGGCCGGGGTGCAAGTGATTGCGACGACCTGGTGCAGGACGTGCTGCTCCGGGCGTTGTTGCAATGGGAGCGCCTCAAACGCTGGCCGGAGCCGGCGCGCCGCGCGTGGCTGGTGCGCGTGCTGCACAACCGCTTCCTGGACCAGTGCCGGCGCCAGGGCGCGGAGACGGACCGGAGGGTGGATCTACACAACGTGCACATGCTCTTCGAGGATCCGGAGGACTCGCCGGAGCCCGAGCAGTGGGAGTGCGTCACGGAGGACGAGTTGCGCCAGGCGGTGGCCCGGCTCAACGAGAAGCTGCGTCAGGCGTTCGAGCTGC
Organism: Corallococcus llansteffanensis; assembly: GCF_003612055.1. Lineage (GTDB taxonomy): Bacteria > Myxococcota > Myxococcia > Myxococcales > Myxococcaceae > Corallococcus > Corallococcus llansteffanensis. The sequence continues at coordinate 5,044 of NZ_RAWB01000537.1, forward strand.
ATGCGCGCGGCCTGCGCCATGCGGAGATCGCCCGGCGGATGAACACCCCCAGCGCGGGAACGGTGGGCACGTGGCTCTTCCACGCCCGCCGCCGCCTCAAGGCCATGCTCCACGACACCGCGGAACGCCGCCGCCAGGAGAGGGAACGATGAGCCCCGCGTGTGAGGACCTGCGGCCCTTCCTGGACGGGGAGCTGCCCGAGGACGACCAGCGACGGATCCGCGGCCACCTGGCCGGCTGCGAAGCGTGCGCCACGCGCTTCCATGACCTGCTGCAACTGGAGGTGCTGGCGCGGCTCGCGCTGGAGGACGCGGAGGAGAGCGAGCGCTGGGTGTCCGCCCGACAGGCGCGCGAGCGACTGCCAGGGTCGTGGCACGAGGACGTGCCGGAGAACTGGCCCGGGGATGCCCCCACCGCCGCCGCGCCCGTTCCACCTCCCGAGCACCAGGAGGGGCGCTCCTGGCACCAGGGCGCGCGCCGCTACCGCCGCCGCTGCCCGGGCTGCGCGTCCTGCTGCCCCTGGTACTCGGAGGGCGAAGCGGTGGAAGCCGTCAGGGCCCCCCGCTGGCCCTGCCCGCGCGCCGGCCGCTCCGGTGCGGCCGTGCTGCGCCCCCGTCCGCGCCGCTGACCCGGGCCGGACGCGACCCCGCCTGTCCCGCTCCCCTCGCCGGGCAGGCGGGCGGGCAGGGCCCGTTCTTCCCTGGAGGAACACGGCCAAGGATTCATTCCGTTCGCGTTCGACAGGGACGGGAGGCGGAAGCTCGACCACGGGCTGTGACGCGCGATGGATCTCTGGTGCAAGAAGCTCTACCGGTTCGTGGATGGCGAGCTGGAGTCGGGTGACGAGGAGCGTTTCCGGCTCCACCTGGCTCTCTGCCGCGCGTGCGCCAGTGGTCTGCATGACGCCATGCAACTGGAGATGCTCAGCGTCCAGGCCCTCTATGGCGCGGTGCCACACAACGATGCCCCCGCCCCTCCGGACGAGTCCCGTCACCAGGCGCGCTTCACGTGGCTCCGGGGCTGGCGGGGCCAGGCGCTGGGGGCCGTGCTTGCGATGGGGCTGGGAGCGCTCGCCGCGACCCTGCCCACGGTGCACTTCCGGTCCGTGGACGCGTGGCGGGCCGGCGCGGTGGTGCGCGGGCTGGAGGCCCGCATCGCCTACCCCGCCGCGGACCAGTACCTCCCCTATGTCCCCTCCAGGACGGCGGCGCCGGAGGATGGGGGGGTCCAGGCCGGGACCCGGGTGCCCCTGCGAGCGCTGGCGGAGCTGGAGGAGCGCGGGGACCTGCACGGCATCGCGGCCGCCTACCTCGTGCACGGCGAGCTGCGGCAGGCCGCGGACTTCCTGTCACGCAGCGCGCCGTCCGCGGACCGGGACAGCGACCGGGCGGTGGTGGCGATGGCGGAGGGAGACCTGAAGGGCGCGCTGGGCCTGCTGGACGGCGTGCTGCGTCAAGCACCGGACCATCCCCAGGCCCTGTGGAACCGGGCGCTGGTGCTCCGGGCGCTGGGCCTTCCGCGCGAGGCGGCGGAGGCCTTCGACGCGGTGGCCCAACGGGGGGAGCCGGGATGGAGCGAAGAGGCCGGAATCCGGGCCCGCGCGCTGCGGATGGGGGGAATCCGATGAATTGGTACCCGGCGGAGCCAAGGAATCTTCCGGTCGGCGTCTAATTATCGAAACGCGTAGGAAGCACCGCACCCAGGGGGGCCGCGATGTACCGCATCGAAGCGTGGGGCCAGGGGGACGGCGCGATGTGGGCGCCCGGTTCCAACG
>NZ_RAWB01000538.1 GCF_003612055.1 Corallococcus llansteffanensis
GGGGTGCTCGGGCATGGCGCGCTCGGGGGTAGGGGTGGAGGCCGCCTCTCAAGGGCGGCGCGGCTTCATGCGTTCAGTTCCTCGCGCAGCTGTTCGCACAGCGCGGCCACGTCCCGGAGCGTGTTGAACAGGTCCACCATGGTCACCTCCACACCCAGCTCGCTCTCGATGCGGTTGGACAGGAGCGTGGCCATCAGCGAGTTGCCGCCGATCTCCAGGAAGTGGTCCTCCGGGCGGACGACCTCCACGCCCAGCAGCTCCCGCCACCAGCCGGCCAGCTTGCGCTCCATCTCCGTGAGGGACGCGTCGTCGGTGCCCTGGCTCAAATCCGTTTCTCTCCTCACGCGGGCTTCAACCGCTCCCGCAGCAGGTACTTGCGCACCTTGCCGGTGGCCGTCTTGGGCATCTCGTCGATGACGTCCAGCCGGTCCGGCCAGTACTGGTTGGACATGCCCTGCTGCTTGAGGTGGTCGCGCAGCTCCGTGAGCGTGGGCTGCGCTTCGCCCTCGCGCACCACTACCACCGCGCACACCCGTTCGCCGCCAATCTTGTCGTCCGAGTGCGCGACGACCGCGACCTCCTTCACCTTCGGGTGCGAGTACAGCGCGGACTCCACCTCAACGACGGGGATCTTGTACCCATATCGGAAGATGACGTCCTTGAGCCGCCCCACGATGCGGATGCCGCCGCGCCCGTCATCGCGCGCCAGGTCGCCCGTGTCGAACCAGCCGTCCGCGTCCACCGCCGCCGAATAGACGTCCTCGCGCTTGAAGTAGCCCAGGCACTGGCTGGCGCCCCGCACCAGCAGCCGCCCCGTCCCGTCCGGGTACGGCGTGCCGTCCTCCGCGATCGCCGGGACAATCCGCGTCTGCATCCACGCCACCGCCCGCCCGTCGCTCTGGCTGGGCCAGTCCGGCGGGTCGTCATGGCGCGTGATGGTGACCGCGCCGTTCTCCGTCATGCCCCACAGCGTGTGCAGCCGCACGCCGAACGTCTCCCGCACCGCCGCGATGAGGTGCGGCGGCACGGGGATGGAGCCCGTGGCGATCTGCCGCAGCGTGGACGTGTTTCGCTGGCGCTTCTTCTGCAGCGCGATGAGGTTCATCAGGTACGTGGGAATGCCGTACGTGAACGTGACGCCATGCTCCTCGAAGAGCTTGAGCGTCAGCTCCGGATCGCCCACGTCCATGTAGACGGCCGTGGCCCCCAGCAGCATGGGCATCAGGTACGAGTACGTGAAGCCCGTGGACGCCGTCAGCAGCGACGGCAGCGCCACCACGTCCGTGCCGTCGATGGCCAGCGTGTCGCACAGCGCGCGCGTGATGCCGTAGTTGGTGTTGTGGGAATGCACCACGCCCTTGGGCTCTCCCGTCGTGCCAGACGTGTAGAGGATGTTGCACACGTCGTCCGGCCCCGCAGGCGCCACGCCGTCCAGCGACGCCTCCTGCTCCCACTTCCGCTCGATGAAGTGGCGCTCGAAGTCCCGCTCGCCCGCCTGCAGGCCGTCGTTGCTGCCCAGCAGCACCCGGTGGCGCAGCGACGGGAGCACCATCGCCATCTCCCGCGCCATGTCCCGGTGCGAGTGCCCCGTCCACGACGTGGGCCCCACGTACACCGCCGCCTCCGTGCGCCCCAAGATGAACTCCACCTCGCGCCGCCGGTAGTCGGGAGGAATGGGCGCGATGACCGCCCCCAGCCGCGCGCACGCCAGCGCCAGCGCCGTGAAGTGCCACCCGTTGGGCAGCTGCACCGCGACGATGTCCTCGCGCCCCACGCCCAGATCCCGCAGCGCCAGCGCGAACCGGTCCATGTACCGCGCCAGCTCCGCGTACGTCAGTCGCGTGACGTCCTTGGAAAAATACCGTGCGGCGATGATCGCGGTCTTGTCCGGATGGGCCTCGACGCAACGACGCAGATCGTCAACCACGGTGGTGTCGCGCCACCAACCCTTGCCCCGGTACTCCGCACCCTTCACCAACGCCGCTGCGTTATGGAAGCGCTGCCCCATCTGAAGGTCTCCTCGGGTTGACTTGATGTCCGCGAATGCCGAGCGTGATGCGAGTGCAACGTCGCGAGATTACCGGGCTAGACGGTTTTTTCTTGTACATCTACATCTTAAGAAAATCCGCGTTGACGGCGCATGATGCGATTTCCTAGGGTGGCTCACAACAGCCGGTAGACGGGGCTGGCGCCAGCGAAGCAACGGGCATGACTCTCTCGGCGAATCCATCCACACCCGGGCCGGCGCGCGATGCGCGAACGCCTGATGAACCCACGGCCGGAAGCGGCCCGGTGGCGCCTGCCCGCTCCCCGGACGGGGGCACGGGCGCTGCGTCGGACGCGGGGTTCACGCTGCTGCCCCGGCGCGCGCGGCGCATCCGGCAGACCATCCTGCGGCTGGCGGCGACGCCGGCGGGCTGTCACCTGGGTGGGTCGCTGTCCATGGTGGAGATCCTGGTGGCGCTGCTGGGGCGGGTGATGCGCGTGGATCCGCGCGCTCCCAAGGCGCCGGAGCGCGACCACCTCATCCTGTCCAAGGGGCACGCGGCGGCGGGGCTCTACGCGGCGCTGGCGGAGTTCGGCTTCGTGGACGTGGAGGCGCTGGTGCGCGGCTACAACGCGGACGGCAGCATCTTCACCGGCCACGTGAACGCGGCGGTGCCGGGCGTGGAGTTCGCCACCGGCAGCCTGGGCCACGGCCTGGGGCTGGGCGTGGGGCTGACGCTGGGGCACAGGCTTCGCGGCGAACCCAACCGCACCTTCGTCGTCTGCGGCGACGGGGAGATGGGCGAGGGCTCCAACTGGGAAGCGCTTCAAGTCGCGTCCCATCGCAAGCTCACCGCGCTGACGCTGATCATCGACCGCAACGGCGGCCAGAACGACGGGCCCACCGAGGCCATCCTGTCGCAGGAGTCGCTGGTGCCCAGGCTGGACGCGTTCGGCTTCCAGGCGCTGGAGGTGGACGGGCACGACCTGCCGGCCCTGTGCGCGGCGCTGGAGGCGCCCGTCGTGGGCGACCGTCCGCGCGCCATCGTCGCCCGGACGCGCAAGGGCGCGGGCGTGCCGATGCTCAAGGGCAAGGGGCCGCACTACGCCGTGTTCTCGCCGGAGCACCTGCGCCGCGCGCTCGCCTCGCTGGGGGAGGACGGCTCATGAGCGCTTCCGTGGTCCCCCCGGGGACGCAGGGCCCGGACCTGTCCCTCGCGCCGGAGGCGTGGCTTGCGGCGCACCCGGAGCTGTCGTCGCGGCTGGTGTTCCGGCACGCGGCCGCGCGGTTCGCGGAGGAGGACGCGCGCGTCGTCTTCCTGGAGGCGGACCTGGGCGGCGGCGGTGATCCGTTCGAAGCGCGCCACCCCCAGCGCTACTTCAACCTGGGCATCTGCGAGGCCACCATGCTGGACATGGCGTGTGGCCTGGCGCACGTGGGGCACACCGTCATCGCGCACAGCTTCGCGGCGTTCGGCGTGATGCGCGCGTGCGAGCAGGTGCGGCTGAACCTGGCCTATGCGCGCGCCAACGTGAAGCTGGTGTGCGACTACGGCGGCGTCGCGGGCGCGTTCTTCGGCCCCACGCACCACGCGATTGAAGACCTGGCCGTGCTGCGCGCGATGCCCAACCTCACGGTGGTGTCGCCCGCGGATGGCCTGGAGACCGTGCACGCCACCCGCGCGATGCTCGCGTACGACGGGCCGGTGTACCTGCGGCTGGGCCGCAACCGCGTCACCCGCCTGGACGGGCCGCGTCCCCCCTTCGAGCTGGGCCGCGCCGCGCTGCTGCGCGAGGGCGATGACGTGGGGCTGCTCGCGCACGGCGAGGTGGGCGTGTCCGTCGCGCTGGACGCCGCGCGGCTGTTGGAGGCGCAGGGGCTGTCCGCGCGCGTGCTCAACGTGCACACGCTGAAGCCGCTGGACGAGGAGGCGGTGCGCGAGACGGCATCGCGCACGCGGCTGCTCGTGACGGTGGAGGAGCACAACGTGCTCGGTGGACTGGGCAGCGCGGTGTGCGAGACGGTGTGCGAGCTGGGCCTGAGCCGGCGCGTGCTCCGGGTGGGGTTGCAGGACCGGTATGACGCGGTGGCGGGCTCGCACGAGGCGCTGCTGCGGGGCCATGGGTTGGAGGGCGGGCAGGTGGCCGAGCGCATCCTTGGAGTGCTCCCAAGAACCCCGGTGTTTGCCGTGGGATCCGAAACGAGGAGGGACTGACATGCAGGCCCAGAACCACCCGAACCCGACGACGGATGCCGTGGTCGCGAACCAGTGTCCGCTGTGCTCGCAGCAAGTGGTTGCCGCGAACCGCATGGTGGGTGAAGTCCTCTCCTGCGACGGCTGTTCCGCCGAGCTGGAGGTCGTGGGCGTGAACCCCCTTCGCTTGGAGGAGGCCCCCGAGGTCGAGGAAGACTGGGGGGAGTAGCCCCAGGCCATGCGCAAGGTCGACCTCGTCTATACGCGCGTGCGCACCGAGGAGAAGCTCCTCCTCGAAGCGCTGCGCAGGCGCGACTGCGCCGTCAACATGGTGTCGGACTCGGGGATGGCGCTGTCGATGGACCGACAGCCCCCTTCCGAGGCGGACACCGTGCTGATGCGCAGCATGTCCTTCACACGCGCGCGCTACCTGGCCACGTTCCTGGAGCTGAAGGGGCTGCGCGTGCTCAACAGCGCGCGGACCATCTCGCTCTGCGGCGACAAGGCCCTCACGTGCGCCGCGCTGGCCGCGAAGGGCGTGCCCATGCCGTGGGCGTTCGTGGCCTTCGACGAGGACGCGTGCCTGGACGAGATTGAACGCCGGGGCTACCCCGTGGTCACCAAGCCCGTGCTGGGAAGCTGGGGTCGGATGGTGGCGAGATTGGACTCGCGCAGCGCCGCGGAGGGCGTGCTGTCCACGCGCTTCGGCACCGGCGGCGCGCAGGACCACGTGGCGCTGGTGCAGGAGTACGTGGACAAGCCGGGCTACGACCTGCGCGTCTACGTCATCGGCCGGGCGGTGGGCGGCCTGCGACGCCGCTCCGAGCACTGGATCACCAACACCGCGCGGGGCGCCGTACCGGAGCGCTACGAGGTGCCGGTGCTGCACGCGAAGCTGGCGGAGGCCGCGGCGGAGGCGGTGGGCGGGGACATGGTCGCGGTGGACCTGCTGGAGACGCGCGACGGCCACGTCTACGTCAACGAGATCAACCACTGCGTGGAGTTCGCGCGCAGCATCGACGAGACGGGCGTGCCCCTGCCGGATCTCATCGCGGAGTACGTCGTCGGGGGCAAGCGATGAGCGCGCGCGTGGCGGTGCTGGGCGCGGCGGGCTACACCGGCGGCGAGGTGCTGCGCCTGCTGCTGGCGCACCCGGCCGTGGAGGTGGTGCAGGCCACGTCCAACCAGTTCGCCGGCAAGCGGCTGGACTTCCCGCACCCGCACCTGCGCGGCCTGGGCACCCTGCGCTACACGCCGCACGACGCGCTGGAGGCGTGCGACGTGCTGGTGAGCTGCCTGCCGCAAGGGGAGTTGCTCGCGCGCTGGCCCAGGGTGTGCCGGCTGGCGGAGCGGGTGGTGGACCTGAGCGCGGACTTCCGCCTGGACGCCGCGGGGCACGCGCGCTGGTACGGCAAGCACCCGCGCCCGGAGGACGTGCCCACGTTCGTCTACGGCCTTCCGGAGTGGATGGGAGACGCGCTCGCGGGCGCGCGCCACGTCGCGGTGCCCGGGTGCATGGCGCACGCGGGTCTGCTGGCGCTGCTGCCCCTGGTGCACGCGGGGCTCGCGCGCACGGACGTGCTGGTGGTGGACGCGAAGACGGGCTCGTCCGGAGGTGGCTCGACGCCGGACCGCTCCTCGCACCACCCGGAGCGCGCGAACGCGCTGCGCTGCTACAAGCCGGTGGGCCACCGCCACACGGGGGAGCTGGAGGGCATCGTCGAGCGCGTCACCGGCGCGAAGCCCACCATCCACTTCAGCGCCACGGCGGTGCCGGGCGTGCGCGGCATCCTGGCCACGGTGCACGCCTTCGCGGCGCGGCCGGTGGACGAGGCGGAGGTGGTGCGCGCCATCGCCACGCGCTACCGCGAGAAGCCCTTCGTTCGGCTCCTGCGGCCCAGCGCCTCGCTGTCTCCGTTCCCGGAGCCCGGGCCGCTGCTGGGCACGAACCACTGCGAGCTGGCGGTGGACGTGGACGCGGAGCGGGGCCGCATCGTGGTGAATGCCGCCATCGACAACCTGGTGAAGGGCGCCGCCGGTACGGCGGTGCATGCGCTCAACCTGATGCTGGGCCGCCCGGAGACCGAAGGCCTGGGCTTCCGCGGTCTGCATCCGCTCTAGACAGCGTCGTCACAGCGTCGCGAGGAGTCTCACGCCATGAGCATCAAGATGAAGGCGGACGTGTCCATTTCCCCCGGGGCGGCCTTCGCGGCCGCGGTGCAGAAGCACGGCACGCAGGCCCACGTGGACTACGACAACTCCATCGTGGACGCGTTCCCCGGCTTCAAGCGCCGTCCACGCATCGCGGTGCGCGGCATGTTCAAGACCGCGAAGGCGGAGCGCGACCCGGTGCCCTTCTGGTACGAGACGCACCCCCAGACGAAGGCTGCGGGGCCGGTGGAGGACGTGGATTTGCGCCCCGAGGCGGGCTTCGAGTTCCACCAGGACACCCAGGCCCTCAAGCCCACGCGCGCGTGGATCCAGGTGCCGCGCAACCTGCTGGAGGACCCGCAGTCGCTGGCGCAGTTCATCGACTTCCGGCTGCTCGTGCGGCTGAACACGGCGGAGAACCAGGCGCTGTGCATCGGCAAGGGCGGGGAGGGCGTGCGGGGCCTGCTGCAC
>NZ_RAWB01000539.1 GCF_003612055.1 Corallococcus llansteffanensis
CCTGGGCGCGGATGTGCGTGGGGCGGGGCCGGGGGACGCGGGCGAGGTGCTCGCGGGCCGGCTGGTCCAGGTCATGCGCGCGGTGGGCATGCCCAACGGCCTTGGCGGGGTGGGGTACACCGACGCGGACGTGGCGGCGCTGACGGAGGGCGCCTTCCCGCAGCAGCGCCTGCTCCAGAACGCGCCTCGGGAGATGACCCGGCCCGTCCTCACCGAGCTGTTCCACCAGGCGCTGCGCTACTGGTAACCGACGAAGGCCAGGAGCCCTCCGTGTCCGACACCGAGACCGCCGACCGCTACCGCTACTTCCTGCCCATCACCACGCGGTGGATGGACAACGACCTGTACGGCCACATCAACAACGTCACCTACTACAGCTACTTCGACACCGTCGCGAACCACTACCTCATCCACGAGGGCGGCCTGGACATCCACGCGGGCGCCGTCATCGGGTTGGTGGTGGAGTCGAAGTGCGGCTACCACGCCCCGCTCGCGTACCCCGACCGGCTGCGGGCGGGGCTGCGCGTGGACAGGCTCGGCACCCGCTCCGTCACCTACGGCATCGCCCTCTTCAAGGAGGGCGAGGAGGAGGCGGCGGCCCACGGGTACTTCGTGCACGTCTTCGTGGACCGCCAGACGCGCAAGGCAGTGGCGATGCCCGAGCGGCTGCGGGAGGCGCTCGGGCGGCTCGTCGTCACCCTGGCTCCGGGATGACGGCCGGGCTCAGGGGCAGCCGGAGCTGACCTGGAGCGCGTCGTACGCCATCCATCCGTTGCGAGGGGTGCCGGTCGCGGCGATGACGTAGCCGTAGATGAACTTCATCGTCCCGGACTGCTGGCGGTAGCGGCCCACGCTGTCCTGGACCCAGAGCGGGATGTCGATGGACGGGGCGCCGGAGTTGGTGGGCACGTCCAGGCGCTGGAACTTCGTGCCCGCGGGGAAGTGGTCCACCGCGACGCCGCCCAGGCCGAAGCCCGGCACGTTGAAGGTGAGGTTCGCCGAGCGCAGGCCGTTGGCCCGCACGAGCGGCAGGTAGTCGCCCGCGCGCTCGTGGGTCGCGTCGCTGTCGTAGACGACCTTCTTGAACTCGAGGGTCGTGTCGTGCGAGTTGCGCACGGCGTAGCACGCCATCTTGGACAGCCCCGAGCCCAGCGCCGAGACGTGCCCGACCTTGTCCTCGAAGGACGTGCGGCCCTTGATGGCGGACATGGGCATCCAGCCCGCGCTCGAGTTGGACGTCGACACCGCGAAGGCATGCAGTTCGCCCGCGAAGGTGCGCGTCTGGCCGTGGTTGAACGTGGAGCTCGTCCGGGTGGAGGTGCCCACCACGGTGCCGTTGCCGTCGCGGATGGGCCCGCCCGTGTAGAGCTCCCAGGAGTCGTCGTCGTCCGGGTCATTGGTGAGGACGCGGTTGCCACCGGAGGGTCGCAGCTTGCAGTTGTACGGGCTCTCCTCGCACACCGTGCCGTTCACGCCCGAGAACGCGGCCTGCCGGGTGGAGGCCACTGCCTCCTCCACCGCGCCGTCCTCGACGTACGCCTCGCCGCCACAGGCGGACAGGGCCAGGGCCACCACACCAAATACCGGGTTTTTGAAGTTCATGATAAAGAGGGAAAACCGATTTGGCGTGTTTTGTCAAACCCATGCACTGCCCGTGCGTCGCCTACCCGGCGCAGCGTCAATGCAGGCTGCCGGGGGCGGCCCAGGCCCTCCCTCTCCTCCATCAGCCCCCTGGGCCCCTTCCCGCAGACGTCTGCAACCTCCATGCGCCAAGCCAAGCCGAACGCTCCAGCGTCCCTTGTACCCTGGCTGTGTGGCGATGATCCGGAGGTGTTCGCCGTGCCCCGTCTGGGCGTCGAGGCTGGGCTGACCGAGCGCGCGGCAAGAGCGGTCGTCAGTCCTGGCTCTTCGGGAGCGTAGCGGTCACCGGTTGTTAACGTGCCCCGCGTCTCGCTGGCGCCACGGGGTTCATTCTTCTCAGTGGAGGCGGCGGGAATCGAAGCCTCGTAGGCGGATTTGGTCCCTAATCCTTTGGCCGGGTGTGTACCGCACCGGATTGTTGAGACACCAGATTGGTTGTAATCAGGCCGCTTGCTTCTGCATCAGCTCTCGCCGAGCTTGGCTCGGCGAGAGGAAGTGGTGGCGCTCCAGCAGCCAGTGCTCGTTGTACCGGTGGACCCACTCCAGCAGGGCCAGCCGGAGTTCCTCCACGGTGGCGAAGGAGTGCACCCAGAGCAACTGCTCCTTGAGGGTGCGGATGAAGCGCTCGGTGCAGCCGTTGCCCTCGGGACTGCGGATGAAGGACGGGCTGGGCTCGGCGCCCAGGAAGCGCAGCTCGTTCTGGAAGGTATCGGAGGTGTACTGACTGCCATTGTCGTGGCGGATGGACAGCCCCGCCGCCACGCCCCGGCCGTACGCACCGAAGCGGGCTTTAACGCCCTGGCGAATGGGCTCAAGGGCTTCGAAGCGAGTGCCCACCTTGGCGGCGTGGATGCCGACACACTCGGCGGTGCCGTGGTCGATGGCGATGAAGACGGTGGCCTGGCCCTCCAGCGTCGTCACCGTGCAGGTGGCGTCGGTGCCCCACATGACGTCGGGCTTGTCGGTGGTAATGGTGCCGTCGTGGTGGCGTGGCCCCAGCACTCGGCGAGCACGGCCCGGTGCCAGCAGTCCCGCCTCGCGCATCCGCCGCAGACAGCGGGCCTTCGACGTGCGCACGCCCCGGGCGCGCAGCCGGGCCCATACCTTGCGGTGCCCCTCGCCCAGAAACGGGGAGGCGGCCAGCACGCCTCGAATAGCCTCCAGCAGCGCCTTGTCCGTCAGCGCCGTCTTCGGGCCACATCGGGCCACCGCGGGGGCTTCGGCCTGCCGGCGGGCGCGGTGCCGGTACACCGTGGCGCGAGGCACGCGCCAGGTGGCCGTCACGAGCACCAGTCCGTACGGCTTGCCGCTGGAAGGCGAGAGGCTGGCGCTCATCCTCTCGACTTCTTCCAGGGAAAACCCGGGGCGTTGCCCTCCAGCAGCCGGGCCTTCTCCGCCAGCAACTCGTTCTTCATCATCAGCTCACCCACCATGGCTTTGAGCCGCAGCACCTCGTTGTCCGCCGGCTCCGGCTCCGGCTCGCGGCTCTTGAGGTTCGCCTCCGCCCCCGCCAGGAATTTCTCCCGCCACTCGCTCAGCACCGCTGCGGCGACGCCCAGCTCCCGCGAGAGCGCGTCGAGTTCCTCGCCCTTGAGCAACCGGAGCACGGCCTCCTTCTTCCGCTTCGCAGAGAACCGACCGCGCTCCGCTGTTCTGTCCTGCCTCTGCTGCTTCTTCACATCCACCTCACGAGGGGGAGGCTATCCCCCAGAAAGGTGTCTCAGGAAATCCTGGGGCGGAGGACATCATGAAACGAGCGCATGGGCGAAGTGGGCGAATCGCCAGCGGTTTCAAATCCGCTGGCGCTTCACCGTGCCGAAGGCCCGAGCGAAGTTCCGCTACTGCCCACCAGACCTCACCCGGCCAAAGGATTAGTACGTACTAGTGACGTCGACCTTCTGTGCCTTCAGTTCCTTACGAAGAAGCGCAGGCATAGGCATTCCAGCGGGCCATGACGGAACTGCTGCGTTCCATCCCACGTAGGAGTAGGCGTACGTCGGACCAAGCTGCGACTCGGGGTCAGCCCGCAGGAGCCTCAAGCTCTTGCTGCTGGTGCCAAGCTTCACCACTTCGTTGTTGGTGCCGCTTGTCACGACCAAATCTCCGCTCGCACCAACAGGAACCGTCACCTCGAAGGTAGCACCGGGAGCCACCGGCCAGATCTTTGCTTGGTTGACGGCCTTCTTCACGTTCCCAGTGACTACGACGGTCCCGCAAACCTTGATGTCCATCGAGTGAGACCCGAGGAATTGACACGCCCTCTTGTGCGTAGCGGAGTTCACCGGCCACGAGACTCGGTCGGGAGCACCAGCAATGTTCCAGCCGCAGGCGCCGCTGCCCGAGCAATCCAAGCGCGCATCCTTGATGCTCTCCCCTGCGCCCGAAACTACCAACTCTGCACACATCTTGTTCCGCGCCCACTTGTTCGACTCGCAGTCCCAGTCAAGAATGTTGGGGACGTTGATAGGTCTCCACGCTCCTTCAACGAAAGCTTTAAAGGGACCGCACTTCTTGTTGTGAAGGTCCGGCGTCCGGACATTGCCACCGCAGGCCGGATACTCCTTCACGGTGCCCTTTTCGCTCTTAACCAAGTTGAGGACCACCGTCGCGTTCGGCGTTGGGTCTGGCCGAGTGACGGGGACGAAGGACGAACCCCTCGAATGGTTGATGGTGAGGCCACCAGTTCGCGCATTGGATGGCCACACGCACGTCACAACGTGGCCCTCACCCTCGGACGAAATCTCATCGTTCGCCTTGAGGCTGGTGGTGCAGGCCAGACCGATGGCAGCGATAGAAACGTACCGTGGGGGACCTGCCGCCGGATTCACATTGCGGTCCCACTTGAGCGTCACGACTACGCTATCTCGGTCAACGCTCTTCAGCTTCGCGGGCACTGGTAGTTGCTGATTCGAGTTGCTTGCGTAGAGCGCCATGCAGGCGCTCCAAGCCTTCAATTGCGCCTCAGTGGTGAAACGCTGGAAGACGGCCTGAGCAGTCTCCCAATGTACTACCATACCCGCATCCTCGCAGTACTCCTTGCGGGTGACGGACTTATTCGTCGAGTTGCCACTGGCATCAAGAGTAACGACCTTGACGAACAATCCGAGGCTCCACCCTGACTCTCCAAACTCCTCGTTAAAGTAGTTCTCGCAGACGACCTTCCGAAAAGCTGAGTCGAACGATTCGTTGCTCGCAGCCATCAGTTCGACAGGCGCCAAGCTTGGTACGCAAGCCCGTCCGAAGGCCTCGATGTCGTCGGCTGCACTCCCTTGAGACGGTATTAGAAATACAGCAACCGCGGCCGCAAGGACTATTGCAACACACACATCTTGAGACACTTTCGCCATCGTGGCTCCCTCCTCTGACAAGTCGGAGGTTGGATAATTGCAGAACATGCGAAATTTTGGAAGCCACGGATAGCCCGCTGTGTCAGGGAGTTGTCGCCTCGACTGCGCCTCCCCGGGCTTTTGTGACTCTCCCGCACTGCGTGTAGACCGGAGGTTCAGACGGTGAGCAGCATGCGACGACGCAGCAGGTCGAAGCCAGCGCGGCCATACATCTGACGCTTGAGAAGCTTGAACTTCGTGAGTTGGCCCTCGGCCTGGGCGTTACTCCAGCGAGAGGTCAGTGCTGCCCGGATGGCATCGCCGTCCTGTTCGAGTCCCTCCGCAAACGTCTCCACCGCGCGCACACCGCACGCGCGGGCCTCGCCCAGCCACGCTTCGAAGGGCCTGCAAGGCCTCGTTGGCTTTGCTCCCTGTGAAACGCTTCGTGAGCGCACGAGCTCACAGAAACGCTGAGTCAATGCGATGACACGCGCAGCTTCCTCGTCCTGCTTGATGCGCGCCAGTGTCGCGGTCTCCGTGGTGGTCAGCTCGCAGGGCCTCTTCACGCATAGCCAGGCCAGTTGCTTCGGCGAGGCGAGCGCGTCGAGGCGCGTGCCCTTCGCCCATCAATTGACGCCGGGGTAGCTGGCGCCCCTGCGCGAGGGGGGAACCGTCCGCCGCATCTGGAGCCAACGGTGGACCTGGCTTTTGGCGCCACGAAAGCCCTGGGCGCGAATCTCCCGCCAGAGGGCACATGCGTTCTCACCCCCCCCGCGGCCTGTCGCTGCGTCAAGTACTCCAGATACGGGTCGAGGATGCCTGGGTCCAGGCACGCGCGCCGCGCGCTCGGGGAAAGCTTCCGCAACGGCATATTTGCGCACCGTTCCTCGCGCCAGCCCCGGCGTGCGACTGATTCTCAGCAGGGGTTCCCCCGCCAGGTGACGACGCCGGACGGCTTCGTATGCAGCGACACTCCGAGAGTGTTGATGGTCACCAGGAAGCGCGGGAATCTGGACACGTCAGTTTGAGGGCTGACTTCGAGCCAGTGCGCTCCAAGCACTGGCCGATGGCCTCATGCCTTCGCGGGCTTCCCGAGTCACAGGGGCACTGTCTGGCGCCGAGCGGAGCGAGCTTGCCCTTGACTCGGTGAGGCACGTGATGGCCCGAACCATGGATAACTGGTCGACCTGATGACCAGGAATCTGCGCTTTCTCGCGACCGCCAACACGGGAGCGGCTCTCCTCTCGGGCGTGAGTTCGAGAGAAGCTGGTTTGACGGCGTGCAGAGGCGGCGTCTCCACTCGACACGGCTGGGAGTGCTCGAAGTCGGGGGTGAGCGCCGGTCATCCCGCGTTCCATCATCTGCCGCCCATTCATCAGCAAGTGCCAGCGGTCCGCCACCTGCTGGGCCTCTGGTGCGCCCAGCACCGCCGCTTGTGCGTACTCTGTCGACCGGTCTCTGGCGATGACTTCCACGCCGGGGTACTGGCGCAGCTAGGCGCTCACCGTGGGAGTCGAACGGTCTGGCAAAACGTCGCGGATGCAGTGCGCTTCCAGGTCGACGAGGGTGGAGCCGTAGGTGCGCCCCTTGCGCATCGCCCAGTCGTCGAGGCCCAGGACGCGAGCGGGCCTGGGAGGAGGCAGCGGAGCGTGGCGAATCAGTCGTAGGAGGGTGTCTGGACTGGTGAGCATCGACTGAAGTTGCCCCGGTTTCGTGGAGTCCCATCCGCTGTGCGAAAAGGGTCCCACGATGCCGAAGTCACGCCCCCCATACCCGCCGGAGTTCCGTGAGCGGGTCGTCGAGCTGTTGAAGGCCGGCCGGT
>NZ_RAWB01000053.1 GCF_003612055.1 Corallococcus llansteffanensis
CCGGCCGCGTCGCCTCCTCCGTGCCCCCCTCCAGCCCCAGCAGCGCCAGGTCCTCCAGCGACACCACGCACGTGGGCACGCTGCCATCGCCCACGCCACGAACGTCGATGAGGGTGCCGGGCGCGTCAGGCTGTTGCAGGTGGCGCACGCGCAGCGGGATGTCCGCGTCGCGCAGCGTGGACAGCGCGCGCGGGTGCAGCGTGGGCAGGCCCAGGTACACCAGCTCCAGCGCCTCCGTGTAGCTCAGGTGCGGCACCGGCCGAGCGTCCGCGACGTGGAGCGGATCCGCCGTCATCACCCCGGGCACGTCCGTCCACAGGGTCAGCGGCGTGCCCAGCAGCACCGCCAGCACCGCCGCCGTCTCGTCCGCGCCATCCGGGCCCAACGTCGTGGAGCGGCCGTCGAGCGCCACGCCGCGTCCACCCGCATGCAGCGTGAGCCGTCCCTCCCACGTGGGCCGCAGCGTCGCCACCCGGTCGCGCGTGTGCTCACGGTTCACGCGCGCGTGACCGGGCTCACCCTCCGTCACCGTCCAGTCCGCCGCGTCCACCTCCAGCGTCGGCACGCCGCGAGCCCCCAACAGCCGCGCCAGCAGCGCCGCCGTCAGCCGCTCGCCGGTGCCGCGCACCACGTCCTCCAGCGCCGGCCGCCGCTCGCGCACGAGGCTGGCTCCATCCAACGCACGCCGCGCCGGCTCCAGCAGCGACGCCAGCGTGCGCGCCCCGTCCGCCTCCACCGACGTGGAGCCCGGCGGCGCGCCCAGCCGGCGCTCGGCCTCCTCGAGCATCAACAGGCCGCGCGCCAGCAACCCATCCAGCTCCTGCCGGGCCAGGGCGGAGTTGCCCTTCAACGCGATGGACAGCGCGGCCTCCAGTCCGGTGGCGAGCCAGGGCGGAGAGGACACGATGGCGGCGCGCGTGCTGCCCGCGTCGCGGCGCGACAGGTGCGTGGCCACGGACGCGAGGCCCAGGGCGTTGTCGAGGAGGAACGGCGCGTAGCGGGTGATGCTCACGGGGGCGGTCATGAAGTCTTCCGGGCGCGGACGCCGGCAGCAGAGGGAAGGCGGGCGCCTTCGCCCACGCCCGGAGGCAGGGCGAGCGCGCGGATCAACAGGGGCGCGAGCGCGTCCCATTCGATGAGGAAACCGTCGTGGCCGTGCACGCTGCACAGGGCCGCGTATTCGGAGTGCAGCCCCTGCGCGCGCAGGCGCCGGGACAGCGTCACCATGTGCTCGGGCGGGAAGAGCTGGTCGCGGTCGATGCCGATGCTCAACGTGCTCGCGCGGATCCGGTCCAGGCCGGGGCCGCCGCGCGGCGTGGGCACGCGCGCCAGGTCGTGGTGGTCCATGGCGCCCAGCAGCGCCAGGTACGAGCGCGCATCGAAGCGCGCCTCCAGCTTCGAGCCCTGGTACTCCAGGTAGCTCTCCACCGGGTACAGCGTGCGCGACGACCACGCCTGCGGACGCCGCTGGAGCGCGTCCAGGCCCGCCTCCGCGCGGTAGGTGAGCGTCGCCAGTTGACGCGCCAGCTCCAGGCCGCGCCGGGGGGACTCGGGGTACTCGGGATCCAACAGGATGGCCTGCCGGGCCACGTGGTTCCAGCCCACCACCCACGCGGACGCGGACTCCGCCGTGGCGATGGGCACCATGCGCTGGAAGCGCTCCGGCGCGAGCGCCGCCAGGCACAGCACCACCATGCCGCCCAGCGAACCGCCGGTGACGAGCGCCACCTCCTCCACGCCCAGCGCGTCCAGCGCGGCGAGGATGGAGCGCGCCTGGTCCCACGGCGTGAGGGTGGCGGGCAGGCTCCGCTCATCCAGGCGCAGGTCGCCCTTGGGCAGCACCGGCGCGGGGCCGAAGCGGGTGTCGTCGGTGCGCTGGGGAAAGCCCTCGTCGGCGGGGCCGAACGTCCCGTAGCAGGAGCCCAGGTTGTTGAAGCACAGCAGGCGCACGCGCGATGGGTCCAACGGCCGGCCCGGGCCGATGACGGGCTCCCACCAGCCGCCCTCACCCCCGGCGTGCATGCCACCGGTGAGCGCATGGACGAGCAGCACGGTGGGCACTGGCGCGGGCGCGCGTCGGGGACCGTTGCGGCGCGCGTCGGTGGCCGCGTCACGCAGCTCGGAGGCGGAGCGCCGCGCCACCCGGAGGAGGCCCGCGCGAGTCTCCTCCTCCGAGTGCACGCGCGAGCGGGACTGCAACCACGCAAGGTCCTCCGGGGGCCCCCACCACCAGCCGCGCACCAGGTGGGGGGCCACGCGCGCCCCGGCCTCCAGCGGCAGGTCCGGCAGCGACAGGTCGAAGACGCGCGGGGTCTCCGAGCGCGCGGGGAGGTCCACGGGATTCCTCACGGGTCGCATGGCGTCAGGCCGCGTTCAACGCCTGGTCCAGGTCGGCCAGGATGTCGTCCAGGTGTTCCAGGCCCACGGACAGGCGGACCAGGTCGTCGGTGACGCCCGTGCTGGCGCGCTCCTCCGGCGAGAGCTGTTCGTGCGTCGTGGACGCGGGGTGGATGATGAGCGAGCGCGTGTCGCCGATGTTCGCAAGCAGGCTCCACAGCTTCACGCCGTCAATCACGCGGCGCCCCGAGGGCAGGCCGCCCTTCACGCCGAAGGTGACGAGCCCGCCGAAGCCGCCGCGCAGGTACTTCTTCGCGTTGGTGAAGGCCGGGTCGGCCTCCAGGCCCGGGTAGCGCACCCACTCCACCTTCTTGTGCTGCTGGAGCCACTTCGCCACCGCGAGCGCGTTCTGCGAGTGGCGCTCCAGCCGCAGCCGCAGCGTCTCCAGGCCCAGGATGAACGCGTGCGCGTTGAACGGGCTGAGCGCGGGGCCCAGGTCGCGCAGGCCCTCCAGTCGGGCCTTGAGGATGAACGCGGCGGGACCGAAGGCTTCACGCAGGCGCAGGCCGTGGTAGCCGGGGTTGGGCTCGGTCAGCTCCGGGAAGCGGCCGTTCTCCCAGGGGAAGTTGCCGCCATCCACGATGACGCCGCCAATGGAGGTGCCGTGGCCGCCGATGTACTTCGTCGCGCTGTGCAGCACGATGTGCGCGCCGTGGCGCAGGGGGTTGAAGAGGGCGGGGGACAGCGCGGTGTTGTCCACGAAGAGGGGCAGGCCCGCGTCGCGCGCGATGGCGCCAATGGCGTCGAAGTCCGGCACGTCCAGGCGCGGGTTGCCCAGCGACTCCAGGTAGAGCGCCTTCGTCTTCGGGCCAATGGCCTCGCGGAAGGACTCGGGACGGTTGGAGTCCACGAAGCGCGTGGTGATGCCCAGGCGGGGCAGTGTCACCTTGAAGAGGTTGTAGGTGCCGCCGTAGAGGCTGGCGCCGGAGATGATCTCATCCCCGGACTTGAGGATGTTGAGGATGCCCAGCGTCTGCGCGGCCTGACCGGAGGCGACCGCGAGCGCGCCCACGCCGCCTTCGAGCGCGGCGATGCGCTTCTCGAACACGTCCGTCGTGGGGTTCATGATGCGCGTGTAGATGTTGCCGAACTCCTTGAGGCCGAAGAGGGCGGCGGCGTGGTCCGCGTCGCGGAAGCGGTAGCTCGTCGTCTGGTAGATGGGCACCGCGCGCGACCCGGTGGTGGGGTCGGGCGAATAGCCGGCGTGCAGCGCGAGCGTGTCGAAGTGCAGCGGGCGGTCGTGGGGCGTGCTCATGGCAAGGGACTCCTGTTCGCGTCGCCAGTGAAGGCGCGCGTGAGGGCGAAGGCGGACGGGTGGCGGGGACGTCAGGGACGGCGGAAGGCTTGGAAGGGCTTCAGGTCACGGTGGGCGCTGCGACGCTCTTCAGCGGGGAAGCGAGAGCGGAGGCCCGGAACGACGAAGCCCACCAACCCTCGCGGGTGGGTGGGCTCGGTGGCTCGCCAGGGGCAGGCTGTGCGTCAGCCGGCCGCGGCGGGCTTGGGCCCACCCGGAACAGGCATTGAACACATGCACATGGCGGAGGTGACGGACATTCTGCGAGAAGAAGTAGCGGTCGTGCCGCGCGCTGTCAAGCCACCCTCCCGAACGAGTCGCGAGCGTCACGTGCCCGTGACGGCCTCCCACTGCGTATTCCCACCATGCCGACGCCTTCCCGAATGCTCGCGTTCCCAGTCCTGCTGGCTTGCCTCGTGCTGGGCGCCTGTTCCCGTCCCGCGCCGGCCACCTCCGTGGCGCTGCGGAAGACCTTCCGCACGGCCCTGAAGGAAGCACCCGAGAGTCGCGTGCCCGCGCCCACGCCGCCCGCGGACCTCTTCGAAGTCGTGCGCTATCCGGCACCGCTGGGGAGCAACGCGGCCTACATCACGCCCGTGCGCGAAGGCGGCAAGCGCCCGGCGGTGGTGTGGATCCACGGCGGCTTCAACTGGGGGCTCGATGACTTCGCGTGGGCGCCCGCGGAGCGCGACAATGATCAGAGCGCGCGGGCCTTCCGTGAAGCGGGCCTGGTGTTGATGCTGCCGTCGCTGCGCGGGTCGGACGACAACCCGGGCGCGCGCGAGTACTTCCTGGGCGAGGTGGATGACGTGGTCGCGGCCATCGACTTCGTGGCCCAGCGCAAGGACGTGGATCCATCCCGCATCTACGTGGCCGGGCACAGCACGGGCGGCACGCTGGCGCTGATGGCCGCGGTGCTGTCACCCCGGCTGAAGGGCGCCTATGCCTTCGGCCCCGTGGAGGATGTCTCCGGCTACGGTCACTACGTCCCCCTGTTGGGCCACGTCACGGGGCCGGAGTTGTGGATGCGCAGCCCCGTGAGCTTCGTGGAGCACCTGCGCGTGCCCACGCAGATCATCGAGGGCGCGGAGCGGGGCAACACCGGCGCGTTCGAGCCGCTGCGCACGGCGGCGAAGGGCGCGCCGCTGTCGTTCCTGGAGGTGCCAGGCGCAACGCACTTCAGCGTGCTCGCGCCGGTGACGGAGCTGCTGGCGCGCAAGCTCCTGGACGCGAAGGCGGAAGCGCCCCCGGTGAGGCTCACGGACGCGGAGGTCCGTGAAGCCGTGAGCACCGGGCAGGAATGACGTGTGATCAGCCCGCATGGCTTAGAGGCCTTTGAACAGGGGCAGCAGCTCTGGAACGGTGATGCCCAGGAGGATGAACCTGCCTCCATCGACCGGCGTCCACGCGTAGCCGAAGTGGAAGGCGCGGGCCACGTTGACCCCCATGCCGATGCCCACGCGGACGACGTCTCCCTTTCCTTCCTCGGCACCCTCTTCGGGACCTCCGGCGATGAGCGAGATGGAGGGGGCCAGGGCGAAGTAGTTGGCCAGGTTGGGAAACCTCCGGGTGTTGAAGCTTACCGTGAAGGGGAAGGTGACGGCCGCGGTGCTCTTGCGGTTGCGCCTCACGGGAATGGCCAGGGACAGGGGCATGGTGGAGGTGGCCTCGACATCCTTGAGAGAGGAGCCCTGCGAGGCGGAGATGATCTCTGTGACGACGGGCGCGGTGGTAATGAGCCCCAGGTTGTAGATGTGGAAGCGTTCCTGGAAGATGACGAGGTCTGTCTGGTTGGGGACCCGGTAGATGACGCGAAAGGTGACTTCCTTCTCGAAGTAGTCCTTCCAGGAAACCTTGAGGATCCGACTACAGCCGTCGCGAAACTCCATGACCGCGTCGAGCTTCTCTGTCTTCGTGGCATCGTGCCGGTTCGGCCCTTCCAACTCGAAGCTCCAGGGCGACCTCATCATCTCCTCGGGAGGCAGCTGGAGGCACACGTCAGGATGCAGCTTGAACACCACGTCCGAGTCTTGATCGATGGGGCCGAGCTTCGCCGAACCGAAGGAGTTGGTGCTGGGCAGCAACTCCAGTGTTCCTCCTGACTCCTCCAGCAGCGTCCACGCCCCGACCCGCTTGAGCACGCGGAAGGTCCGGGTGGTCTGCACGTTGATGAGTGAGTCCGAGTAATCGGGTTCGTCCTCGTCGACCACCGTGCTCGCGTAGGAGGGGGCCGCTTTATTGATCCTCTCCACCAGCAGCTTGCTCAGCGCTCGCTTGTGCGCCTTCAGCAGGCCCGCGCTGGAGTCGCTGCCCTCTTCACCGAAGAAGAAGTAGTCGAGGTTCCGTGGTCCGCGGACGAGATTCTGGAAGTCGATGCGCACGTTCTTGGGGAGCCTGCAGAACGAATAGAGGATCAAGGGGCCATCCTTGTCGGCCCGGATGGACATGCGTGTGGGTACGGGGGAAACCGGGGGCGCTGCCGTGCTCTTCGCGACAGCGGACCGGCCTGCCGCGGACGTGCCCCCATCGACCCCTGCAGCGAGGGTTCCGGCGTCCATGGCTGGCGCAGGTGTCTCGATGGGGACTCCCGCATCATCCACGCTCAAAGAGGTGATGGCTGTTTGCGCGTCATCGTCATGGGGGTTCTGCTTCTTGCCCTCCTCCAGGTGGATCGCGAGGAGGCGTTCCTGATCGCACAGGAACTCCCGGGAATAGATGGCCTGGACGCCCACGGAGATTCGCGTGGCCTGGGTGTTCTTCCAGTCCCCCTTCCAGTTGACGAGCGTGAGTTCGGAGTCCGTCAGGGTATCGAGCTTCGCGGTGTCGAGGTTCACCGACCGGGGCTTCTCCTCGCCCAGCGACAGGGTGAACTTCAGCTTGCTGAAGGAGCGGATGACGTTGCGGGAGGCCTCGTCGGGCTTGAAGTAGACGGCGATGCGTGAAAGCGCGTGGTTCATTCCTCCGTCCGGGAGGACGCCATCGGGACCAGGCGTCAGGATGACGCGCTGGGTGCTGGTGGAGCCGGGCAGGGGGTCGTAGATGGCGCGAATCTCATACGGTTGCGCGGCGGCCCTCGCTCCAGCAAGGCACAGCATGAGGAGCAGCGGGCGCACGGCTCCCGATTCAAGAAGGTATTTCATCGTGGGGATTCCTCCGGAAGACCGGCGAGGCCCTGAGCAAGCGATGTGCCTGGGTGCCTGCGGACAGATGCCGGAGGGGCCTGCGAGGGAGGACTGTCCAATTGGTTGGGCCGCGGCGGCGGGGCTGTCCAGTCCAGTTGACACGCAGGCTTGCGTCACACGCTGCGCGCCGACGGAGGCGAGGCGTGGCCCGAGGCCTGCAATGACGTCAAGGACGCCTGGGTTCCCGCGCCGCCACTGTGAGGGCGGTCACCGGACCGGGTGCGATCGTCATTGACATGGCCCCTCCCGAGGACCGGATTGTTCGCGAACGCGACCTGTACCTGGCGGTGCTTCGTCTCCTGGAGGCGAGCGAGCGTGTGACGCTGGCCGATGCGCAGCGGGCGGGCCTGGAGCTCTATGGCGACGACGGTCCACACCCCAGTCGCTGGCGAGCCCCCAGGTAGCGAAGGCGAACGTGCGGCTGATTACCGCCACCAACGCGGACCTGGAGGAACTCGTCCGGGAGAAGCGCTTTCGCGAAGATCTCTTCTATCGCATCAACGTCTTCACGGACCGGGCAACGCGCGCGGAGCGAAGGCGAACGTTGTCAGGGACTCGTCCCGCATCGGGCGTTCTCCCTCCAACAACGCATGCAGCTCCGGACGCAAGAACTTGAGCGCGACCGAACATCCACGTTCCGCGCGACTCGAACTCACGTCACCCGCGCGTTCGCCGGATACGGCGGCAGCGCGCCCTGGAAGCCCGGCTGCGCCTTCACGCGCGTAAGCCACGCGAGCACGGCAGGGTACGGCGTCAGCTCCACTCCCGCGTCCGGCGCGAGGTGCACGTACGCGAACAGGCCGATGTCCGCGACGGTGTAGCGCTCCTCCACCAGGAACGTGCGGGTGCGCAGGTGACGCTCCAGTACCTCCAGGGCGCGCACGCCCCCGGAGACACGCTGTCGGAAGGCTTCCGGCTGCAGGGGCTCGCGGCCGGTGAGCCTCCAGTAGCGCGCGGTGCCCAGGTTGGGCTCCACACCGTTCTGTTCGAAGAACAGCCACTGGTGCACCTGCGCCCGCGCGAAGCGGTCCTCGGGCAACAGGCGCGTGCCCTCCGCGAGGTACAGCAGGATGGCGTTGGACTCCGCGAGGAACCGTCCCGGCTCGGGCTCCAGCACCGGGATGCGGCCGTCCGGGTTCTTGTTCGCGTGGAAGTCGGCGGTGTGGCTCTCACCCGCGAAGATGTCCACCGGCACCAGCTCATACGCGATGCCGAGCTGCGCGAGCAGCGTGCGGACCTTGTAGCCATTCGCTGAAGGCAGGAAGTCGTAGAGGCGCATGACCCGTACCTACGGGCCTCCCTGCCGCCGCGCACTCCGCTTCTTGCGGTGCAATCCGCCGCAAGAAGCGCGAGCGGAGCAACTACGGCGTGGTGGTGGCCTGGCTCCAGACCTCCGAGACGCGGCCCACCTGGTCGAACGCGCAGTGCCCGGCGCCGGTGATGACCTTGTCATCCACCGGGAACTGGAGCCCCTTGAGGTAGTCCTCGGCCGTCCGGATGTCCGGGAGCAGCGGATCCAGGTCGCCGTACGTGAAGTAGAACTTCGTGGGGCCTCGCAGCGACGCCTTCGTCGCGTCCCAGTCCAGGGTGCCCTTCCACGGCGTCTCACCGCCGCAGCTCAGCGCGTAGATGCCCGGGTAGCGGTCGCCGTAGCGCGGCAGGAAGCTGGCGGTGAGCTGGATGGAGCCACCCGACGAACCTCCGAAGAGGATGGGGCCGTCCTGGATGTCCCAGCCCTTGCGCAGCGCCTCGATGACCTGCACCAGCGACGCCGCGTTCTTGCCCTCCAGGTCGCGCGCCTCCACGGGCGCCTCCCCGGAGCAGACGGTGCGCGCGGGGTCCGTCCACCACGCGCACCTGTTGGGCGCGAGCGCCGCCACGTAGAGCGTGTTGTGTCGGTAGGTCCACCCGCCGATGTCGAACAGCGCGCGCGGGTTGCTGCCGTTGTAGGTCGCGGCGCCGTCGCCGTGCAGGTAGATGGCGAGCCTCATCGGCGCGGGCGCGATGCCGCCCAGGGGCTCGATGATCTTCATCTCCGTGTCGCCCACCTTCGCGACGCAGTACGACAGCGTGCCCGCGTCCGTCTTCACCGAGCCCGTACTGGTGCAGCCCAGCTTGCCGGTGCCTTGCGAGCTGCCCGTACCCGCGTCGATGCCAGCATCCACGTCCGTGCCCGCGTCGGTGCCTGCATCCACGTCCGTCCCCGCGTCGACGGCGATGCCCGCATCAGGCGTGATTTCATCAGGGGCGTCGGAGCACGCGGACAGACCCAGGGCGACAACGGCGGCGAGCACGAAACGGGACATGAGACTCGGGGAAGGGGGAGGCAGCGCCTCTGTTCAGACGCCAGTATACCGGGTATACGATTCCAGCCAGGAGAGGAAATTCTTTCATGAGCGGACGTGTCAACCTGATGGCCCCAGAGGTCCGGGCAAATCCCTATCCCGTGTACGCGGAGCTGCGCCGCACGGCACCGGTGTGTCAGGTGGAGCCAGGCGGCCTGTGGGCGCTCACGCGCTTCGAGGACGTGTCCGCGGCCTTCAAGAACCCGCAGGTGTTCTCGTCCGCGGGGGTGCGCACCACCACGGCGCCGCCGTGGCTGGGCCACAACCCGTTCTCCGAATCCATGATCGTCATGGACCCGCCGCACCACATGCGGCTGCGCACGCTGGTGAGCCGCGCGTGGACGCCCGCGGCGGTGAGCCGGATGGAGCCTCGCATCCGGAGCTTCGCGCAGGTGCTCGCGGAGCGCCTGCACCCCGAGCGCGAGGTGGACTTCGTGGACGCCTTCGCCATGCCGCTGCCCGCGAGCGTGATTGGCGAATTGTTCGCGTTGGATCCGCAGATGACCGCCCGCTACAAGCGCTGGTCGGTGGACCTGTCCAGCGTGTCCGGGACGACGGAGAAGGACACCCAGCGGCACGACTCCATCCGCGCCACGGTGCGCGAGATGGAGGACTACCTGTCCGCCGTGGTCGCCGAGCGCCGCCGCCATCCCCAGGAGGACATGGTGTCGGACCTCGTGCAGACGCGCGTGGACGGCGAGGCGCTCTCCGACGCGGAGCTGATGAGCTTCCTGTTCCTGCTCGTCGTCGCCGGGCTGGAGACCACCGTGCAGCTCGTCAGCCACTGCGTGCGCATGCTGATGGAGCACCCGCACCTCGTCACCCGGCTCAGGGAGAACCCGGCCCAGCTGCCGCGCTTCGTGGAAGAGGTGCTGCGCTTCGAGCCCTCCGTGCACGGGCTGGTGCGCGTCACCACGAAGGAGACGCAGGTGGGAGGCGTGGTGATTCCGGAGGGCGCGCGCGTGGCGCTGATGGTCGGCTCCGCGTGCCGCGACGGCGAGCGCTTCAAGGACCCGGACACCTTCGACATGGACCGCGAGGGCGTGAACAACTTCCCCTTCGGTCACGGCATCCACTTCTGCCTGGGCGCGCCGCTGGCCCGGCTGGAGGCGCGCGTGGGGCTGGAGGTGCTCCTGTCGCGCTTCACGCGCTTCACGCCCACGGGCCCGGTGAAGTGGAACACCTCCCTCACCGTGCGCGGCCCGCTGACGATGCCCCTCATCCCGCACGCCTGAGCGCGCGGGACGAGGCTCAGGCTTCGCTCAAGCTTCGATGTCGAACGCGAGCGACACGCGCTCGCCGGGGTCCACGTGCAGGAGCCCCTCGCCGGTGGCCAGCGCCCCGGCGGCGGCCGTCCATGGCTCCACGCAGACGAAGTCCTTGCCCTGCAGCGTCCACACGACGAGCAGCCGGAACTCCGGGCTCCACGACAGCTTCACCGGCGGCAGGCCGGGTCCGCGCTCCAGCTTCGTCCCTGGCTGCTTGTGGTCGCGCAGGTGCATGTCCACCTCCTGCCGGGTGAGGTCCAGGCCGGTGAAGGGCACCTCGTGCTTGTCGCGGTTGTCCCACGCGTGCGTGGCGTCCGTCTCCACGCGGGCCTGGGCCTTGTTCGCCTGCGGCACGCGGAAGTACGGGTGGTAGCCCAGGTGCAGCGGCAGGGGCCGCGTGTCCCGGTTCTCCAGGTCGAAGTCCAGCGTGAGCCTGCGGCCCGCGAGCGAGAAGGTGAGCTGCGCGTCGAAGGCCCACGGGTACTGGCGCAGCGTCTCCTCCGACGAGGTGAGCCCCAGCACCAGCAGCGACCCTTCCGCCTGCCGCACCGTCCACGGCAGCCGCCGCGCGAAGCCGTGCTGCGGCAGCGTGTACGCCTTGCGGTCCGCCGGATACGTGTCCCCGGGCAGGGGGCCGGCGATGGGGAACAGCACGGGGATGCCCCCGCGCACGTTCTTCGTGAGGTCCGCGACGGTGCCTTCATCCAGGAAGAGCACCTCCTCGCCCTCCACCACCATGCGCGTGACGAGCGCGCCGCGCGTGGGAATCACCTCCACGCGGCAGCCGCCGTCCTCCAGCGCGTAGGTGTCCAGCCCCGCGATGCCCGGGAACGGTCCGCTCATGGGACTAGATGGCCCCTTCCTTCGGGTCGCTGTCCATGAAGGGGTAGGGGACCTTCACGGGCGGCGCGAAGTTCTCCTTGATGGTGCGCGGGCTGGACCAGCGGAACAGGTTGATCATCGACCCGGACTTGTCGTTGGTGCCCGACGCCCGGCTGCCGCCGAAGGGCTGCTGGCCCACCACCGCGCCCGTGGGCTTGTCGTTGATGTAGAAGTTGCCCGCCGCGCTGCGCAGGCCGCTCATCATCGTCTCGATGGCCTTGCGGTCGCGCGCGAAGATGGCACCGGTGAGCGCGTAGGTGGCGGACTGGTCGCACTCCTTCAGCGTCTCCTCGAACTTCGCGTCCGGGTAGACGTACACGCCCACGAGCGGCGCGAAGATCTCCTCCGTCATGATGCGGTGGCGCGGGCTGTGGCACTGCACCAGCGTGGGCTGCACGAACCAGCCCTCGCTCCGGTCCGTCCCGCCGCCCGCGATGATGGTGGCGTCGCCGCCCGTCTTCGCCAGCTCGATGTACGAGGACACCTTCTTGAACGAGCGCTCGTCGATGACGGCGCCCATGAAGTTCCGGAAGTCCGCCACGTCGCCCATCTTGATCTCACCGATGAGGGCCTTCAGGCGCTCCTTCAGCTTGGGCCACAGTGACTCCGGCACGTACACGCGGCTCGCCGCGGAGCACTTCTGGCCCTGGTACTCGTAGCCGCCGCGCACGATGGCGACCGCGAGCGCCTCCAGGTCGTCCGCTGCGGACGGGTGCGCGAAGATGAAGTCCTTGCCGCCCGTCTCACCCACCAGCCGGGGGTACTGCTTGTAGCGGCCGATGTTCTCTCCCACCGTCTTCCACAGGTTGTTGAACGTGGGCGTGGAGCCGGTGAAGTGGATGCCGCCCAGGTGGGGGCTCGCCAGCACCGGGTTGCCCACGGTGGGGCCGTCGCCGGGCAGCATGTTGATGACGCCGTCGGGCAGGCCCGCCTCGCGCAGGAGCTCCAGGCCGTACCACGCGCTCAGGGCCTGCGTGGAGGACGGCTTCCACAGCACCACGTTGCCCATGATGGCGGGCGACACGCAGAGGTTGATGGCGATGGAGGTGAAGTTGAACGGCGCGATGGCGAACACGAACCCGTCCAGCGGCCGGTAGTCCGTCATGTTCCACGTCTGCGCGGAGTTCTCCGGCTGGATGGAGAGGATCTGCTGCGCGAAGTGGACGTTGTAGCGGAGGAAGTCGATGAGCTCGCATGCCGCGTCGATCTCCGCCTGGTGCGCCGTCTTGGACTGGCCCAGCATGGAGGACGCGTTGAGCAGCGGGCGGTAGCGCGTGGCGAGCAGCTCCGCGGCGCGCAGGAAGATGGCCGCGCGTGCGTGGAAGGGCATCCGCGCCCAGTCCTCCTTCACGCTCATCGCGTTCTGGATGGCCTGCTCCACGTGGCCGGCCTCCGCCTCGTGCAGCGTGGCCAGCACGTGCTTGTGCCGGTGGGGCATGCGCACGGTGTCCGTCTTGCCGGAGCGCACGTGCTTGCCGCCGATGACGACGGGAATCTCGATCTGCTCCCCGCTCATGCGCTTGAGCGTGGCCTGCAGCTCGGCGCGCTCCGGGGTGCCGGGGGCGTGGGAGAGGACGGGCTCGTTCTTGGGAGCCGGGACGCGGGGAAAGGCGTTGAGCACGCGAGGACCTCGGAAAGGGGAAGGTGGGCGCAAGGTATAGCCCTCCCGCTCCTCCAGGTCAGCGCAAGAAGCCACGGGCGTCCGCGCCGCGACACAGGCCGCGGTCTCGAACACGCCCGGCTTACGGCCGGCTCAGCCCTCGCCCGCGGCCTTGGCCGTTTCGCCCCGCGCGCGCTGCAGCACCGCATGCAGCTGCGCGATGAGGTACGGCGGCTTCACCGGCTTGACCAGGTACGCGTCCGGCCGGGGCTGAGCGGGGTCCAGGTCCGCGCGCGGCGGGTAGCCGCTGACGAACACCACGGGCAGGTGCACCAGGGACGGCTCGGCGCGCACGCGGCGGCACAGCTCGTACCCGTCGATGCCCTCCATGTTCACGTCCGACAAGAGCACGTCCGGCGGCTCCGCCAGCGCGTGCGCCAGCCCCGCCTCTCCGTCCGGTGCCACCATGCAGTCGAACTCCCCGGACAACAGCAGCCGCAGCGTTTCGCGCATGGTCCAGGAGTTTTCGACGATGAGGACCTTGGGCTTCACGGTGCTTCGACTCCCGGGAGGGGACCGCGGACAGCAGGGGGGAACTGGCGCCCAGCATCCCCCCACCGTGCGCACCGGGCAAGAGGTCCCCAGCTACCCCGATCAATTCCAGAAAGCCTTCAACTCAAGGCTTTGCCGCCCAGGTCCCTCTTCCTCCGGCGGAGGGTTCACGAGCCCGCGCCGGGAAACCTCGGAGTCCGCCTCTTCGTCGCCGCACTGCGTGTCCTCCAGCGGGCCCCGGTTGCGAGGTTGGAAGTTCTTGCTGCCCGCCCGGCCGTCCAGGGGCCAGGAGGGGGCGCCCGTGTCGCGCCGCGCCATGCCACAGCCCTGTCGCGGCACCGTCGCGGCTTCGTTGCTTCAGGGCAGGGCGGGCGGCATGCTCCGGGCCAGCGACTCCGGATCCTCCCGCGAGAGGCGTTGGACCTCCGGCGCGATGTCGGCGGTGGGCGCGGCGATGCTGCATCGCGCGCCGCCGTGCACGAGCCCCACCACGCGCATCCGGGCGTCCACGAGGGGCGCCCCGGAGTCTCCCGGGATGCCGTGCATGCTGGTGAAGAGCGCGGCGGGCACGTCCGGCAGCGAGGGACAGCGACCCAGCCGCTCCAGCATCACCTGCTGCGGCTCGCCGGGGCGATCATACCGGCCGGTGAAGACGAGCAGCTCCCCGGGCGCGGGCAGCGCCTCGGCCACCTCCAGCGGGGCCACCGGCGCCTTCGCCTCCAGCTCCAGCAGGGCCATGTCCCGGCCCCGATCCACGAACACGTAGCGCCCCTCGAGCCGCCGTCCGTCCTCGAAGTTCGCAAGCTCGTGCCCGACGGCGGGCGCGACGCAGTGGGCCGCGGTGAGCACGTGGCGACCGCCACCCACCACCACGCCCGCGCAGTGCCCGTCGCCCAGCGTCACCGTCGCCGCCGAGGCCCGCTCAAGGCCCTGCGCTTCCCGCGATCCAGGCGGGTCACAGGCCATCCACGCCGTGACGGCCATGAAGGCCACCGCCGCTCCGCCCCGCTTCCATGCACGCATGCCGCTTCCCCTCCCCGAGCGCGGGCAATGGGCCCACGGCCTGGAAGAAGGGTGTGCATGCGGCACGGTGCGTCGGTGGGCGTGGCCCCCCAGCAGGCGTCCGGGCATCCATTGCCGCTCCGGGCCCGTGGGACGTGGACCCGGGAGGCATGGCCCCGGAGGGCACCTGCTCGGATGTCCCGGAGGCGGTATCCATGAAACGTGCTATGGCTCACACCTCGGGATTCCGGCGCGAAGCGGCCGGCCTTTTGCGCGTGAGCGACGACGAGAAGACGACGGTTCTGGACGAGCGGACCCGGCCTCCGAGCACGTGGGGGGACCGGGTGCGCACGCCCATCACGTTGCCGGGGGCGACGCACGGGGAGCGGCGCTCGCTGGAGCCGGGCATCATCGTCACCGGGCGCTACCGCGTGGAGTCGCTGCTGGGCGAGGGCGGCATGGGCCGCATCTGGCTGGCGGACGACCTCCAGGAGCGCCGGCGCGTGGCGCTCAAGGAGATGCACGTCCCGGCGGAGCTGTCCTCGGCGAAGGTGGAGGAGCTGGTGCTGATGTTCCGGCACGAGTTCTTCGCCATGAAGAAGCTGCAGCACCCCTCCACGCTCAAGGTGTTCGACTGGGGCATGACGGAGGCCGGCAACCGCTTCATCACGATGGAGGTGGTGGGCGGCCACGACCTGAGCACGCTGGTGCGCGAGGCGCCGCTGGACACGCGCACGCTGTACCGGGTGCTGATCCAGATGGCGCAGGCGCTGGCCTTCATCCACTCGCGCCTGTACGTGCACTGCGACATCAAGGCCAGCAACGTGCGCATCACCGAGTCCGGCGCGGTGAAGCTGATGGACTTCGGCGTGATGCACCAGCTGGGCACGCCCAGCCCCGGCAAGCTCAAGGGCACGCTGGAGTACCTGGCGCCGGAGTGGCAGCGGGGCGCGAGCATCGACGGGCGCGCGGATCTGTACTCGCTGGGTGTGATGGCCTGGTACCTGGCCACGCGCCGGCTGCCCTTCAAGCGCAGCAACCCCGCGGTGCTGCTGGCGGACCACCTCACGCGCCCGCCGCCGCGCCCCTCCACGCTCTGCCCGGTGGATCCGCAGCTGGAGGAGATCATCCTCCTGTTGATGGCCAAGGACCCCCGCGAGCGCTTCCAGGACGCGAGCGAGCTCTTGGAGGCGCTCTGCCACGCGAGCGGTGAGCCGTCCCCGGAGGAGCCGCTGTCGGCGCGCGCCAGCTACCTGCACGTGCCGGAGGTGGTGGGGCGCGAGGCGGAGCTCGAGGGGCTGATGAACGGCCTCGCCGAGGCGGACTGGGGCCAGTCGCGCGCGGTGCTCGTGGGCGGCCCCGCGGGCGTGGGCAAGACGCGGCTGCTCCAGGAGTTCGAACTGCAGGCGAAGCTGGCGGAGCTGCCCTTCGGCCGGGGCCAGTGCCGCGCGGAGGGGCTGGCTCCGCTCGCCCCGGTGGCGCAGGCCCTGCGCTCCCTGGTGCCGCACACGCCCGGCGAGCTGATGGACCGGCTGCTGCCGC
Organism: Corallococcus llansteffanensis; assembly: GCF_003612055.1. Lineage (GTDB taxonomy): Bacteria > Myxococcota > Myxococcia > Myxococcales > Myxococcaceae > Corallococcus > Corallococcus llansteffanensis. The sequence goes on from NZ_RAWB01000053.1 coordinate 16,065, forward strand.
GGCTGTCGCGCATGCTGCCGGGGCTGTCACCCGAGGCGCCCGAGGGCGAGGTGCACGAAGCGGCCCTGCGCGAGGGCACGGAGGAGAAGGGCCGCTTCTTCGAGGCGCTGACGGCGTGGATGCACAGCATCGGCGGGCGGCAGTCGTTCGTGCTGTGCTTCGAGGACCTGCAGTGGGCGGACAGCGCGTCGCTGGAGGCCCTCAACGTCCTCATCCGCGCGCTGCACGGCACGCGCGGCATGGTGGTGGGCACGTTCCGCTCCGCGGAGCTGTCCCGCCTGAGCCTCGCGTTCCAGACGGTGGACGAGAAGCTCACCGCGCGCATGGACCTGGAGCCGCTGTCCGCCGAGCACGTGGGCACGCTGGTGGAGCTGGTGCTGCCGGGGCTCTCCATGCCGGAGGGCTTCGTCCAACGGCTGCACGAGACCACGGGCGGCAACGCCTTCTTCGCCACCGAGTGCCTGCGCATGCTGGTGGAGGCGGGCGCGCTCGACCGCGTGGGCGGGCGGTGGCAGGCGGAGGAGGGGCTGGGGACGCGGCGGCTGCCGGACAGCATCCAGGAGGCGGTGCTGGTGCGGCTGGCCAGCGCGCCCCCGGAGCAGGTGACGCTGCTGCGCAAGCTGGCGCCCGCGGGCCGCATGCTGGACCTGCCGCTGGTGCGCGCGCTGGCGGGGCTGCCGGAGGCGGAGCTGTTCTCCGTCCTGGACGGCATCGTGGAGCGGCAGTTCCTCCAGGACGTGGAGGGCCGCTACGTCTTCACGCACGACACCGTGCACCAGACCATCTACGACAGCACGCCGGAAGCGGAGCGCAGGCGGCACCACGGCCTCGTGGCGCGCGCGCTCCAGGCCCTGCCCGCGGGCCGCGCGGGGCTGGTGCGCGCGGTGGGCTGGCACTACGCGCGCTCGGACGCGCCCCAGGAGGCCATCCAGCCGCTGCTGGCGGCGGGCCAGGCGGCCATCGAGGCGGAGGCGCTGCTGGAGGCCACGCTGCTCCTGAAGGAAGCGGCGGGGCTCCTGGAGTCGGCGCCGGACTTCCCGGGGCGCGCGGATCAGCTCCTGCGCACGTGGGTGTCCCTGGTGGAGGTGGGCTACTCCAGCGACCCGCCGACGTCGGTGGCGTACGCGGAGCGCCTCTTCGCGCACTGGGCCGCGACGGTGGACGTGGAGGCCGGACGGCGTGAGGCGGCGACGCGGCTGGAGTCGGCGCGCACGGCGACGCCCGCGGAGCGCGAGGAGCTGCTCTGCCCGCTGTTCCGCGAGGTGGCCGCGGACGGGCGCATGACGCCGGTGGACGTCTTCTGGAAGCGCTCGGAGCTTCAGATCCTCCAGGGCATGGCGCTGGCCATCCTGGGGCGCACGGAGGCGCTGGAGACGCTGATGGGGAGCGTGGCCTCCGAGCACCCGGAGGACTCGCCGTACCGGGCCGCGCTGTCCATCGCCCGCGCGACGCTGAGCGCGTACACCGGCCGCTGGTCGGGTGGGGTGTCCGAGCAGCGCCGGCAGGTGGAGCGGCTGCGCGACTTCCGCGACGCGGTGGGGCGTCCGCCCCGGCGGCTCGCGTGGGCGCTGGGCATGGGCGGCTACCTGCTCAACGTGAACCTGGCCCTGCGCGGCGAGCCGCTGGACGAGGACGTGCTGCGCGACGGGCTGGCGGTGGCGGAGGCCCACGGCTTCACCGACGTGCGCGCCTACCACCTCTTCGCGCAGGTGGCGCGCGCGGCCTTCACCGGCGACGGCGTCGCGTTCGCGTCCGCGCTCGCGCAGAAGGTGGAGCTCATCCGCCGGCTGGGCAGCCCCCGGCTGATGGAGCGCAACCTGGCCCTCTTCACGCCGCCCTACTACCTGGAGCGCGGGGAGCACGAGCTCGTCGCGGCGGTGGTGTCGCGCGCGGAGACGCTGGCGCGGGTGCTGCCGGAGGACCGCTGGCTGCAGGCGCACGTGCAGGTGTACCAGGCGTGCCGCGACGTGCTCTTCGAGGACGCGTCCGCCGCGCGCGAGTCGCTGCCCCGGGCCCTGGAGGCCGCGCGCCGGGGCGGCCTGCGCATGGAGACGCTGGTGCGCGTGTACCAGTCGCGCTTCGAGCGCGAGCAGGGCCGGCTGCCCGCGGCGCTCGCCGCCGCCCAGGCGGCCCTGGCGCGCGCGCTGGATCCGGTGCTCGCCAACCCCTGGGATGAGATCCTCGCCCGCCGCGCGCTGGCGCCGCTGGTGTCCAAGGAGGAGGGGGACGCGCACCTGCGTCACGCGCTCCTGCTGGCGGAGGCCACCGGCAACGTGCTGCAGATGGGGCTCGTGTACCTGCAACACGCGGAGCGGTACGGCACGCCGGAAGAGGTGATGCTGGAGCTGGAGATCGCCGAGCGGGCCTTCGGCACCGCGAAGGCCACCCACCTGCAACTGCTGGCCGGCTCCCTGCGGGGTCCGCTGTCGCGCCAGCAGCCGGGTGACGTGAAGCGGAGCGCCTGACGGGCGCGGGCGTGGGTAGGATGGCCCCATGGCCTCCTCCCCCCTGCGCTTCTGCCTGGACTACCTGTCGCCGTACGCGTACCTCGCCTGGCTCCGGATGCCCGCCCTCGCGGCGCGCCACGGGCGCACGCTGGAGCCCGTGCCGGTGCTGCTCGCGGGGCTGCTCAACGCGGTGGGCTCCGTGGGGCCGGCGGAGATTCCGGCCAAGCGCGTCTACGTCTTCAAGCAGACCTTCCGCATCGCGCACGAGCAGGGCGCCCCCTTCACCCTGCCGCCCTCGCACCCGTTCAACCCGCTCCTGTCCCTGCGCGTGACGGCCGCGGTGGACGACGTGGAGGCCCGGACGCGCCTTGCCACCGCGCTCTACACGGCGGCGTGGGGCGAGGGCCGGGGCATCGAGACGCCGGAGCAGGTGGGCGCGGTGCTCACGGAGGCGGGCTTCGACGCCCAGGCCCTGCTCGCGGCGGCGGCCACGCCCGAGGTGAAGGGGCGTGTGCGGCGCAACACCGAGGAGGCGCTGGCCCAGGGCGCCTTCGGCGTGCCCTCCGTGCTGGTGGACGGGGAGATGTTCTGGGGCGTGGACTCGCTGGGCCACCTGGAGCGCTTCCTGGAGGGCCGCGACCCGCTCACCCCGGCGGACCTGGCGCGCTGGCAGCACCTGCCCGCCACCGCGTCGCGCGGCCAGGACCGGAAGCCGCTGCCGTGAACGTCCTCGGGCAGCTGGGCGTCGTCGTCGCGGGCCTCGTGCTGGCCGTCGTGCTGCTGCGGCTCAACTTCTGGCGGGCGCTCCTCTTCCTCTTCCCCGGCACCGTCCGCATCGAGCCGGAGGCCCCCGCGGACCAGATGGACCTGCCGGACGCGCTCGCGCCCCTCGCCGGCCAGCTCCAGGCGCTGGGCTTCACCCCCCTGGGCAGCCACGAGGAGAAGCCGCTGCTCCAGCGGGCCACCCGCTCCTACGACTGGGCCCACCCGGGCGAGCGCGTCTTCGCCACGCTCCACCTGGGGGTCGACGGCCTGCCCCGCCTCTACCTGCTCACCCCCCTGGCGCCCGGGGGCTTCGTCGTCACCGCCAGCTACCGGCGCCCCGCGTTGGACCTGCCCGGCTACCGCTCCGGTTCACTGGAGGACGCTTCGCCGGAGCGCCTGCTGCGCGCGCATGTGCGCCGACTGGAGGGGTTGGGTCCGGTGGCCGCGAGCGACTTCACCTGGGACGGCCGGGTCCAGGCCGGGCGGGCCTGGTACCAGGGCCTTGGCCGCAAGGAAATCCGCCGGCAGAACCTCCAGGGGTTGTTGTGGACGGCCATCGCGCTTGCCATCGTCGCCAGCTCCTTCCTGGGCCGGCGCGCGGGCTGAGCCCCACCCCGCGTTTTCCCCGTCACGACATGCGTGCACCGCGCGCCCCGGAAGAGTAGGGAGACGAGCACCATGAAGAGCGTGTCCAAGAATGAGGAAATCTACTTCCTGTCCGGCAAGCGCACCCCGTTCGGTACCTACGGCGGCAGCCTCAAGGACCTGAGCGCCACCGACCTGGCCGTGGAGTCCGCCCGCGCGGCCCTCGCCCAGGCGAAGGTGTCCCCGGAGCAGATTGAGCATGTGGTGTACGGCAACGTCGTCCAGACGAGCTCGGACGCCATCTACCTGCCGCGCCACGTGGGCCTGCGCACGGGCGTGCCCGTCCCGGTGCCCGCGCTGGGCGTCAACCGCCTGTGCGGCTCCGGCTTCCAGGCCTTCGTCACCGCGGCGGAGATGATGCTGACGGGCGGCGCGGAGTGCGTGCTCGCCGGCGGCACGGAGTCCATGAGCCAGGCGCCCCACGTCATCCGCGGCGCGCGCTGGGGCCTGCCCCTGGGCAAGGGCGGCCTGGAGGACATGCTCTGGACGGCCCTGACGGACAGCTACACCGGGCAGGCCATGGCCCTCACCGCCGAGCAGCTCGCGGTGGACTACGGCCTCACCCAGGACGACGTGGACCAGTACGCCGTCCTCACCCAGAAGCGCTTCGCGGCGGCCCAGGAGGCCGGCCGGCTGGGGGATGAAATCGCCCCGGTGACGCTCAAGGGCAAGAAGGGCGACACGGTGGTGTCCCGGGACGAGCACAACCGCCCGGAGACGACCGTGGAGGGGCTGCGCAAGCTGCCCAAGGTCTTCAAGAAGGACGGCGTGGTGCACGCGGGCGCGGCGAGCGGCATCTGCGACGGCGCGGGCTCCATGGTGATGGCGACGCGAAGCTTCGTGGAGAAGCACGGCCTCAAGCCGGTGGCCCGGCTGGTGAACTGGGGCGTGGCCGGGTGCGACCCGAAGGTCATGGGCATCGGCCCGGCGCCGGCCATCCGGAATCTGCTGAAGCGCGCGGACGCGAAGCTGTCCGACGTGGACCTCTTCGAGGTGAACGAGGCCTTCGCCCCCCAGTACCTGGCGGTGGAGAAGGAGCTGGGCCTGCCACGCGACGCCACCAACGTCAACGGCGGCGCCATCGCCGTGGGCCACCCGCTGGGGGCCTCCGGGGCGCGCATCACCATGACGCTCACCTACGAGCTCAAGCGTCGGGGCGCTCGCTATGGTATCGGCTCTGCCTGCATTGGTGGCGGCCAGGGCATCGCCGTGCTGGTCGAGGCGCTCTAGGGCGTCACTCGGGGCAGGCGGGCTGGGGACGGGGTACGGGGCAGACGACTTCCGGACGGGACGTGAGATGAGCAACGAGGTGGACGCGAAGACGGCCCGCGAGCGGGCCAAGGCCATCGCCGAGCAGCGCCGCGCCGAGCGTCGCAACCGCAAGCGCCGCTGCGTGGTGTGTGGCGTGGAGGAGAGCGACAAGACGCCCCTGACGGCCCATCCCGAAGGCATCGGTCCCGCCTGCAAGGACGAGGTGACGTGTCAGGCCCGCCGCGCCGCCGCGGGCCGCTGACGCCCCCGGGGCCTTCCCGTCCGCGCGCCGCACTGTCGGCGGGTGGACGGTCGCCCGGGCCGCACCCCGGGGGCCCTGCGGAGCGGACCTCCGGAGCGGGCCCGGGTCGGATTTCGGGCCCGTTTCTTGATGGCGCCCGCGACTCGGGGTAAACGTTCGTAATCTCTGGTGCAACGAGGGTTGGAATGGGGCTTATCAGCTTCACGGGAGTCAAGGTGTTCTCCACCACGCTCGCGCGCGATCGCGAGAACATGGGTGAGAACATCACCAAGTGGCTGAAGGAGAACTCCGGCGTGGATGTCGTGGACAAGATCGTCACGCAGTCCTCGGACAAGGAGTTTCACTGTCTGACCATCACGCTCTTCTACCGCCACAAGGTCTGAGGTTCCCGACCCGCGGGTGAAGGGGTGTGGATGCGAGGGCGCTTCTCCCTGGAGACACCAGGGTGGAGCGCCCTTCATCGTTTCGGCATTTGGGGTTGCGGACCGGGCAGGGTTCCACCACCTTTGGGCCTCTATGCGACCCATGCGGGGCTTCAACAGGGGAGGGGGCGGCGGTTTCGGCGGCGGCCTCGTCGGCCTGGAATCGATGGCCGCGAAGCTGGCGGTAGGGCTGGTGGCCTTCTCCGTGCTGTACCTGGCGACGCGCACAAGCCAGGGCGCGCTCCTGCTGCTCAACCCCGGGGAGGTGCTGAGGGGACGCGTGTGGGAGCCCTTCACCTACGCGTTCATCGCCACGGATCCGCTGGGCATCATCTTCGGCGGCATCATCATCTGGTCCATTGGCGGCTTCCTGGAGTCCACCTGGGGCGCGCGGCGCCTGTTCATGGCGTCGGTGGGCATCACGGTGCTCGCGGGCTTCATCACGGTGCTGCTGGCGCTCGTGATTCCCATGGCGAGCGGCTACGCCGGCGGCACGGTGATGACCACGGTGCTGTGGGTGGCATACGGGCTCGTCATCGGGCGGGGGCAGACGAACTTCTGGGGCATCCCGCTGACGGGCTACTGGTTCGCGGGCATTGGCGCGGGCTTCACCCTGCTGCGGCTGCTCACCGCGCCGGCCTGGCAGTTCCTCGCCCCGGAGCTCATCAGCCTGGTGCTGGTGTTCGCCTACGTGCGCGGCGCGAGCCCCAAGCGGCTCTTCCTGCACCTGCAGCACTGGCGGCTGCAGCGCCAGCTGCGCGACCGCTCCAAGCACCTGCGCGTCGTGGGCAAGAACCGCCCGCCGCCGGACCGCGACCAGTTCCTCAACTGAACGCGTCCCCCGCGGTGTGATGCGGGGCCTTCCGGGCCTGCCGACGTGAGCGTCGGCGGGCCCTGTGTGTTTCTAGTGCGCGGCCTCCGGATGCCCGTACTGCTTGAGCTTGCGGTAGAGCGTGGCCACGCCGATGTCCAGCTGCTCCGCGGTGCGCGAGCGGTTGCCGCCATTCTGCGCGAGCACCGCGAGGATGTACTCCTTCTCCATGTCCTCCAGGCGGCGCGGGTTGCCGCCGGGCACGAGGCTGGGCGGCGCGGCGCGCACCTCCTCGGGCAGGTCCTCGCGCTCCACGCGCGGGCCCTCGCACAGCACGACCGCGCGCTCGATGGCGTTGCCCAGCTCGCGCACGTTGCCCGGCCACGGGTAGCGCAGGAGCTGATCCGCGGCCTCCGGGGACAGGCCGCCCACGCGGCGCCCCAATCGCTCGCCGGCCTCGGCCAGCAGCAGCCGGGCCAGGGGGAGGATGTCCTCCTTGCGCTCGCGCAGGGGCGGAATCTTCAGCTCGATGACGCGCAGCCGGTAGAAGAGGTCCTGACGGAAGCGGCCCAGGCGCACCTCGTCCGAAAGCTCCCGGTTGGTGGCGGCCACCACGCGCACGTCCACCTTGCGGTTGAGGTTCTCCCCCACGCGCCGCACCTCGCGCTCCTGGAGGACGCGCAAGAGCTTCGCCTGCATGGAGGGGGGCACCTCGCCCACCTCGTCCAGGAAGAGGGTGCCGCCGTGAGCCGCTTCGAAGAGGCCGGGCCGGTCATGCGTGGCGCCGGTGAAGGCGCCCTTCGCGTGGCCGAACAGCTCGCTCTCCAGCAGGCTCTCCGTCACGGCGGCGCAGTTGACGGCGATGAAGGCTTTGTGGGCGCGGCCGGACTCGTCGTGGATGAGCCGGGCGATGCGCTCCTTGCCCACGCCGCTCTCGCCGGTGACGAGGATGGTGGTGTCCACCTTCGCGGAGCGCCGGGCCAGGTTGAGCACGCGCTGCATGGCCTCCGCGCGGGCCACCATGCCGGACGGGTCCTCCGCCACGCCGGACACCCGCGCCAGCGACTGCCGCTTCGCGCGCAGCTTGCGCTCCGCCTGCCGCAGGGCCTCCGTCACCTGTCCGAGCACGCCCTCCATGCACTGCGTTTCGTAGAGGCGCAGCACCTCCGCGCACTCGGTGCTCCACTCCTCGGCGGGGCGGCCCACGATGTGGCACGTGGCGTCGCCCTTGCCCACGCACTTCTGCTCCGCGCAATAGATGGGCTTGCCGTTGCAGTAGCTCATGTACCCGGACGCGAAGCCGGTGAGGCTCCAGCACACCGGTTGATCCGCCTGCCCCAGGTGCAACAGGTGCTGCTCCGCTTCATAGGAGTCGCGCCACTGCGCCTCGGCGAAGGGCTCCGGTCCGTCCTGAGCCGTCCGCTCGATGCGCTCCACGCGCACCTGCCCCATCAGCGTGTGCAGCCGTCCGCCCGCGCGGCGCCAGTGGGACTCGTCTGTCCACGGCACCGCCGTCCGCATCGCCTCCGCCGTGCGCCAGCCGTGTGCGTAGCCCAGCCGCGTGAAGATGCCGCGCGCCGCCGTCATCCCCATCACCCCGATGAGCTCCACGCGCAGCAGCCCCAGCGCCACCGGATCCATCAGCAGCGCCCGCTGCCCGGCGAAGTGGATGACGCCGCCCTTCGGCTCGAACGCCAGCAGCTCCCTCAAATCCAGGTCTTCCAACCCCGCCACGGTGACTCCCAGAACGTTTCAGACTGAGGGGGTACTCTATCATTCTGAGAGTAATTTCGCAGGAGCGGAATCGCTTCCTCCATGATTCCAGGGGGTTGGCGTATTGGATGCGTTGGTCCTGGGGTTGCAGTAGAAGTCGCCCACGATGGCGAACGGGGTGGACAGACGCGAGGTGCTGCAGGGCGTGGCGGCCGCCGGGGTGGCGGGAGTGATGGGCCCCGGGCCCACGGTCGCCCGGCAGGTGGCCCCCGCGCTCTTCGTGTCGCACGGCTCGCCGATGACGGCGCTGGACGCGGATGAGTACCCCCAGGCGCTCAAGCGCTTCGGTGACGGCGCGGGGCCGGTGAAGGCGCTGGTGGTGGTGTCGGCGCACTGGGAGACGGACGCGCGCGTGCATGTCACCGCGACCGCCGCGCCGCCGCTCGTCTATGACTTCTACGGCTTCCCGGAAGCGATGTACCGGCTGCGCTACCCGGCGCCTGGCGCGCCAGACGTGTCCCGGGACGTGGTGTCGCGGCTGACGGCGGCGGGCATCCCCGCGGTGGGGGACGCGGGGCGCGGCCTGGATCATGGCGTGTGGGTGCCGTTGATGCATGCCTTCCCGGAGGCGCGCGTGCCGGTCATCCAGGTGGCGCTGCCGGCCGGGGCGACGCCCGCGGTGGTGGCGAAGATGGGCGAGGCTTTGCGCCCGCTGCGCGCGGACGGCGTGCTACTGATGGGCAGCGGTGGGGTGACGCACAACCTGCGCCGCGTGAATTTCAGTTCCAAGGCGGCGTCCGTGGAGGCATGGGCCGCCGGGTTCGATTCCTGGGTCGCCGGAAAACTTGCGGCACGTGACTACGTGGGGCTTCAGTCGTGGAGGGATGCACCGAATGCGCGGCTCGCGCATCCTTCTGACGAGCACTGGTTGCCCATCTACTTCGTCCTCGGAGCTGCCCTCCCCGAGGACCGTCTCACCCCGGTGTTCGAGGGCTTCCATCACGGAACCTTGTCCATGCGCAGCTTCGCGCTGCGCGCCTGAACCTCGCAGTTCGCAGTCCCAGGAGTCCACACCATGAAGATGTCCCTGAAGTCCGCCATCACCCTGATTGCCGTTGCCGCCCCCTCGTTCGCCTTCGCGGCGGCGTATGACATCGACGGGGCGCACTCCTCCGCCGACTTCTCCGTGAGGCACATGATGGTGTCCAACGTGAAGGGCAACTTCAAGGTGCAGTCCGGCACGGTCAACATCGACGACAAGGACGTGACCAAGTCCACCGTCGAGGCCGTCCTGGACGCGGCGTCCGTCAACACCGCGGAGCCCAAGCGCGACGAGCACCTGAAGAGCCCTGACTTCTTCGACACGGCGAAGTACCCGACCATCACCTTCAAGTCGACGAAGGTCGCGAAGGCCGGCAAGGACAAGCTGAAGGTCACGGGCGACCTGACCCTGCACGGCGTGACCAAGCCCGTGGTGCTGGACGTGGTGGGCCCGACGGCGGAGATCAAGGACGCGTTCGGCGGCATGCGCCGTGGCGTCGAGGCGACCACGAAGATCAACCGCAAGGAGTTCGGCCTGGGCTGGAACAAGGCGCTGGAGGCCGGCGGCGTGGCGGTGGGCGAGGACATCTCCATCGTGCTCGCGCTCGAGCTGACCCCCAAGAAGGACGCGGCGGCGGCGCCCGCGGCGAAGGACGCGAAGTAATCCGCTTCAGCGCACCGGCGCCCGCGTCGGTGCGCTGAAATGAAGAGAGGGGCCTCGGTGACGAGGCCCCTCTTTTTTGTGCGCGGGCGTGTCCGGCCGACGGAGGCGTCAGCCCTCGGCGACGGCCTGCACGCTGGAGCGGTAGATGAAGATGCGCGCGGTGTTGGTGCGCGTGTCGGCGGGGACGACGAAGAAGCCCGGGGTGTGGCCCTTGAAGTCCTGGGAGAAGCCGGCGACCTGGCGGCCGTCGTTGAAGGTGACGCGAATCTTCGAGCCCTCCGCCTGCGGCTGACGCGCGCCCGCGGCGAGCATGAAGAAGATGGCCTTCACGCGCTTGCCGGGGATGCGCTCGGGGGCGAAGCCGCTCTGCTGCTCCAGGGAGATGACGTCCTCGAGCAGGTCCGCGTCGCGGATGGTGCCGCGCTTCACCTGGCCTTCGATGGTGTGGATGATGACACGGTGTTCGCCCTCCACGAAGGAGTTGGCGGACGGGGCGAACCCGGCGCCCGCCACGAACAGGGCGTCGTCGGTGGGGCGCAGGTGGTTGGCCACCGGCATCGCGGGGGTGGCCGCGACCTGCACGGGCACCGCGGCGCTCCGGAAAGGCGCGCTCACGGCGACGGCGGCGGTCACCGCGTGGGCCACGACGCTGGAG
>NZ_RAWB01000540.1 GCF_003612055.1 Corallococcus llansteffanensis
AGCCATGACAGGCTCCAGGAGCGGCGCGGGGCAGGAAGGGGAAGGGCGCGGTGTGCGCCACGGTGCTCCTCCATACGGCGGGCCGCTCGTCCGGGTTACAGGCGGCGGTTTCCACTGGCCGACACCTGCCAGGACACGGAGGCCCCCCTGGGGGTTGTGGGCTCCGGGCGCGTGCCTAGCTTGGCGGCGCGCATGAAGAATGAACTGCACCCGAAGGCGGCGAAGCCCGTCCGCGTGGCACACGTGATGTACGGCCTGGAGATGGGCGGACTGGAACAGCTGGTGGTCCGGCTGTCCGACCACGGCCGCTCTCGTGGCATCGATTCCGTGGTGCTCGCGCTGGGGCCGGACGGCCCGGTGCGCGAACTGCTCCAGCGCGCCAACATCCCCACCGTGTGGCTGGGCGGGCTGGCGGGCATGACGCCCACGGCCATCCGCCGGTTGGCCCAGGAGGTGGACGCCTTCGGCGCCGACGTGGTGCATGGCCATGACGTGGGGCCCTGGCTCAACGCCGTCGCCACGAGGACGCTGCGTCCGCGCACGCCCGTCCTGGGCACCTTCCATCAGACGGTGGAGCCGCATGGCAAGCTGCGCCCCGCGGCCATGGCCGCCGCGGTCTTCACCCAGTCGCTGGTGGCGTGCGGCAGTGAAGTCCGCGCCAGCCTGGAGCGCTGGAGCCCGAAGCTGCTCTCCAACGTGGTCACCATCGAGAACGGCGTGCCGCTCACCGTGTCCACGGGCGCGGAGGCCCGCCGCGACGCGCGCGAGCGCCTGGGGCTGCCGCAGGACGCCACCGTGGTGGGCTACCTGGGCCGCCTGTCCGAGGAGAAGGGCCCGGACCTGCTCGTGGACGCGTTCCTGCGCCACTTCGCGGACGCGCCGGACACGCACCTGGTGATGATTGGCCCCGGCCCGATGGAGGCCTCGCTGCGCGCTCGCGCCGCCGCGTCTCCGCTCGCCGGTCGGGTGCACTTCACGGGGGCGCTGCTGGAGGCCAGCAAGCTCTTGCCTGCCTTTGACGTCTACGTGCAGCCCTCCCGTCGCGAGGGCCGCTCGCTGTCGCTGCTGGAGGCGATGGCGGTGGGGCTCCCCACGGTGTCGCACGCCATCCCCGCCATCCAGGAGGTGCACCGGGATGGCCAGACGGCGCTGCTCGTGCCGTCGGGTGACGTGGACGCGCTCGCGGGCGCGGTGAAGCGGCTGTCCCACGACGCGGACCTGCGTGCGCGCCTGGGCGAGGCCGCGAAGCGCGAGGCGCAGCGCTACTCGCTCTCCACCATGGTGGACACGTACGCACAGCTCTACCGGGGGGCCGCGGCTCGCGCCCAGGCGTGAGCGCGACACGTCTCAGGGTGACACCTTCCACCATCCTCCACGTGCGCAGTACGTGCGGCCTGTATGGCGCCGAGCGGGCGTTGCTGTCGCTGGCCGGAGCGACACCGTCCCCGTGGAGCGCGCAGGTGTGCAGCCTGGTGTCTCCCGGACGCGCGGACGTCCTCTCGGGCGCCGCGCGTGAGCAGGGGCTGGACGCTCTGACGCTGGAGGTGCCCGGCCGCTTCAGCGCGATGGCCGTGGCCACGCTTGCCTCGGAGGTGCGCCGCCGGGGCGTGGGTGTCATTCACGCGCATGACTACAAATCACTCACGCTGGGCGCCGCCGCGAGCGCGCTGGCCGGAGTGCCCCTGGTGGCGACGTACCACGGGGACACCGGTGCCACGCCCGCGTTGATTGCCTATGAGGGATTGGCGCGCGTGCTGGGCAATTGCACGAGCGCGGTGGCGGCGGTGTCCCGGGAGCTGGCCTCGCGCCTGCGCCGGTACGTGCACCGCTCGCCGGTGGTGTACATCCCCAACGCGCTGCCGCTCGCGAAGGCCTGCACGGAAGCAGAGCGCCTCCAGGCCCGCGAGGCGCTGGGGCTTGCGCCCGATGTGTCTGTGATTGCGCTGGTCGGGCGCCTGTCGGTGGAGAAGGGGCCCCAGGTGCTCCTGGAGGCCCTGCGAATCCTGGCGCGGACGTCCGGTGCCACGGTGCCCACGCTGTTGCTCGTGGGAGACGGTCCGCTGCGGGAGTCGCTGGAGGCCCAGGCTCAGGGGCTGCCGGTGCACTTCCTGGGGTTCCGTTCGGACGTGCGGGACGTGTACGCGGCGGCGGACGCGGTGGTGATGCCGTCGCTGCGGGAGGGCATGCCCCTGGTCGCGCTGGAGGCGATGGCGGCGGGACGACCGCTGATCGCTTCGGGCGTGGGCGAGCTGCCGCACGTGCTGGGCACGGGGCGCGGGCTGGTGGTGCCTCAGGGCGACGCGAACACGCTGGCTTCGGCGCTCGCGGGGCTGCTGTCGGCGCCCGGCTGGCGTGAGCGGATGGCGAGTGCCGCCCGCGAGTACGTGGTGGCCCACCATGCGCCGGAGCGGATGGCGCAGCGCTACGTGGAGTCGCTCTACCTGCCAGCCCTGGATGCGCCCGTGTCACACGCGGCGGTCGGGTAGGGGAGGGCGGCCCGCAAACTCCGGCAAGGGAGGCGGAGGGAATCGAACCCGCGGACAAGGCGACAGCAAACCCCAAGCGGGACGCGCTGTTACCGGCCAACGCCTTGAGCTCACAGTGGATCGTTCCTCCGCTCCGTTCCGTCTCGCCCCGTCTCGTCCCGTTCAATTCCCCGCTGGAGGGTCACACGGGGTGCACATGCGGCCCAACAGGGTCAATCTGCTCGGACGCGCGAGCGGCCTGAGTTCCCCGCCGAGGTGGAGCGGGGGAGGGGCAGGTGGAGGAGCGTGGGTGGGCGTACCGGCGCAGGCAGCCGGAGGGGACGGTGCTGTACGAGGTGATGAGCGAGCGGGCCGGCCCGCACAGACACCGGCCCGCGCAGGACGACTCAGTGCAGGCACTCGCCGCAGGAGCCGGACAGCTTGGTATTGGCGACGAAGGAATCGTAGTCCGCCTTCGAGGTGACAGCCGCTGAGCCGAAGTCGGCGTAGACCGCCCAAATGGAGGGGGTGGCCCCGGCTTCCTTGAAGGTTCCGCGATAGTAGTCCACCCCATTGTTCTTCTTGAAGAAGCTCCACCCGGAGCTGCTATTCCAGGGACGGCAGCTCGCATGGGCCGCCATGTAGCTCTCCTGGGGAGCACCTCCACGCCCCTTCCACAGGTAGCACGCATTCGCGGGCGGCTGAGGCTCGAGGGTCCACTCATCGCCAATGCCGGTGCCCCAGCTGGTGACGGCCGGGGGGCTGTCCGGCCGGTGCAGGCTGTCCCCCATCGACGAGCGCAGCACGAGCTTGCCGGCGGTGGTGAATGCAGGCGTCCACACGGTGCCGGTGCCAGTGGCCGCCGTGGCGACGGTGGCGCCCTGGGCCAGGTCGGTACGGTTCAGGTAGTCCCCCTTCGTCGACTTCAGCTTCACCTTGCCGTCCGTGGTGCACTCGGCGGTCCACTTGTTGCCGGCGGCGCCGGTGGCCGCCGCGGTGATGGGAATGGCCGCGTCGGAACGGTTCAGGTAGTCCCCCTTCCACGACTTGAGCTGGATCTCCATACCGCAATAGGGGAAGGGCGCCGGGGCGGCCATGGTGCTGGTGGGGGCCTGGCCGAGCGCATTGGCCAGCAGGACGGTCGCAATGGAAGCGAGCATCATCATCAATTCCTCACATCAAGGGCTGGTATCTGAAAGGGTTTCGACTCAGGGACCCACGACTGCGAGGACTGTCTCGCCGGAGTGCTCCGCAGCTGTCTCACAGCAAACGGCAGGCCACCCCCTTGGAGCCCACGTGTCAGTGGAGAGGCGGGGTGACGGAGAAGGGGCTCGAGGCCTTAGACACGCCCGCTGACATGTCAGCGAAGCCGGATGACGTGTCAGCGCATCAGACCGCTCGTCAGGGGCGCCTGACCGGGGACGGCTCCGCTGACGACTCCCGCTGACGACTCCCGCTCGCGAGTGGACTTCCATGTTGGGGTCCGAACCGGCCGGGCGCTGCCATCTGGGCCACGAGCTTGGAAGCTCCAGTCCACTCGCGCAGTCGCCCGGACGGGGCGGTTCGTGGTTTCTCGAATCAGGCGCTCGGGGCCCGAGCAGCGCCGCAATCTGTCTTCCTCCCTTCCCGAGAGCCCTTCTGGCAGCGTGCTATGCAGCAGCACGCTTGGGCTTGTAGCCAACAGGCTCGTACTGCTCCCCCGTCAGACGTACCCCGAGGAGGCGCCGCGCATCGCCTCGTCCTTCGAGGAGTTCCTGGAGAAGGCCCTGCGCAGTGGCAACCGCGCCTATTGGCTTAGCAGGAGCACAGCGGAGGGTCGAGGCCGGCCGGCGCCATCGCTCACCAGGACGCGCTGCCTGGGCACGAGGTGCAGGGGTTCATGGCGCCACCGGCACGGACATGAATCGGCCACCGTCCCAGGATGCCGACTCCCTCGAATTGGACTTCCGCGTTATTCTCGCAACGCTGCACAACCAGGAGAAACACTTGCGCGTGACAATCATTGCCGGGCTGATGGCTGTAGGACTGCTGGCAGGGTGCGGCGGCATGCCCAATGGAGAGGTGGCTTCTGACGACACCACTTGCATCGCTTCCGCCGCTGAGTGCGTGCAGCAGCATGTGCCGTCGGACGCGGCCATGAAGTCGACCGCTCAGGCTGCTCAGACTGACCCGTTTGAAATGCTGTACAGGTGTGGCAATGGTGAGGACTGCGACGCCCCAAAGGACGTCTGTGTCGTGTTCTGCAGAGACCGCGGCGGCCTCGACTAATCACATTTACGCTGAGGCCACAGTCGTCTTTCTATGAAGGCAGCGGCCCGCCCCAGGGCTCCGGGGCGGGCCGCTGCACGACGTGAAGCCGTTCGAGAATCCAGAGCTTGCCGCCGCCCCGGACGGGCTCCGAGTTCTTCTCGAACGCCATTGGCATCCGCGTGCCCGGGGACGGGTTCATCTACGGGGTGGACACGAAACGGGGCCTGCTCATCCTCCAGGAGGAGTGAGCTGGACCTCAAGGTCGCCAGCAACGGTTGCGCTGGGATGAGCGCTCCGTCACTCACCTCCCGAGTTCGGTCGCGAGCAGGTCGAACACCAGCCGGATTCGCTTGCTGGTGTTCAGCTCGCGGTGGGTCGTCAGCCAGATGGGAAGGGACAGCGGGGCGAGGCTGGGGAGGGCCCGCCGGACCAGCGGCTCGGCGTCTCCGACGCGCTCGGGAGCGACGCCCACGCCGATGCCCTGCTTGACCATCTCCCAGAGCACGAGGTGGTTTCCTGTCAGCACCGGGAAGTTCCGTCGCGTCAGGCTCAAGCCCAGCCCGTTCAGCCCATTGAGCATGGCGTCGGTCCCGCCAATCCCGATGAAGTCGGCGCGGCTCAGTGCCTTCGGCGTACGTGGGTTGCCGATGCGCGCAAGGTAGCGGGTCGCCGCATACAGCCGCATCGGGTCGTCCCTGACCTTGGTGGCGATGAGGTCGGGCTGGGTGGGGCGGAAGTTCCGGAGCGCGATATCCGCCTCCCGCCGGCGCAGATCGACCGCGGTGTTGGTTGCGATGAGCTCAATGTCGATGCCCGGCGCCTCGCGCCGAAGCTTCTCCACGAGGGGCGGCAGCAGGAAGGCCGAGTAGATCTCGTTGGCCGTGATGCGGACCAGCCCGGTGACGCTCTGCGACTGTCCGCCGGCCGCAAGCGAGACACGCCCTGCGGCGTCGCCCATGGCTCGAACGTGGTCGAGCAGCTCGCGCCCGCTCGGCGTCAGCGCGAGGCTCCGCCCCACGCGCTCGAACAGCACCACGCCCAGCTCGTCCTCGAGCGCGCTCACCTGACGCCCGAGTGTCGGCTGCGCCATGCCGAGCGCACGTGCCGCCGCCGTGAGCGAGCCCTCTTCCGCGGTGACCAGAAAGGCCCGCGCCCGATTCCAGTCGAAATTGACCGCCCGCCAGTCCATGCATTTTCGCATATCAGGAGAAGGAACTCAGTCAATTCCGTCGGTGGTCGCGGAGGGCTATTTGTTCGCATGTGACGAGGCGTCGCCGTCGTCACGCGCGTTGCCCATCGTTCCGACACCGACAGGAGAAGAGCCTCCATGACCTCCACCACCAAGGCCGAGCGGCTCGTGCCCGCTGCGCTGGTCGCGCTCTCGCTCGTGCCCATCCTGGCCGGCGCCGCCCGTCTGGCAGAGCTGGCGGGCGGCGCCGAGCTCACGCCGCGCAACGCGCGGTTCTTCGCATCGCCCCTACCGGTGCTGCTGCACGTCCTCAGCGCCAGCGTGTATTGCGCCCTGGGCGCCTTCCAGTTCGCCCCGGACTTTCGCCGCCGGCGGCCCGGCTGGCACCGCGTCGCCGGGCGGCCCCTGGTCGCGTGCGGCCTCGTGGCCGGGCTCTCGGGCTTGTGGATGACGCTGTTCTATCCCCGCGCCGAAGGAGACGGTGAGCTCCTCGACGGCCTGCGGCTCCTGTTCGGCTCGGCGATGGTCCTGTCCCTCGTCCTGGGGCTGGCCGCGATCCTGCGGCGGGACGTCGGCGGCCACCGGGCCTGGATGATTCGAGGCTACGCCATCGGCCTGGGCGCGGGCACGCAGGTGCTGGTCTCCGTGCCCTGGTTCCTCATCGTCGGCACGCCGGGCGAGCTCGCCAGAGCGCTGCTGTTGGGCGCCGGCTGGGTCATCAACCTCGCCGTGGCCGAGCGGGTCATTCGTCGACAAACCGCCTCTCCCGTTCGCGCTACCGAGATGCGCGAGGGGCGGCTCAAGGTACGCGCCAGCGTCGGGAACGCCTCACGCCCGACACAGGTCTAGGCGTGTACCTGCTCCCGCGAGCGGGGGCGGGGGCG
>NZ_RAWB01000541.1 GCF_003612055.1 Corallococcus llansteffanensis
CCCGGAAGTCGCCCAGGCGCACCGGATCCGCGTACAGGGACATCGCCCGGCGGATGGCGGCCAGGAGCGCGGAGCGGTGGAAGGACTCGAAGAGCAGCCCGTTGCCGTCCAGGCCCCCCTCCACCGTGTCCACCAGCCCGCCCGTGGCCCGGACGATGGGCACCGTGCCGTAGCGCAGCGAATACATCTGGTTCAGGCCGCAGGGCTCGTAGCGGCTGGGCATCAGGAAGAAGTCCGACCCCGCCTCCACCAGGTGGGACAGCGCCGGGTCGAACCCGATGTGCACCCCCACCTGCTTGGGGAAGCGGGCCTGGAGCGCGCGCAGGCCCTCCTCCAGGCCGGGGTCGCCGTTGCCCACCGCGACGAAGCGCAGGTCCGCCTGGAGCGCCGCGGGCATCGTCTCCAGCAGCAGGTCCACGCCCTTCTGCCACGCCAGCCGGCTGACGATGCCGAACACCGGCGCGCCGTCGTCCGGGGGCAGCCCGAAGCGCTCCAGCAGGGCGCGCTTGCAGACCGCCTTGCCGGCCAGGTCCTCCGGGCCGTAGCGCTCCGGCAGGTACGCGTCCGTCCGGGGGTTCCACTCGTGCGCGTCGATGCCGTTGAGGATGCCGGTGAGCGCGTGCGAGCGGCGGCGCAGCAGGCCGTCCAGCCCGTAGCCCTGCTCCGCCGTCTGGACTTCGCGCGCGTACGTGGGCGACACGGTGGTGAGCGCCTCGGAGAAGACGAGCCCCGACTTGAGGAAGTTCACCTGGTCGTAGAACTCCACACCCTCCGGCGTGAAGAGGTCCCAGGGCAGCCCCAGGTCGCCCATCGTCCCCTTGGGGAACTGCCCCTGGTACGCGAGGTTGTGGATGGTGAAGACACACTTCGCGCGCCCAAGCGGCGTGCCCTGGAAGCCCCGGCGCAGCGCCACCGGCACCAGCCCCGTCTGCCAGTCGTGCAGGTGGATGATGTCCGGGAAGAAGCGCAGCCGCTGCGCGGCCTGGAGCGCGCCGATGCACAGGTAGGCGAAGCGGCGGGGGTTGTCCGCGAACTCACCGCCCGCGTCGCCGTAGAGCCCCTTGCGGCCTCCGAAGAAGGCCTCGTTCTCCAGGAACCACACCTCCAGCCGTTCGGAGAGGCGCGCGGACAGGACGGGGCCGCCCGTCTCCCCGAAGGGGAAGCGCAGCACCAGGGACTGTCCGGTGGGCTCCAGGTGTCCGGTGTTGCGCACGTCCTGGTAGCGGGGCGTGACGATCTTCACGTCGTGCCCCAGCGCGGCGAGCGCCGTGGGCAGGGCCCCCGCGACGTCGCCCAGTCCCCCCGTCTTCGAGAAGGGGGTGACCTCCGAGGCGATGAAGAGAATCTTCATGAACGCACCATTGCGAGTCCAGACGGGGAGTCAACCGCGAACGTGCGCACGGGGGCGGGGTTTCCTATGGTGCGGCGCGTGATGATCCCGCCCGACCCCATCCAGCGCTTCGCCGACGTCTTCGCCCAGGCAAAACAGGTCATCCCCGTGGACCCCAACGCCATGGTGGTGGCGACGGTGGACGACGCGGGCCGCCCGAGCGCCCGCGTGGTGCTGCTCAAGGACTTCGATGCGCGGGGCTTCGTCTTCTTCACGAACCACCACAGCCGCAAGGGGCGCCAGCTCACCGCGCATCCCTTCGCGGCGCTGTGCTTCCACTGGGCGCCCCTGGAGCAGCAGGTGCGCATCGAAGGCCGGGTGGAGCAGGTGTCGGACGCGGAGGCGGACGCGTACTTCCAGAGCCGGGCGCGCGGCAGCCAGATTGGCGCGTGGGCCAGCCTCCAGAGCGAGGAGCTGCCGACGCGCGAGCTGCTGGACGCGCGCGTGGCGGAGGTGGAGGCCCGGTTCCAGGGCCGGCCCGTGGAGCGGCCCCCGCACTGGAGCGGCTTCCGCGTGGTGCCGGATCGCATCGAGTTCTGGCACGGCCGCCCCAGCCGCCTGCACGAGCGCAACCTGTACCTGCGCGAGGGCGACGGCTGGAAGACGCAGCTGCTGTTCCCCTGAAGGGCGCGGCCTCAGGGCACGCGGTGCTCGCGGAAGGTGACGCGCAGCGTGTACGTGCCCTCGGGCGCCTCCACCCGCACGAAGTCCCGCGCGTGCGGCGTCTCCAGCGTGAGCGTGGCGCTCGCCGCCTGACGCTCCCAGGCCACCAGCGCCAGGTCATCCACCACCGTCACGCCCTGCCCCGTCTTCGGGGATGCGGTGTGGAGGGTGAGGTTGAGGGCCCAGGGCGCGTTCCAGAGGTCCGGGCGGGGCGGATCCGCCGGGAAGCGCAGGTCTTCTGACACCTGCTTCCAGTCGTAGGTGCCGCCGTCCTGGCGCAGCAGCGTCTGCTCCCCGAAGAGGGTGTAGGACTCCACGGGCAGGTACTGCACGCCCACGGAGAAGGCGCCGCCGCCCTGCCCCTTGAGCCACGCCACCGCCGTGAGGTCGCGGTGGGGCGGCCCCTCCGCGAAGCCCGGCGGCCGGAAGCGGTTGACCAGCGGCACGGCGCCCTTGCGCTGGCAGAGGGCCGCGGCGCCCCGGTGCGGGCCGTCCTGGCACACGAAGCCCGCGCCGTACTCCAGGCCCCAGCGCGGCGCCTCGTTGACGTCGTCATCCACGTCGTGGTCCTCGAAGTCACCGTGCAGGAGCACGTCGCGCCCGGCCTTGAGCTTCACGCCGGTGAGCCCGTCCGCGCCGGTGAGCTTCGCCACCGCGACGGATTCGCCCTCGTGGCGCAAGGCGCGCAGGTCCACCGTGGCGCGGCCGTTGGCGTCCACCGTCACCGGCACGTCCACGGTGCGCTCGCTCACCGCCGCGTGCGCGCCCGCGGGCAGCACCTCGCCCCAGGAGGGCTGGGGCACCAGCTCCACGCCGCCCTCGCGGGACAGCTCCGCCAGGTTGCGCAGGAAGCCTTCCGCCAGCTCGCCCGCGATGGGCCGGGGGCGGTAGTCCTCGATGTACACCGGCACGGCGCGCGCGCGGTCCACGCGCGCGCCCGTCGCCTCCACCTCCGCCAGCAGGCCCACCATCGTCTCCAGGCGGTCCTGGTCGAAGGCGAGGTTGCCCAGCGACTGCGCCATCAGCACGCCCTGGTGGCGCGCGAAGCCCTGCGGGATGTGCGGGTGGTGCGCGATGACGAGCCCCGCGCCCGCGTCGATGAGGTCGCGCATCCGCTGCGCGGTGGGGGTGGAGGGCCGCACGCTGTACTCGACGCCCGTGTGCAGCACCGCCACCGGCACCCGGCCCTGGGCGCGCTCCGCGCCGAGCAACGCCGACGCCCGCGCCAGGTCCCGCGCGTCCGCCGCGCCGCCCTGGTTCGGGCCCGCGACGTACTGCTGATCATGCGCGCTGCCGGTGATGGAGCACATGGACACCAGGCTGTAGCTGGAGCCCGCCAGGGACACGCGCGCGGGGACGAAGGCCTCCACCTCGTCGCGGCCCGCGCCGCTGAAGGCCATGCCCGTCGCGGCCACGTGCGCGAGCGTGTCGTTCAGCCCGGGCGCCAGGTAGTCGTAGACGTGGTTGTTGCCCAGGCTCACGTAGTCCACGCCCAGCCACGGCAGCGCGGGCAGGGAGCCGGGCAGCGTGAAGAACGCATAGGCCTTTTCGTCGTGGGGCGTGGTGGGTGAGTCCGTCACCGGCGTCTCCAGGTTCACGGCGCGGAAGTCCGCCGCCTGGAAGTAGGGCCGCACGTGCGTGAACACGGCCTTCGTGCCCGGCAGCGGATCCGACACGCGGATGAGCGCCGCGGGGTCGTCCGGGGGCATCTGGTTGCGGGGCGTGGTGTCGTCCGGATCCAGGAAGCGCCGGCCCAGCGACACGTCGCCGCCGAAGAGCATCCGCACGCCGTCCTTCGGGGACAGCCGCACCGGGGGCAGCGTCACGCGCGTCTCGGACAGGCCGCGGCGCAGCTCCACCGCCACCACCGCCGGACGGAAGCCCTCCGCCTCCACCTGGAGCAGCTTGTTGTGCCGGGGCAGCGCGGGGAAGCGGAAGCGGCCGTCCGCGCCGGTGCGCGCCTCGGCGTCCCCCACGCGCACCACGGTGTTCGCGACCGGGGCGCCCGCGACGGACACCAGCGTGCCCTCCAGCGCGATGCCGGTGCACGCATAGGCGTGCCGGGCCTTGCGTTCGGCTTCGGACACGGCCGCGTCGGAAGCGGGCTCCGGCGCGCAGGCCGTCAGCACCGGGGGCACCTCCTCCTCGGGCGGCGGCTCCTCGTCGGGCGTCTCCTCGTCGGGCGGAGGCGGCTCTACCGGGGGCGGCGAGGTGTCAGGAGTCTCGTCGGGCGGAGACGTCACCGGCGGGGTCTCTTCGCCCGGCGGCGTCACGATCCCCGGGTCCTTCGACGGCGCGGAAGCTCCGGGACTGCACGCCACCAGACACGCCGCCACCCACGCCACCGGCAGATACCGCCGCCCCATTCCGTCCCCCTGCGCCGCCTCGACCGTCGCCCACGTCCTGCGACGAGATGGGGACGAATGCGGACGGGCGCCAGGGCGGGCCTCGCACCGGAGGGCTGCCTGCCTGCCCCCGTGCTCGGGGGCGCGTTCACCCCTGGACACCGCGCCGGGACGAACGGACTACCAGGGCACCTCCGTGCCCTCGTAGTCGAAGAAGCGGCCGGAGTGCTCCAGCGAGAGGCCGTCGATGACCCGCAGCATCCCGCTCACCGAGGTGCAGGGAGGCAGCGGCGCATCCACGCCGCCCATGTCCGTCTGCACCCAACCGGGGTGCAGCAGCACGCACGCCAGCCCGTCGCGGCGCAGGTCGTTGGCCATGGAACGCACGCCCATGTTCAGCGCGGCCTTGGACATGCGGTAGGCGTACGCGCCCCCTTCCGTGTTGCTGGAGAGCGACCCCATGCGCGAGGTGACGTGCGCCACCTTGCGGCCCAGGCCGTGCCGGAGCGCGGGCAGCAGCGCGGAGGTGATGCGCAGGGGCCCGAGCGCGTTCACCGCGAACGTGCGCTCCAGGTCCTCGTAGTCCAGCTCGTGAAGCCCCACCCACTGGCCCTGCACGCCCGCGTTGTTGATGAGCACGTCCACCGGCTCGCGGCAGACGTTCGCCGCGAAGGCCTGGACGCTGTCCGCCCGGGTGACGTCGAGCGCGTGGATCCGCAGGCGATTGCCGGATTCATGCAGCAGCGGCTCCAGCCGACGCGCCAGCTCCGGGGCACGCACCCCGGCGTCCACCGTCTCTCCGCGTCGCAGCAACTGCTGCACGAACTCGAAACCGATGCCGCGGCTGGCACCCGTGATCACGTAGCGCATGCTTGTATTAACGCGCTGTCCGCCGCTCCTTGGCAAAGCGGCCCCGTTCGCACTAAGGCGCCCCAGGGGTGCTCACCCCAGGACACCGCACGGAGAGAACGACATGACGGTCGCGGTCATCGGCGGCGGGATTTCAGGACTGGTCCTGGCTCACCGGTTACGTACCCGGGGCACGGAGGCGGTGGTTTTGGAGGCGACCGCGCGCGTGGGTGGAAATGTGCAGACTCTTGCCCAAGAGGGCTACCTCCTGGAGTCGGGGCCCAACAGCTTCCTGGACCGGGAGCCCGCGACGCGGGAGCTGGCGGCGGCGCTGGGCGTGGAGGCGCGCATCCGTCCGGCGGATGTGGCGGCAAAAAACCGCTACATCTTCACTCGCGGTGCACTTCGGGCGGTGCCGTCGTCACCTCCTGGGTTCCTGACGTCGGACATCCTTTCCTTTTCCGCGCGGCTTCGCGTGCTGGGCGAATTGTTCAGCGCCCGCGGTCCTGAGGGGGTGGACGAGTCGCTGGCGCAGCTGGGACGGCGCCACCTGGGTCCGGAAGCGACCACGGTGCTGCTGGACGCGGTGCAGACGGGCATCTACGCGGGCGACCCGGAGAAGCTCAGCGCGGAGGCCACCTTCCCGCAGCTCGTGAAGTTCGAGCGTGAGCACCGCAGCCTCATCCTGGGCGCCATCCGTTCGCAGCGCGCGGCGCGCAAGGCCACCGCTTCGGACGGGGGCCCGAAGTCGAAGCTCACGGGGCTCTTGAGCACGTTCGACGGCGGCCTGGGCGTGCTGGTGGACGCGCTGGCGGCGGCGCTGGGGGACGCGGTGCACACCGACGCGAAGGTGGAGGGGCTTGTGCCCCAGCCCTCCGGTTGGAAGGTGCGGGTGCGCGAGCACGGGCGGCCGGTGGAGCTGCTCGCGTCCCAGGTGGTGCTGGCGGTGCCCTCGCACGTGGCGGCGGGGCTGCTGCGCCCGCTGGACGAGCCCCTGGCGGCGAAGCTGGAGGGCATCCCGTACGCGCCCATCGCCGTGGTGCACCTGGGCTTCGCGCCGGGGGCGACGCCGAAGCCGGACGGGTTCGGGTTCCTGGTGCCGGCGGTGGAGGGCAAGGCGGTGCTGGGCACCATCCACGTCTCCACCACGTTCCCCTTCCGTGCGGAGGGCGGGCGGGGGCTGCTCACCTGCCTGATGGGCGGCGCGAGGCGGCCGGACGTCGTCGCGCGGGACGAGGACGCGCTGGTGGCGCTGGCGCGCGAGGAGCTCAAGGCGATGACGGGGCTCAGCGCGACGCCGGAGCTGACGCAGGTGGTCCGCTGGCCGCGCGGCATCCCGCAGTACACCGTGGGCCACCTGGAGCGCCTGGCCTCCCTGGACGCGGGCCTGAAGCGCTGGCCCGGCCTGCACCTCACCGGCAACGCGTACCGGGGCGTGGGCGTCAACGACTGCATCCGGGACGCGACGCGGCTCGGGGACGCGCTGGCGTAGCGGCGGGGGGACGGCCTGGGGCTCGGGCG
>NZ_RAWB01000542.1 GCF_003612055.1 Corallococcus llansteffanensis
GCCCCTCCCCAGGCCCCAGGCCTTCCTGCCCCGCGTCAGAAAGCCAGCGCCTTGCTCGCTCCACGGATTGGAAGCTGGATACGGTGGCTTCTGGATCCGGTGGAGGCAACGAAGGCGCCGGTCCAGGGGAAAAGCCGGTTCCGGACATCGCGGCGCGAGCCCTGTCCCTGATTGCGCCTAAGCTGCCCGGCCGTGAACAGGCCCTCCGAACAGAGCCCCGTGGGCGGCCTCCGCGCCCGGCTCCACACCATCATCTTCGAAGCCGACACCCCAGCGGGGAAGGCCTTCGACGTGGCCCTCCTGTGGGCCATCGTGTTCAGCGTGGTCGCCGTGATGCTGGAGAGCGTCACGCAGGTGCGCGCGCGCCACGGCGCGTTGCTCCACACCGCCGAGTGGGTCTTCACCGGGCTCTTCGCGGTGGAGTACGTGCTGCGGCTCGCCGCGGTGCGCAGGCCCCTGGACTACGCGCGCAGCTTCTTCGGCATCGTGGACCTGATGGCGCTGCTGCCATCGTTCCTGAGCGTGGTGTTTCCCGGGTCGCAGACGCTGCTGGTGGTGCGCGTGCTGCGGCTGCTGCGCGTCTTCCGCATCCTCAAGCTGGGCCACCTGCTGGGACAGGCGGAGGTGCTGCTGACGGCGCTGAGGGCGAGCCGGCCGAAGATCATCGTCTTCCTGGGCACGGTGCTGAGCATCGACGTCATCATGGGCGCGGTGATGTACATGGTGGAGGGCGAGGCGAACGGCTTCGACAGCATCCCCCGGTCCATGTACTGGGCCATCGTGACGATGACGACGGTGGGCTTTGGGGACATCACGCCCAAGACGGTGACGGGGCAGTTCCTCGCCTCCATCCTGATGGTGATGGGCTACGGCATCATCGCGGTGCCCACGGGCATCGTGTCGGTGGAGCTGGCTGCCGCCACGCGTCAGCAGCTGGACACCCAGGCGTGCCCGGGCTGTGGCGCACAGGGCCATGACCTGGATGCGCGCTTCTGCAAGCGGTGCGGGACGGCCCTGGACTGGACCCCTTCCAGCCCGCACGGAGAAACTGGCTAGGATGGCCGGGCATGGCCCGCTCCATCGACACGCACGAAGTGGACGAGGAGCGGCTGGTCCGCCAGTTCCCAGGCATCGACCGCAAGGCGGTGGGCGCGTTCTACACGCCCGCGCCCATCGTGGAGCGCACACTGGCGCTCGCGCTGGCGCACCTGGGACCAGGGCCGCTCACGGTGGTGGATCCGGCCTGCGGCGCGGGAGCGTTCCTCGCGGCGGCGGCGAAGCACCGGCCGGACGCGCGCCTGTGCGGGCTGGAGCTGGACGCGGGGGTCGCGCGCATGTGCCAGGCCCGGGTGCCGGGCGCGGACGTGCGGGTGGGCGACGCGCTGCGAGACGGGCTGGAGCCGCTGCTCGCGGGGACGCCGGAAGGGCACGCCGAGTTATGGGTGGGCAACCCGCCCTACAACGGCACGTCGCCGGTGTTGAAGGACGCGGACGCCTACGCGCGGCTGCGAGCGCTGATGCCCCTGGTGATGCCGCCGGGCACCAGCCTGCGGGATGACTTCGCCTTCTTCCTCCTCGTCGCCACGAAGCGGCTCACGACGCGGCCCGGGGTCCTGGCCTTCATCACGCCCGCGAGCCTGCTGGAGTCGTTCATCTATGCGCCGCTGCGCCGCGTGCTCCTGGAAGCGCTCCACCTGCGCGAGGTGGTGGACCTGGGGCCGGGCATCTTCCGGGGCACGCAGGTGCGCACGTGCATCACGGTGTGGACATCCCGCTCCGGGAGCGACGCCCCGTCCCCCCGCTACGAGCACAAGGGCGTGGGGCAGTGCTTCACGCCGGAGCCGCCCGAGTGGCGGCTGTCCCCCATCGCAAGGGAGGCCGCCGAGTTGGACGCGGACTGGCGCGCGCGCGGAGAGCCGCTCACCACGCTCATCCCGGTGAGCCTGCCCGGGGTGAAGACGCGCTTCGACGAGCTGCTGGTGGACGCGGACCCGGACCGGCTGCTCGCGCGCCTGAGGGCCTTCGCCGCCGCGACGGACGCCACGCTGGAGGACTTCGCGAGGGAGCACGGCCTGGAGCCCGCGCTCCTGCCCAAGCTGCGGGCGTTGAAGCAGGGGCCGGCGCTGGAAGTGGATGCGTGCCACGTGCGCCCGTTCTTCCGCTACGGCGGAGCGCGGCACCGGGGCGCGCTGCCACCCGAGGCGCGCGCCTACTGCTACCTGGACCGGAGGCTGGTGCCCCGTGGAGACCACCGGCTGCGCGGGCCGTATGATCCGCACCAGGACGCGGTGAAGCTGCTGTTCAACGTGCGCGAGCTGCCCCTGTCGGCGGCGCTGTTGGAGGAGCCCGGCTGCGTGCACGACCACCGTCACGCCCGGTTCGCGCCGCTGTACGTGCCCCAGCGCGTGCGGGACGAGGGCCTGGGCATCACGAGGGGCGCCACGTCCCGCGAGGAGTTGGGGCCGAGCGTGCCCAACCTGTCACCCCGGGGTCGGGCCTGGGCCCAGACGTTGGGGGGGCCGGAGGAGGCCTTCCGCGCGGTGGTGCGCTTCCTGAATGGAGCGCAGGTGCAGCGGGTGTGGGGGCCCGCGTTCGGAGCGTCCCGGGTGGTGCCGGTGCCGCTGGAGGGGTTGTTGCCGGAGTGATGACTCCCCATCACCGGCAGGGCGCGGGGGTGGACATTCTCCTGCGAGGCCGGTGGGTGGGAGGTAGTGTCGCGGCGCTTCGCAACCCGTCCCCTGTTGGAGAATTGGAACCCATGACGATTCGCGCCCTGTTGATTGCCGCTGCCCTGACCACCACGCCCGCCCTGGCCCAGGATGCGGGGACTCCGGCCGCCGCGGATGCGGGGACGAAGCCGGCGCCCAAGAAGGGTGAGACGGTGAAGGCGACGCTGAAGGACGCCCAGGGCAAGGACGTGGGCGAGGTGACGTTGGAGCAAGCGCCGATGGGCGTGCTGGTGAAGGGCTCGCTGATGAACCTGCCCGAGGGAGAGCACGCCATCCACATCCACGAGGCGGGCAAGTGCGAGGCGCCGGACTTCAAGACGGCGGGCGGCCACTTCAACCCGACGAAGAAGCAGCACGGCGTGCTGTCGCCCAAGGGCAAGCACGAAGGCGACCTGCCGAACCTCCACGTCGCGCAGGACGGCAAGGTGCAGTTCGACTTCTTCGCCCACGGCCTCAAGGTGAAGTCGCTGCTCGACAAGGACGGCTCCGCCGTCGTGGTGCACGCCAAGCTGGACGACTACCACTCCGACCCGACCGGTGACGCTGGCGGCCGCATCGCCTGCGGCGTGGCGGAGAAGCAGTAGTCACGCGGTAGGGCTTCGCGGGGTTGCGCACACCTCGCGAAGCACGACCCGGTTCAATCCAGGAAGCGGCGCTCCCAGCGCCGCATGTCCTCTTCCGAGAAGCCATCCCAGGCATCGCGGCCCAGGTCCATCCAGGGCTCCAGGAGCCGGGCCAGCTCGCGGTAGGCCTCCATGTTTTCACCCTGTCGCGAATCTCCCGCGAGAGGCCGTTCGCCGAGCGTGACCACCGCCCTTCCCGACGGCAGCGGTTCGACGAGGCTCCCGGGAGAATGGAGTCGGTTGCGCAGGGCTTCGACTCCGCCCATGCCCGCGAGCAGGGTCGGTCCCAGGAACGTCATCCAATGCGTTCCCTGAAGCCGGGTGCCGAGCCGCAGCGAGTCCCTTCGCAGTTCCGGAATGTCCAGCCCCGGGTAGCGGAAGGCCAGTGGCCGGATGCCGTCGGTGAGCCCCAACGCATCCTCGGTGAATTGGAAG
Organism: Corallococcus llansteffanensis; assembly: GCF_003612055.1. Classification (GTDB taxonomy): domain Bacteria; phylum Myxococcota; class Myxococcia; order Myxococcales; family Myxococcaceae; genus Corallococcus; species Corallococcus llansteffanensis. Next base: position 3,788 of record NZ_RAWB01000542.1, read on the forward strand.
CACAGTCCCGCGTGCCCTGAGTCGAAGGGCAGCAGGGTGGCCACTTCCAGCGCGGCCTTCCGGAGCAACTCCGCGCCCCGGTCCTCCGTGGGCAGCCAGAAGCCCACGGCGGTACTTCCCGCATGAAGCGGCTGTTCGAGCCACCGGCCGTGATAGCTGAACCGATAACCCGTCATCGTCTCCGCGTCTTCCAGGAGGGTGATTTCGGTTTCGCGCGGCGCTGACAATCGCTGCTCGACGAAGCGCCAGCCCCCGGCATCCAGCGGCTGCCAGTCCCCATGGTCATCCGCATACCAACCCAACGTGTGGGGCGCGATGGCGAGGCGATAGGACTCCAGCCCCCGCACCACGTCCGCCTTCACATCGTCATGTGATCGGCGCATGTAGAACGCGGCCCCCAGCCCGTCCCGCACGCGGAGGATGCTCGCGTCACCGTCGTGCCCATGAAGGCGGATGTTCGGCCACGACGAGGGCATCACTGGACTCCGTATCCTGGCGCCACGAGGCGCGCCCTTTTGACACCCAGCGCCTTCTCATAGAGCTCGCCCTGGGACGAACCGTGATGGGGATGTCGGCCCCACTGCAACGGATTGCCGCTGGGACACGGGAACTTGAAATCGAAGACGGCTTGCACCCGGCGCGGGTCACCCGTGCCGTGCAGCACCACGTCGGGGACGAGCGCCCCCGGCAGGAGATGGAACAACCCATCTCGCAGCCACTCCGCCACCTGCTCCGGCGGTACGAAGCGAGCCTGGCCGGTAGCGGCGTCGTAGAGGTAGTGAGGCTCCAGCGCGAAGTGCTCCGGGAACGCGGCGGCAAGCTTCTCGCGTGCACACGCCAGTGCGACCTGATGCTGCTCACTCCCCAGCTTCATCGCGCGTGTCACGGGGTTGTCTCGAGAGTCCCGCTCCACCACTTCCTGGCACTGCTCGCGGGTCGGCCGTTGTCCCTTCCCAAATCGACGCTCATTCACCTCGGAGCTGGCCTGATTGGCACACTCCGCGAGCATCTGGCCCACCCGGTGGACCTCCGCGGCCTCCAACAATCGGAGCGTGGCCAACGCCGCCCGCGCGGCCTCCGCTGAACGGGAGACCCACGGGAGGACAGCCTCCTCGCCTGTCTGCGTGTAACAGGCGGGATTGCGAAGGCAGGTCGCCGACGCTGAATCCGTCTGCGAATAGCTATCGGGGGGTCTCTGGACCGAGGAGACCGTTCCAGCGCATGCACTGCTCAGCATCATGATGAGCACCGCACTCCCGCGAGCCCAGGGGCCTCGCCTCACACGTACCCGAACCGCCGCCGTGCGAACCACTCCGCGCCCAGCAGCGCGATGAGCGCCACGAGGTAGTACCAGCGGTCCCACAGCGGCTGGTCCTTCGCGCGCCCCACCTCCACCACCGGCGGATCCAACAGCGGCACGTCCGGCAGCCCGTCCTGCGGCAGCTTGTACGCCTTGCCCTCGGTGATGCTCGCGATCTGCTCCATCAGCTCCGGCCGCACCGACGCGTCCGACAGCTCCGGCCCCACCGCGCGCACCGCCACCGCGTCCTCGCCCTTGCCCAGGTCCGTGTCGCCCTTCTTCGCCGACGCGAGCAGCTTGTACGGCCCCGGCGCCGGCGGCGCGAACTCCAGCCGCACCACGCCGTCCGCGCCCGTGGCGCCCGTCTGCACCGCCACCGGCTTCTGCGTCGCCACCGAGAACAGCTCCACCCGCACCTGCGCGTCCTGCGCCGGTTGGTAGTCCGCCATCCGCGCCTGCACCACCACGCCCACCGGACGCCCCGGCTCCACCGACGGCGGATCCGCCGTCACCTTCAGCGTCGTCAGGTCCGGATCGCGCACCAGCCACCGCAGCGCATTGCCCCAGAAGCGGTCATACGCCCGGTTCGGCGACCCGTCCCGGTGCGCCGTGAACGCCCAGGACCACGTCGCGTCCGTCGCCACCACCATCGCCCGCCCCCGCCCGTAGTCCCACACCGACACCAGCGGCGCGTTCTTCCCGTCCACCGTCACGAACGGATGATCCATCAGCACCGTCGCCCCCGGCCGCGCCCGCGTCAGGTTCGCCCCCGGAATCGGCGCGAGCTCACCCCACGTGCCCTCCGTGCTCGCCGCCCCGGTGCCAATCGACGTCACCGGGTGCCGCAACCCCTCCGGCGTCAACCGGGGCTTGAACGGCTCCGGGTTCGCGGGCCCCGCCGCCTCCACCGGCAGCGCCTCCATCAGCGTGGGCATGCTCGCGCGGCCCTCGCCCAGCACGCTGTCGCCGCCAATCATCACGAACGCGCCACCCTCGTGGATGTAGCGCTCCAGGTTGCGCTCGTACTCCGCGATGGACAGCGACGGATCCGAGTAGCCGAAGTTCTGGAAGATGACGACGTCGAACGTGTGCAGCTTCGTGTCGAAGATCTCCTCCATCGGGAACGGGATGAGCGACAGCTCGCGCTCGTTCGTCACCCCGGGGTCGTCCGACAGCGTGCGCAGGATGTAGAACGAGATGAGGTCCACGTTCGCGTCCTGCTTCAGCAGCCCCCGCAGGAACCGCTCGTCCCACGACGGCCGCCCCACCACCAGCAGCACGCGCACCCGGTCGCGGATGACCTTCAGCGTGAACGACCGGCTGTTGTTCTCGCTCACCGCTTCGTCCGGGAACGTGGGCACCGTCACCGTGTAGACGAACCGCCCCGTCTGGTCCGGCGTGAAGGTGAAGGACACCGGCTTCACGTCGTCGCCGGTCGTCATCCGCACCAGCTTGTTCGCGACCGTCTTGCCCTCCTGGCTGAGCACCACCGGGATGTCCTTGCCGGCGAAGCCGCGACCGTGGATCTCCACCTCCACCGTGAGCGAATTGCGCACGAAGGCGAAGTCGTCCACCTTCAGCCCCTCCACCGCCAGGTCCTTCAGCGCCTCCTGCCCCACGAGGAACGTGGACACCGGCACGCCCAGGTCCGCGAGCGCCGCGCGCGCCCGGCCC
>NZ_RAWB01000543.1 GCF_003612055.1 Corallococcus llansteffanensis
AGGTGGGAGGGCAATATCTCCTCGCCCTCGGAGAAGGTCAGCACGTGGGAGAGCACGTTCATCAGCTCGCGCACGTTGCCGGGCCACGCGTAGGCCATCAGCAGGCCCAGGGCCTCCGCGGAGAAGCGCTTGCGGCCGTGCTTGTCCACCACCTCCGGCTCCGCCAGGGCCTGCTTGAGGATGAGCGGGATGTCGTCGCGGCGCTGGCGCAGGGGCGGCAGCTGGATGTTGATGACGGACAGGCGGAAGTAGAGGTCCTCCCGGAAGTTGCCCGCGGCGATCTCCTTCACCAGGTCCCGGTGGGTCGCGGCGATGACGCGCACGTCCACTTCGATGACGTCGTTGCCGCCCACCCGGCGCACCTCGCGGTTCTCCAGCACGCGCAAGAGCTTGGGCTGCAGGTCCAGGCGCAGCTCGCCCAGCTCGTCCAGGAAGATGGTGCCGCCCTGCGCGCGCTCGAAGGCGCCGGGGCGGCCGGACACCGCGCCGGTGAAGGCGCCCTTCTCATGGCCGAACAGCTCGCTCTCGATGAGGTTGGGGGGAATGGCGCCGCAGTCCAGCACCACCAGGGGGCCCTTCTTGCGGCCGGACAGCTCGTGGATGGCGGTGGAGACCAGCTCCTTGCCGGTGCCCGTCTCGCCCTGGATGATGACGGACACGTCCATGGGCGCGATGCGCTTGATGAGCCCGAACACCTGGCGCATCTTCACGCTCTGGCCCACCATGCCGCACAGCTCGCCCTCGCGGTCGGGCTCCACCGCGCCCTCCTCGTCCAGCGGCGCGAAGGTGATGACGGAGGAGCCGGCGCGGATCTGCGAGCCCGGGGACAGGTAGGCCCGCTCGATGCGCCGGCCGTCCAGGAAGGTGCCGTTGGTGGAGTTCAGGTCCACCAGCAGGTAGCCGCGCTCGGTGTGCTGGACCTCGAAGTGGTGGCGGCTCGCCGTGCGGTCCTCCACCAGCACCAGGTCGTTGCCCGGGTGGGCCCCGCAGCGCAGCCGCTCCTTGTCGCTGGCCATGGAGCGCCCGGTGTCCGGCCCCGACGTCACCAGCAGCCGGCACTTGTGGAGCTTCAGGGTGGCGCGCGGATCCACCACCAGCGTCTCCCCGAGCAGGGGGGACTGGGACGACAACTCGAGGCCGACATCGCCTGGATTCGTATGGATGTCGTCGGGATGCGGGTTGGAGGCGGTCATCAGTGAACGTGAGGATAGCAAAGGGCGCCCACCCGCCATGCCTGACAGCCGGTGCGTGCTAGTGTCCCGCGCCCCGCATGCCCCCCCGAAAAGCGAAGTCGAAGAAGGCGCCCGTCACGCCTGGAGCACAGGCACCCGAGCGTGGCGACGCACCGCGTCCGCGACGTCCCCGCGCGAAGAAGACCGTGGCCATCCTCTCCCGGAAGCGCTCGCTGTACTCCACGCGCCGGCTGGTGGAGGCCATCAAGGCGCGAGGGCACCGGGCGCTCGTCTTCGACACGCTGCGCTGCTGCCTGATGCTGGCCCAGGGCCGGCCCCGCATGACGTACCGCGGGGCGGAGGTGCGGGGCGTGGACGTGGTCATCCCTCGCATTGGCGCGTCCATCACCGCGTACGGCCTCGCCGTGGTGAACCACTTCGAGATGATGGACGTGCCGGTGCTCAACCCGCCCACCGCCATCGCGCGCAGCCGCGACAAGCTGCGCGCGCTCCAGTTCCTCGCCCGCGCGGGTCTGGACATGCCCCGGACGGTGATGGCCCATGACCGCGGCAACGTGCGCAAGCTGGTGCAGGAGGTGGGGGGCCTGCCCGTCATCATCAAGCTGATCAAGGGCACCCAGGGCGTGGGCGTGATGATCGCCCACACGCTGCCGGAGGTGCAGACCATCCTCGACACCTTCTGGGACCTGGGCCAGGAGATCGTCCTCCAGGAGTTCGTCGCGGAGAGCGAGGGCCGCGACGTGCGCGCGCTGGTGGTGGGCGACACGGTGGTGGGCGCCATGCGCCGCAAGGCGAAGAAGGGTGAGTTCCGCTCCAACATCCACCGCGGCGGCGAGGGCCGCGCCATCGTCCTGCCCCCCGCCTATATGGAGGCCGCGGTGAAGGCCGCGCGCATCATCGGGCTGGAGGTCGCGGGCGTGGACATGCTCGAGGGCCGCGAGGGCCCGCGCCTGATGGAGATCAACTCCAGCCCCGGCTTCGAGGGCCTGGAGGGCGCCACGGGCCAGGACATCGCCGGGACCATCGTGGAACACGCGCTGGTGTACGCGGGGACCCGGGCCGGGGCGCTGCTCGCGCGGGCGGGTCGCGCGTCGTAAACGCGCGCGAAAGCAGGCACGCGGGCGCGGATCCGCGCTTGCCCGCCTGCTTCATGGCGTGCGTGCGAAGGCTCACGGTGCGCACGGTGCCTCGCATGCTCTTCAAGAATGCGGGAATGCCAACGGGCGCGGATTGTCCGGGGGTGTTGGCAGCGACGGGGATGCGCCTCTAATCTGGCAACCCCCGATGAAAACGCTGCACAAGCCGCTGCAGATCACCGTCTACCAGGATGTGTTGTGCTCCTGGTGCTACCTCGCCGACCTGCGGTTGGACGTGCTTCGCCAGGAGTTCGGCGAAGCCGTCCGCTGGAGCGTGCGGCCCTACCCGCTGCGGCTGCACGACGTGCTGCCCACGGAGCGCGAAGTGCGCGGATTGGTGGAAGAGGTGAAGCGCGCGCAGCGCGAAGCCGAACCCACCGCCGCGCTGCTCTCCACGGACCTGTGGCTGGGGGGAGACCCACCCCGCTCCAGCGTGCCGGCCCTGGCGGCGCTGGAAGCCGCGAGGTTGCAGGGACCGCAGGCGAGAGCCTTCCTCGCGCGCGCCATGCAGCGCGCGGCGCTGGAGCAGGGCGTCAACGTGTCCCGCTCGGACGTGGTGTTCGAGCTCGCATCGCGCGTGGGCCTGTCCATGAACCAGTTCTCCGCGGCCTTCCGCTCCGAGGAGACGCGCCGGCTCATCTACGACGAGCACCGGCTGGCCGGCAGCCGCGGCGTGAGGGGCGTCCCCACGCTCGTCATCGGCGGCCGCTGGATGTTGTGCGGCCTGCGTGAGCTCACCGAGTACCGCGAGCACATCCTCGCGTGCCTCGGCAAGGTGACCACGCCCCGCTCCGGCTCCTCCGAGCGGCTGGTGCACTGAAAAAAGCCGTCCCCCACCCCGCGCGCCTTCGTTCCCGAAGAAGGCGCGCGAGAGGAACGCGGGGACACGCCTTTCAGCCCGGCGGCGCTCCGAAGCCCTCGTCCGACCGGGGGCGCAGCGCCAGGTACATCCCCGCGATGAGCAGCTGGCCCAGCCCCATGGCGGGGATGAGGCCCACGCAGCACGCGATGAGGCCCCCGATCATCAGAACGGCCGTGATGAGGCCCACGCCCAGCATGGCGAGGCGCTGTCCCCGGGCGAGCTCCCAGCAGCGCCGCAGCAACGCCAGAGGCGACGGCGGCACCTCTTCGTACGTGAGCTCCGGCTGGACGAAGTACAGCGGGAGCAGCACGTAGACGAGCGGGAACAGCATCACCACCGACAGCAACGCCACGACGCCCAGGACGGGCCCCAGGAGGTTCATCACCTCGCTGCTCGACGCGTCCGCGGACAGGCCGCTCATGGCCCCGGTGCCCAGGACCGCCAGGAACCCCAGCATCCCCACGATGATCATCGGCACCACCACGATGGCGAAGATGACGAGCAGCGTGAGCAGGTAGGGAATCACCTTGTGCATCTGGCTGAAGAGGCGCGCCACGTCCGCGCGCCCGCCTTGCAGCACGTCGAAGCACACGCGCAGCAGGCCCAGCTGCACCAGCCCCTGCACCACGAGCTGGGCCAGGAAGCCCGCGCCGCCCAGCACGCCGATGAGCACGGGGCTGTCCGCCGCCGCGCCAATGCCCAGGCCCACGTTGACCAGCAGCTGCGAGCCGCCGGACACGCCCAGGCTGATCAACACCGCGAGCGACAGCATGCCCCACTCGCGCTGGAAGGCCGCCCAGCACACGTCCCACAGCGCGCTGACGCTCCAGTTGTCCCGGTGGAGCGGGAACGTCAGGCCATGGCGCTCCCGGCAGGTGGGGCAGCGCGAGGAGGTGCCCCCCTCGCTGCACGTGTCGCACATGAAGTTGCCGCACCGCGCGCAGGTGCCCGTGGCGCCCCGCAGGGGGTGCAGCGCGCAGGTCGGCCCCGCCCCCCTTCCGAAATCCGTGTCCGACATCCGTGTCTCTCTCCCAAGCGCGGGCCCCGGAGGCCGCGCCTCCCACGTCATATCAGCGGGCGCCCTCCCCCTCCTTGCGGGCAGACGGACGTCCGGGATGAATTAATGGGGCGCCGGGCCGTCATTGGGGGCAGAGAGGTTGCGGAGCGGGACGCTTTGGGGGTCCACTTCCGCGCCAGGAGATTTCCTCATGAACCGCTTGCTCGCCCTGGTCGTCCCCGTGGCCCTGCTGATGGGGACCGGCTGTGTCGTGGAGGCCCACTCCCACCGTCCCGTCCGCCGCGTGGCCTATGTCGAGCCCGTGGCGCAGTACCGGTTCGCCGGCGCGCACCCCGTCCCCGACGACTACGGCGGCGGGTGGTGCCCGGAGGACTACGGCCACGTCCACGACTACCAGCCGCCCCAGACGTCCTACGTCTACACGGACGACGTCTACTACTACCAGGGCCCGACGGTCGTCTGGTACTGGGACTACCACCCGGTCCCCAACGGCAGCTACTGCAGCTTCCACGGGCGCCACTCGCACGACTTCTACCCGCATGGCTCATGGGGCGGCGGGTACTCGTATGACCGCGGCAGCCGCGGCTACCGGTGGGACCGGAGCCACGCGGCCTCCGCCGGGAACGTCCGCTACAACTCCGGCCCCTCGCGGCCCTCGCAGCCCCCGAGCCACGGAAGCACCAACGTGGGCCGCCGTCCTCCTCCGGGCGGCAATGGCACCGGCGCCCGTCCTCCCAGTGGCTCCAGCAATGGCTGGGGTCGCAGCAACGCCGCCCCCCCCGCGAGCAGCTCGCGTGACAACGACGACAACAACAAGGGCGGCTGGGGCACCCCGGGCAGCAAGGGCCGGGACGACGACAACGACAGCCCCCGTGGCAACAGCAGCAGCGGAAGCAGCAGCGGCAACGGCGGCTGGGGCAACAGCGGCAGCGGCCGGAGCAGCGGCAGCAGCACCGGGAGCAGCAGCGGCGGAAGCAGCAGCGGCAGCGACCGGAGCAGCGGCAGCAGCGGCGGGAGCAGCAGCGGCAACGGCGGCTGGGGCAGCGGCGGCGGCCGGAGCAGTGGCGGCAGCAGCGGGAGCGGCAGCAGCGGCAGCAGCGGCAGCGGCAGCAGCGGGCGGAGCAGTGGCAGTGGCAGCGGCGGCTGGAACACGGGCAAGAGCTCCGGTTCCTCCAGCAACAGCAGCAGCAGGAGCGGGAACGGGACGCGCTGGTAGGCGCTCCAACCTCCTCCCGTCTTCCCGTGCAGGAACCCCGGCACCGGGCGCGGCCTTCCGCCACCAGCGGAGGCAGGCTCCCGGTGCCGACGTGTTTTCAACACCCCGGGCCCGCGACGTCGCGCGCACCCGGCCCTCCAGCGCACCGCGGCGTCCTCCAGGGGACGGACCGGACCCCGGAACGGATTGCGATCGCGGCGGACCGTGACGATGTTGCGCCCCGATGAAACACTTCATTCGGGCGGCGGGTGGTGCCGTGCTCGGGCTGGTGGCACTGGCCTGTGGCGACGGCGGCTTCACACCGGACCCTGGCGTGCGGACCGAGGACGCCGAGGCCGTGGATCTGGAGAACCTTCGCATCCTCGTCAGCGGGCAGGCTGCGGTGTTCCCGGAGGCCGTGGGCCGGGGAGAGCCCGCGCTGGCCGGGATGGCGCTGAGCGTGGAGGAGCCGCTGCGCGTGGCCGTCAATGACGCGGCCGCCACCTTCGGCACGGGAGAGGTGTCGGAGGACGGCACCTTCCGCGTCACCGACGTGCCCGTGCGCGACATCCACCAGGGGCTCGCGGTGGGCCTCGCGCACGAAGGCCTCGTGCGCAGCAGCACCCTCGTCTACGACACCGCCTTCACCGGCACCCGTCCGCGCACGGACATCATCGACGCGAAGGCGTGGGCCCTGCCCGTCGCCTTCGTGGAGCAGCTGGGCGCAGCCGTGGGCGAGCCCCGCCTCCGGGGCCTCACCGGGGACCAGGCCTCCAGCCTGGCCGCCGCGGGCTTCGTGCTCGGGCGCGTGGTGGACCTCCAGGGCCAGCCCGTGAGCGGCGTGCGCGTGGCGCTCGACCGCGCCGAGCTGGCGGAGCGTCTCTACTACCCCTCCGAGGACCTCGCGTCCGTGAACCAGGCGGGCACCGCGTCCCACGGCCTGTTCCTCTACGTGCACTCCGCTTCCGGCGTGGAGTCCTTCCAGCTGTCCGTGGAGGGCTCGGACACCTACGTGCCTCGCAACGTGGACGCGGGCCCCGGCCTGGGCGTCGTGCTCACCGTGTATCCGGGACGCTACGCGCCGTAGTCGCCCTCGATACGGCCCCGCCGGCCCTTGTTCCTGAGGTCCTGAAAAGTCGGACATCCCTGTCCTCTTTGGACAATGGGACGGCCCTGGCGTCGCATTGCCCGAGCGGCCCGCGGCGCGTGATGTTGTGGCAAGATGCAGTGCTGGCGTTCCGGGGGGGCGCGGACAATGAGCGGCGGTTCCATGCCACGAAGCACGGCGTTGGTCCGTGCCCTTGCGCGAAGCGCCGCGGCCGCTGCCTGCCTCGTGGGGCTGCTCGTGTGGGTGG
>NZ_RAWB01000544.1 GCF_003612055.1 Corallococcus llansteffanensis
GCTACCCGTTGATCATGAAGTGGGTGCGCCGGACGCACATGTACCTGGGGCTGCTGCTGTTCCCCTGGATGATCGTCTTCGGCGTGAGCGGCGTGCTCTTCAACCACCCGGACGTCGGCGAGGACGTGGCGGTGCGCGAGGTGCCGGCCGAGCAGCTCCAGGCGCTCACCGGGATGGCGCCCGTGGCACCGGAGGCCGTGGCGAAGCAGCTCGTGGAGCAGCTCAACGCCCAGGGCGGCGCCTACCGGCTGGAGCCGAGCAGCGACCCGCGCTTCTCCGGCTTCACGGTGCTGCTCGCGCCGGGCGAGGGCGTGAACAACATCGTCATCGTGAACCTGGACGAGGGCAGCGCGACGGTGTCCACGCGCAGCACGGTGTCCCCGAAGCCGAAGCTGGAGGCGCCGTTCGCGGGCTCCACGGTGACGCTGCCGGAGTACTCGATGGCGGCGGTCGAGGCGAAGCTGGCGCCGCTCCTGACGAAGCTGGACGTGCCGGCGAAGTCGCCGCCCAAGGCGAGCCCCCGGGGTGCGCCGGAGCTGCGCTTCAAGATGCTGGATGCGAACCAGCAGGCGTGGAACGTGACGTATGACCTGGGCTCCGGACGCGTGGACGGCCGGCCGGCGGACGCGGCGCGGGTGCTGAGCGCCAATGAGCTGCTGACGAAGCTGCACGTGCTGCATCACTACCCGGTGAACTTCGGCATCATGTGGCTGTGGGCGCTGTTCGCGGACATCTCCGGCGTGATGATCGTCTTCTGGGCGCTGTCGGGCCTCTTCATGTGGTGGCAGATGAGGCCCACGCGCGTGCTGGGCATCGGGGCCCTGAGTCTGGCGATGGGGCTGGGGCTCGCGGTGATTGGCGGCACGCTGGCGGACCTCCAGTTCGGCAACGTGCAGAAGCGCACCGGCCCGGGCGGCGGCGCGCCTCCGAAGCCGAAGCCCGCGCCCGCCGCGGAGCCGAAGCCCGCGGCGCCTCCGGCGACCGTGACGACCGACGCGGAAGCCGATCACCACTGACCCGGGAACCCCCGGCCCGAGGACGGGAGCCCCCGGCGGCCTGCTCGCGTGGACATGCCACGTGAGCACGCGATCTCCAGGTTCCACAGGGCGGCGCGACAGGACAGGTGAGCGGGTGGGAACCCGCTGACGCTCGGTGGGCCGTGGGCTCGCGCCCCTCCACGCCCCACTCCTGGAGCCGCGACCATGGACCCCTCCGCCGAGACCCATCCCGAACAACAGCACCCGCAGGTCCCTTCGGCGGAGGCGGCCTCGCACCCCTTGCTCCTCTGGTTCGACGCCTTGTCGCGCAAGGACGTGGACCAGGCCGGAGGCAAGGGCGCCAACCTGGGCGAGATGACCCGCGCCGGCCTGCCCGTGCCCATCGGGTTCGTCGTCACCGCCGCCGCCTTCCATGAAGCCATGGAGCCCGTGCGCCCCCGGTTGCGCGAGCTGTGGCGGCGCGTGGATCCGGACGACGCCCAGTCACTCGCCGACGTCACCAAAGCGCTGCGCGGCGTGGTGCTCCAGGCGCCCCTTCCCGAAAAACTGCGCGCCGCCCTGCTCGCCGCGTACCACCGGCTGGGCGAGCAGCGCGCCGTGGCGGTGCGCTCCTCGGCCACCGCCGAGGACACCGCGTCCACGTCCTTCGCGGGCATGCACGAGACGTTCACCAACGTGGTGGGCGACGAGGCGCTGCTCGACCGGCTGCGGGCATGCTGGGCCTCGGCCTACGGCGAGCGCGTGGTCTCCTACCGCAAGGCCCAGGGCCTCACGGAGGAGCCGGAGATCGCCGTGGTGGTGCAGGCCATGGTGGACTCGGCGCGCTCGGGCGTCATGTTCACGGTGGACCCGTCCACCGGCGACCCGCGCCGCCTCGTCATCGAAGGCGCCTTCGGCCTGGGCGAGGTCGTCGTGGGCGGACAGGTGGAGCCGGACACCTACGTCGTGGACCGGCAGGGCCCCCGGATCCTGGAGACGCGCGTGGGAGAGAAGGCCTTCCGGCTCGTGCGCGACGGCGTGGGCCGCGAGCGGCGCGAGGACCTCTCCGCCGAACAGGCCCGGCAGCGCGTGCTCAGCGACGTGGAGGTGCTGGAGCTGGCGCGCCTGGGCCTGCGCGTGGAGCGGCACTATGGCGCGCCCCAGGACATCGAGTGGGCCGAGGAGAACGGCAGGCTCTACCTCGTCCAGTCGCGTCCGGTGACGACGATCGGCCCGGGCTTGAAGGAACCCCCGCACGGCGCGGGTCCGGGCAAGGCGCTCGTGTCGGGCCTGGGCGCTGCACCGGGCCTCGCGACGGGCCGCGTGCGCGTGCTGCGCGATGCGCAGGAAGGCCAGCGGCTCCAGGCGGGTGAAATCCTCGTCGCGCCGATGACGTCTCCGGACTGGGTGCCCACGCTGCGGCGCGCGGGGGCGGTCGTCACCGACAGCGGCGGCATGACGTGCCACGCGGCCATCGTCAGCCGCGAGCTGCGCAAGCCCTGCGTGGTGGGCACGCGCACCGCCACCCGCGTGCTGCGCGACGGGGAGGAGGTCACCGTGGACGGCTCCACCGGCGCCGTGCTGGAGGGCCGCGTCGGGGGCGAGACGACCGGCGGAGCCGTCCCAGGGACGCCGACGCAGGCGGGGCTGTCTCCCCAGGGAGCCGTGGCGCGGGAGGTGCTCGCCACGCGCCTCTACGTGAACCTCGCGCTGCCGGGCCAGGCCCGCGAGGCCGCGGCGCTCCCGGTGGACGGCGTGGGCCTGCTGCGCGCGGAGTTCATGCTCACGGAGGCCCTGGGCGGCGTGCACCCGCGCAAGCTCATCGCCGAGGGACGCCAGCGCGAGTTCGTGGAGCGGATGTCCGGCGCGCTGCTTGAAATCACGCGCGCGTTCCGTGGCCGCCCGGTGGTGTACCGCACGACGGACTTCCGGACGAACGAGTTCCGGGGCCTCCAGGGCGGGGCCGACTTCGAGGCCCCCGAAGCCAACCCGATGATTGGCTTCCGCGGCTGCTACCGCTACCTGCGCGAACCCGAGGTGTTCCAGCTGGAGCTGGAGGTGCTCGCCCGCGTGCGGGAGCAGACGCCCAACCTCCACTTGATGATCCCCTTCGTGCGCACGAAGTGGGAGCTGGAGGCGTGCCTGGAGGCCGTGGACGCAAGCCCGCTGGGACGCCAGCGCGGGCTGGAGCGCTGGGTGATGGCGGAGGTGCCCTCCGTCGTCTACCGCATCCCCGAGTACGCGCGGATGGGCATCACCGGCGTGTCCATCGGCTCCAATGACCTGACCCAGCTCATGCTGGGCGTGGACCGGGACTCGGAGATGTGCGCGGAGCTGTTCGACGAAGCGGACGCGGCGGTGCTGGATGCCATCGTCCGCATCATCCAGGCCAGCCGCGAAGCGGGCATCACGTCGTCCCTGTGCGGACAGGCGCCCTCCAACCGCCCCGAGTTCGCGGAGCACCTGGTGCGCGCGGGCATCACCTCCATCTCCGTGGACCCCGCGGCCGCCGGGGCCGCCCGGACGGTCATCGCCGCGGCGGAGCGGCGGCTCCTGCTGGATGCGGCCCGGGCTCCCCGGTAGCAGCCCAGTCCACCGGGCGCTACGTCGATGTCGAGCAGGAAGTGGGTGGACTCGGCGTCCGCAAGCTCGACCTCTCGTGACCGGAAGAGTGACCTACCCCACGTGCTTCCACGTGAGGCGCTGGACGATGCGGCACGGCCCGAGAGCTCGGGCGCTCACTACTTCAGGTGCCACAGCGCCGCGATGATCTGCCAGAGCAGCGACGTGCTGGCGATGACAAGGGCCGCGCGCGGCACCCAGCTATTGCGCTTCGTCTCGGTGAGCGACTCGGTGTGACGTAGCGTCGCCGCAAGGTAGTCCTCATGGCGCCCCAGGTTCTCGATCTCCGCATCCATGCGTCGCTTGAAGTCGGGCGTCAGATTCGCTGCCGCAGCGACCTTTGTCCGCATCGCAGCCACCAACTGCCGCGTGATCTCGTAGCGCGTCCGCAGTACCTGAAGGGCCAACTGCTCAGGAGAGCGCACGAGCTTCTGCAGTAGCGGCACGATTGCTTCCATGCAGTCGTCGATGACCTGAACCCAAGAATCGCGCGCGTTCCATGCCCTGTCGATCGCCTGCCCGGCCAGCATCTTGAACGTGGCCTTGACGTCGTCCTGTTCGCTCATGTCTTTCCATACCTCCTCGGGATGCGTTGAGCCCTACCACTGCTTCCTCTCCCGAGCGTCCAGTGAGCTTGCCCGGATCCGGCGGCTCTCCCGCACTTCGTGTGGGCCGGAGTTTCAGACGGTGAGCAGCACGCGACGACGCAGCAGTTCGAAGCTGGCGCGGCCATACCTCTGACGCTTGAGAAGCTTGAGCGCTGCCATGCACCGAAGTACTGGGCGTCTGGCAAGAGGGGCATCGTGCTCCCGTGCCCTCCAGGCGCACCGCGAGGACAACCTCCGCGGAGCTGCTACGCGTCACCCGCTCCAATCGACAACCAGGAAGGGAGTACAGCGTTTCCATTCCCAGGGCGTATTCGCCCCGCTGGCAGCCTGCCGCGTCTGCCTATTCCCCCGAGGGGAACCACACGAAGTGCGGGAGAGCCACGGAACTGGGCCAGGTTCGCTGGTAGGGTTGACCCAGGAGGTTGCTCGACTTTGTCCCAACCCGCTTTGTGGGCCGTCCTGGCACTCGTCCCCTTGCTGGCGAGCGCAGTGGCGGGAGCCCAGCCTCGTCCAGCCGCCCACGAGCGGCAGGTCATCAACACCCAGCGGCTCGTCCTGCATGGCAGCACCACCGGCCCGGCGCTCCGGGTGCGCGTGGCACCGGGGCTCCTCACCACCATCGTCTTCGATGCCGCCCTGGTCCGGGACTCGGTGACGCTGGACGGTGAAGGCACGCGCGTCCGGCGGGTGGACGTTGGCGACACGAGCGTCACCGTGGAGCCCCTGGTGGAGCTGGGCAACGAGCCGGCGCTGCTGCGAGTGCACTTCGTGGACGGTGCTGCGCCAGAGGGGGCCTCGCTTGCCCTCGTTTCCGACGTGGCGCAGGTGGACAGCCACGTCCGCGTGAGTCGCCGCGCTCAACCCACCGAGGCGCTGGAGAAGGAGCTGGCCGAGGTCCGCGCCCGTTGCGAGGCCCGGGAGGCGGAGCTGGCGGAGCTACGTGCCCGGTGCGAGACGGACGGGCTCGTGGGCCTCGTCCTCGCGGGCTCGCTGGGCATGGCCGACCTCAAGAATGTCAATTGGTTCAAGACGAGCTCCCAGGCGGAGGGCGTGAGTGGACTGAAGCTGGCGGTCGGGAACTGGATGAAGGCCACGCCGAAGTGGATGTTGCTCGCGGTGAGCCTGGAGAACCTTGCCGGCCAGCCGCCCTGGTCCCCGGACAAGGTGACGCTGAGGAGCATGAAGACGAAAGAGGCGGTGCAGGTGCGCGTGGCGCGGATGAACCCCGCGCGGCTTGGCGCTGGGGAAGAGGGGCTCGTGGTCATGGAAGCCGAGCCCCCGTCCGCCGCGGCCGGGGCGCGCTTCCTCCTGGAGCTGTCGGAGACGGCCTCGGGCCGGCGCCTTTCCATCTCCTTGGAGAGGCCCAGCAGTCAGGCCGTGAAGCCATGACGCAAGCACTCCCGCATCACCCGGCCTACCTCATCCCAGGGGATGAGGTGGATGGCTGGCGCGTGGTGGAGCGCGTGGGGACCGGTGGCTTCGGAGCCGTCTACGTGGTGGAGAAGGAGGGGCGACGCTGCGCCATGAAGTTCTCCCTGCGCCGCCCGGTCAGCGAGGATCCGGCCAGGACGGACGCGCGACTCTTCCAGCGCGAGGTGGTCATCCTCGTTCAGCTCTCGCACCTCCCCAACGTGGTGCGCCTCCACGCCTGCGGACGCTACCCCGACCCGGTGGAGGGCCACTTCTACATCGTCATGGACTACGTGGAGGGAGACACCCTCTCGGCCTGGGCCGAGCGCCACAGCCCCACGCCCCGCGAGGTGGCGCGACTCTTCGCCCGGCTGGCGGCGGTCCTGGACGAGGCGCACCGCAGTTCCATCTTCCACCGCGACCTCAAGCCGGAGAACATCCTGGTGCGCCGCAGGGACTCGGAGCCGGTGCTGCTGGACTTCGGCGCGGGCGACTTCTCCATGGCGAAGCCCCTCACCGAGGGCCCGCTGCCTCCGGGAACGCCCCACTACCGCAGTCCCGAGTCGCTGCGCTTCCTCCGCCAGAACCGCAACAACCCCGAGGCGCGGTACGCGTTCAAGGCCAGCGACGACCTCTACTCACTGGGCATCTGCCTCTACGAGGCGCTCACCGCCAAGGATCCCTTCCAGCCGGGCCAGGAGCGCCCACGCCTCAACATGGAGATCGAGTTGCGCGTGCCACCAGCCCCGCACGAGCTCAACCCGCGCGTGCCCGCCGCCCTCGGAGACGTGGTGCGCCGGCTCATGTCCAAATCCCCCCACGAGCGGCACCCCACGGGCGAGGCGTTGCGCCGAGAGTTGGAGGAACTGGCCACGATGGAGGATGCCGCCTGGGACAAGCCCATCCACCCGCCGCCCGTGCCCAGGGAGTCCGTGCCGGTTGCTGTCGTGGAGCCATCCATGCCTCCGCCCGTGCCCTCCACGCCCATCCGTCGGGCCCGGTGGTCCCGGGCCGCGGCGCTCGTTGGGGCGACCGTCCTGGCCTCCGCTGTCGTCATCCCCTGGGTGCGCGGCGGTGCGTCCTCCCCCCAGGAGTTCCCGGCCACAGCGCCAGAACGTTCGCCCCCGCCCACGGTGCGAACG
>NZ_RAWB01000545.1 GCF_003612055.1 Corallococcus llansteffanensis
ACCAGACGCCGCTCGCGGAGAAGGTGCGCAAGGACACGGGCCTCCTCACGGGCGCGGTGGGGATGATCCGCTCCGCGATGCAGGCGGAGCACGTGCTGGCCACGGGGCAGGCGGATGTCGTCATCCTCGCCCGAGAGCTGCTGAGGGATCCGTACTGGCCGCTGCGCGCCGCGAAGGAGCTGCACGCGGACGTCCTCTGGCCGCACCAGTACGAGCGCGCGAAGAACTGAGCTGGGAACAGGGACGCCGGCTCAGTCGAGGAACCGGCGCTCCCACCGTAGGAAGGCATCCTCGGGGCTGAACCCCGGGCAGGACTTGGGATGGTACGCCCAGGGTTCGAGGACCCGGGCCAGCTCGCGGTAGGCCGGCAGTGGCTGGTCGGGGCCTCCCCCCTCCGGGGCGGATCCCAGGGTGACAACAGCCCGGGACGCGTCCAAGGACTCCACGGTGGTTCCGGGGGCGTGAAGTTGGGCGCGTAGGAAGTCCGGACCGCCCATCTGCTTCAGCGCGGGATCGCCAATGAACGTCAGCCAGTGCGGCACGCGCAGGCGGGTGCCGATCTCCAGGGCGGTTTGGCTCAGGTTCTGGACGTCGACTCCTGGATGCGGGAGCAGTTGGGGGACGACCTCATCCATGATCCGCACCACTTCCAGGAAGCCCGTGACGGACAGTCCCGCGTGCCCGGAGCTGAAGGGCAGTGGCGCAGCCAGTGCGAGCGCGAGTTCCCGGACCCGCTGAGGACCGTGGGTCTTCAGCCAGGACAGGGGGAGACCGAATCGCACGGCAGTTACTGCACCGGGTTTCCGACCAAATATCCGGGAGTGTATGTCCTTGCCATCATATCCAAATTCATACTTTTCAGGATAGGGGGCATCATTGGTCAGGGACGCCAAGGCCCGTAGTGGATCGTGAAGCTGACCACGAACTGCCGCCCAGCCGGCGTCATCCAATCTCCACCATTCGCCATCATCACCCAGGTAATGGTTCAGGGTTTGAGGGCCGATCGCATCGAGATAGATCTGCAACGCAGAAGAGATGGACGGAACGACCTCCATGGTTGATCTTGGAAGATAGAAGCAGATGCTTACGTCCTCTTGCGTAACAGCCCTGCCGCCGCGAATGACTTGCATCCTTGGAGGTTCCATCGTCATGGGCCTGCTCCTAACCATGGGACAACTTTAAGGACTTTCTCAAGGTTGAATGCCTCACGGTAGATTTCATCTTGTCCGTATCCCGCGTAGGGATGGCCCGAGGGATAGCGTCTCCAATCAGGCCATCTTGTAATGTCGACACAAGGGAACTTGAAGTCATAGACAGCCTGGACCTGATCCGGGTGTCCCGCGTGAAGCACCACATCGGGGACAAGGGACCCTTTCAATTCTCCCATGCGTCCTTGACGCAGGATGCGGTCGACGTCAGCGGCTGACAGCCACGTCGTCTTCCCGCTGCCCTGGTCATACAGGTAGGTCGGTTCGAGGCTGAAACCGCCCGGTCGCAGCTTGTTCAACTTCTCGGCGGCACAGCGCAGGGCGACGCGATGCATCTCCTCCCCGAGCTTCATGGCCCGGGTGAGGGTCCTGCCCTGTATGTCGCGGAGTTCTTCCATACATTCCTCGGGAGTCGGGCGCGTTCCTCCATGGCGTTCGAGAATGACCTCGGTCCGGGCGTGGTTCGCGCATTCTTCCAGCGCCGTCGTGACCTCCTGCTTCAAGGCGTCATCCAGGATCTTCAACGCCGCGACCGCGGAGCCTCCCGCCGTCGCGAAGGTCCGCACCGCTGTTGGGAGCACGGCCTCCTGTCCCGCCGCCTGGGCGCATGAGGCGGGCTGGTGCCGGCAGGTGTTCGTCGCGGAGTCGAGCTGGTACTGCTTGCGCGCATGCGCTCCCCCGCAGCCCTGGAGCAGCACCGCGAGCCCCAGAAGCCACACGGTCCACGACGGCCTCAAACGCACGAGCACCTTCCCTCCGAAGACCGCATAAGCTTTCCCCATGCTGACCGAGGTGCAGGCGGGACCCTATACTGTGCGCGGTGTGTCCGTGGGCGGCGTGTACACGTCACTCCTGGTGCCGGAGCTGGGGGTGCTGCTGGATGCCGGCATCCCCATCCGCTCCTTCGCTGGCGCGGACCGCATCTTCCTCAGCCATGGCCACGCGGACCATGCCAGCGCCCTGGGTTCACTCCTTGGCATCCGTGCTCTGGTGGGGAAGGGGCCTCCCCTCGTCTATCTGCCCGCGGAGATAGAAGCGCCCGTCCAGGAGGCCATCGCGGCCCTGGCGCGACTTCACCGCATGAAGGCGGAGATCCACACCGTTCCCCTCCGCCCCGGTGACACCACGAAGCTCCAGCAGGACCTGTGGGTGCGTGCCTTTCGCACGCACCACCCCGTGCCCTCGCTGGGCTACCAGTTCCTCCGCCGTGTCTCCAAGCTCAAGCCCGAATACCGCGAGCTGCCTCCCGCGGACATTGGCCGCCGCCGGCTGGCCGGGGAGCCCCTCTTCGAGGAGGTCGAACGCCTGGAGCTGGCCTACTGCACCGACACGCTCTCCAACGTGCTGGAGCGCCAGCCATCCCTGTTCGACAGCCGCGTGCTCATCCTCGAATGCACGTTCATCGACGCGGAGCGCACCGTGCGCGAC
The DNA here is from genome assembly GCF_003612055.1 of Corallococcus llansteffanensis. Taxonomy (GTDB): domain Bacteria; phylum Myxococcota; class Myxococcia; order Myxococcales; family Myxococcaceae; genus Corallococcus; species Corallococcus llansteffanensis. Next base: position 2,637 of record NZ_RAWB01000545.1, read on the forward strand.
GCGCAGGAGCGGGCCCACATCCACCTGGAGGAGATCGCCTCCATGGCGGACCGCTTCCAGAACGAGGCCCTCGTCCTGATGCATTTCAGTCAGGCTTACAGCCCCGCTCAGGTCCACGCGACCCTCAAGGCCCGCCTGCCAGCCTCCCTGCTGGAGCGCGTGCGAGTCTTCGCTCCGGACTCCGGCCGCTGGTTCGGTTGACCTCCAGCGCCGGCCTTCCTGAAAGGCCGCCATGACCTCGCCTTCCGCACCGTCTCCGTCCGCTCGCCACGTCCTCATCGCGGGGGCCGGCATCGGGGGACTCACGCTGGCGTGCGCCCTCCACCGCGCCGGCCTGCGCGCCACCGTCTTCGAGCGCGCGGACGCACTGCGACAGGTTGGCGCGGGCCTCATGGTGCAGATGAATGCCGCGCTCGCCCTGCGCCGCATCGGCCTGTGCGATGCGGTGGTCGCCGAAGGGGCTCGGGCCCAGCAGGCCGTCATCCTCGTGCCATCCGGAGCCCGCCTCTCCGAAGTGGACGTGGGAGGAATCCAACGCGAGCTGGACGCGCCCATGGTGGCGATGCACCGCGCCCGCCTCCAGGCGGTCCTCCACGCCCACGCGGGCCCGGCGGAGACCGTCCGCCTGGGGATCGCCGTGACGGGCTTCCAGGGCGACGGAGGCCAGGTCACCGTGTCCCTGTCCGATGGCACCACCGCTTCGGGGGACGTGCTGGTGGGCGCGGATGGCCTGCGCTCCGCCGTCCGCTCGGGCCTGCTGGGCGAACAGCCCACCCGGTACTCCGGCTACACGAGCTGGCGCGGCGTGTGCCCGTCCGCGGACCTCGTGACACCCGGGCGCTTCAGCGAGACGTGGGGGCCCGGTGCGCGCTTCGGCATCGTGCCCATCGGCCATGGCGAGGTGTACTGGTACGCCACGATCAACGCCCCCATGGGGGCGGAGGATGCACCGGGACAGACGCTCGCCGTCCTGCGCGAGCGCTTCGCCGGATGGCATGCGCCCATCGCGGACCTGCTCGCGGCGACGCCTCCCGAACGCGTCCTGCGCACGGACATCCACGACCGTCCGCCGCTCCAGAAGTGGAGCCGGGGCCGGGTGACGCTCCTGGGAGACGCCGCGCACCCGATGACCCCGAACCTGGGGCAGGGCGGGTGTCAGGCCATCGAGGACGCCGTGGTGCTGTCGGAGTGCCTCGCGGCCCCGGGCCCGGTGGAGGACGCGCTGCGTGCCTACGAGGCCCGCCGGGTGAAGCGCGCCAACCAGATGGTCGTGCGCTCGCGGCGGATGGGCCGGATGGTCCAGTGGGAGAACCCGGCCGCCCGCTTCGTGCGGGATGCGCTGCTCCGGCTCGTCCCCACGCGCATGGCCGTGCAGCAGATGCGGGACCTGGTGCGCTCCACGTCCTGAGCCCGCCTACAGGCCCGCGACCTTCGCGGCGCTGGCGACCGTGAAGCCGAAGGCCAGCGTCTGCCGGGAGCGTGGCGCGACGTCCAATTCGAAGCGCACGATGCCCTCCGGGCTCACCTTCGTGGGCGCGGGCTTCGTGGCGTCCTTGAGCAGCGCCACCTCCACCGCCTCCACCTCCGACACCGGCATGCGCTCCTCCACCGCCAGCGCCGCCGGCTTCGCGCCCATGTTGGACACGAACAGCTTCACCCGCTGCGTGCGCGTGCGCCGGCCGGTGATGCGCGCGGTCTCCTCGCCCACGTCCACCTGCCGCGCCACGCGCAGCGAGTCCTCGCTGCCGAAGCCCAGCTTCACGCGCTCTCCACGGCCCGCGAACCGCAGCTGCGCGCGGCCCACGTAGCCATTCGCGCGCACCAGGTCCACCGGCCCCGCCAGCAACACCGACGGCCCGGTGTTGTCGAACCGCGCCACCCGGTGCACCAGCGGAGACTGCTCCGGACACGCCACCAGCTCCGAGGCGGCCGGAGCGGTGAACGTGAACAGCGCCACGCGGTGCGCCTCGCCATCCGATGGCACCGTCGCCAGATGGGGCGCCGACAGCGTCACCGGCTCGCCTCCGTCGTCCATGCCGGGCAGCGCGTCCGCGGCCTTCGCCACCCCGGCCTCGCCCGTCGTCTGGAGGGCCTCCTCGCGGAGGGACACGTCCACCACCTGCTTCTCGCGCACCGTCTTGTCCCGCAGCGACAGCCAGTCGTCCTGGAGCCTGGGCGGCGTGGCGCCCAGCGTGGGCCTCGCCGTGGAGAAGGCCAGCGTCACGTCCTTCCACGCCTCGCCCGTGTTCTGCCAGACGACGGCCTCGCACTCCATCGTCACCGTCGTCGCCTCCGCCGTGAGGCGCAGCGCCGCGCGGTAGGCCGGACGCCACGCGGCGCAGGGCACCAGGTACGTCAGCGTCAGCGTCGCCGTGCCTCCCCCAGCGTGGCTCACGTCCAGCTCCGCGCGCACGTCCAGCGTCGGCTCCGGCGGCTGCGTGCGCGCGAGGATGTCGCGCGTCTCCTGCTGGTGCTGGCGCTGCAGGCGGCTCTCGTGACGGCGGGCCTGGCGGAGCGCATCGTCCGTCGCCGTCAGCTCCTGGCGGAGCGTGTCGAGCTGCTCCTTCCAGTGATGGGGGGCCGCTTCCCCCGCGCCGGTGCGCTCGGCGATGGCGCGGAAGACGTCCTCGCGCGCGGCCTGCACCAGGGTGCGCTTCACCTCCAGGCGACGCACCTCCGCCTGGGCGCGCTGCAGCCCCTGCTCGTGCTCGAAGGCGCGGCGGGCCAGCTCCGTGTGCTGTTCGCGCAGGGCCTCCGGCAGCACGGCCCGCTTCGAGCGGCGCAGGCTGGCCTGCGTCACCACACCGCCCGCCAGCTTCGCCTGGAGCGAGCGGTCCACCGCCACCGCCGGCAGGCCGTCCACCACGAGGCGGGCGGTGCCCTGCGGCAGCGACACCTCGCCCCTGCGCTCGATGAGGGCCCGGTCCTCCAGGACGGTGACCTTGACCACGGGCAACACAATGGAAGTGTTCATCACGTCCTCCGGTTTCCGCCGAGCAGCATCTTGCTGGCGGGCAGCTTCACGACCCACGTCGCCTTCATCGAACGCTTCTCTCCGGCCGGGACGCTCACGCGCCAGACGCGCTCGCCCTCCACCACCGCCTCACCCGGGATGGGCGTGGGCTTGTGCCAGGGCGGGGCGACCTCCGTCTCCTCGACCTTGATGTCCTTCTGGGATTCAGGGACCGCGCCCACGCGCTCGGAGACGGCGATGACCGCGGGCCGGGAGAGGTGGTTGGCCACCTCCACCGAGACGTGGTGCGTGAGCACCGTGCTGTTGCCGAACATGCCGCCCGTGGCCTCGTCGAAGCGCGTGTTGCGCGCCACCTGGAGCGCCTCCTCCACGCCCAACCCCAGCCGCTGCGTCTCCCCGGGCCCCAGGGTGGGCAGCGGGGACGTCATCAGGAACTCATCCTCCAGCGTCACGTCCACCGGCCCCGCGAGCAACGGGTGCGGCGTCGGGTTGTCCAGGCGCACCGTGCGGAAGACGCGCGGCTCCACCGAGGGCACGCACACGTACTCGGCCTTCAGCTCCACCGGCAGCGTCAACATGGGCACCGTGTGCCACGCGCCGTCCGACGGCACGTCGGTGCTCGCCTCCGCGTCGAAGCGCGCATCGAAGTACCGGGCGGACTCGCGCGGCGGAACGCCCCAGGTGGGCGGGCGCACGTCGCGCACGGCGTTGGCGGTGAAGGTGGCCTGGGCCACGAGGCTCAACACGTCCACCCGCACGCTCACGGCCGTCAGCGCCAGCATCGCCTGGGTGACGTGCGCCGGACGGGGCCGCAGCCGGCCGCGCTGCTCCGAAGCACCCGGCGGGGGCAGCGTCAGCGAATCGTAGTCGAGCAGCCCGTCCGCGGGCTCCAGGCCCGCCGCGCCGGAGCCGCCCTCCTCCTCGTCCATCCCCATGTCCGCCATCGGCGCGCCTTCGAACTCATCGTAGGCCTTGCGCTTCTTCGCGCGCTCCATCCCTCCGCCCCCCTTGGGCGAGGCCTCCTTCATGGGTCTTACGCCTCCAACCGCGACTTCGCCGGTGACACTCCGATCGGACGGCGCGGCCGACGTACGGCGCATCGGCATCCCCCCTCTGC
>NZ_RAWB01000546.1 GCF_003612055.1 Corallococcus llansteffanensis
GGACAGGACCTGTGGCGGGGGCGGCGGCGCGAAGGAGCGCTCCTCCACGCGGGGCTTGCGGAAGGCCTGCAGCTCCGGCGGGCCCTCGCGCGTCAGCCCCGCCGGCACGCGGTCCACCTCCACCGTGCCCAGGAACAGCAGCCCCCCTGGCGTCAGGCTGCGCGCCAGGTGGCCAATGGCCGCGTCGCGCGCGGACGGCGAGAAGTACGTGAGCACGTTGCGGCAGAGGATGAAGTCGAAGTGGCCGAAGCGCTCCGGCAGCGGCGCCAGCAGGTTCGCCGCCGCGAAGCGCGTCACCTTGCGCACCGCCGGCACGATGGACACCTGGCGCTCGCCGTGCGCTTCGTAGACGGTGTGCAGCGCGGGCGCGGACTCGCGCCGGGACCACGCGCCGTAGGTGCCGCGCCGCGCGGCCTCCAGGCTGGCCTCGTGCAGGTCGGTGCCCACCACCTCCACGGGCATCCCCGAGGGCACGCACGCCAGCAGGCACGCGGCCAGCGAGTATGCCTCTTCCCCCGTGGCGCACCCGGCGCTCCAGCCGCGCAGGTGCATGGCGCCGTGGCGCAGCGCGGACGGCACGCCCTCCGACGCGATGAAGCGGAAGTGCTCCGGCTGGCGGAAGAAGTACGTCTCCCCCACGAGCACCGCGCGCACCAGCGTGTAGGCCAGGGGAGAGCCCAGCTGCTGCAATTCGCTCAGGACCTCCGTGGGCACCCGGCCCCGGGCCAGCTCCGCGCGAAGCACGCGCTCCACCGCATCCTGGGCGATGGCGTCATCACGAAAGCCGGTGGTGTCCGCCACCACTTCCCGGGCGCGGGCCAGCAGCCGAGGGTCGAGCCCTGCACTCATGCGCTCCGCTCTTCCTCCACCGGCGCGAGCAGCGCGGGCAGGTCGCGCAGGAGTCCCCGCGCGATGAACACCTTCGGATCCAGGATGGGCAACGCGCGGCCGCCGGTGCGCAGCATCCCCAGCAGCCCCTCCTGCAGGAGGCCATGCTCGGCGCCACCCACCTTCTCGCGCCGGTCGATGTCGGTCGCCTGGAACTCCTCCGGATCACGCACCGTGTCCACGGTGAGCGCCAGCGACACCCCATCCACTTCGATGACAACCAGCATCCGCTCCGCGATGGCCACCTGGTGCTTCACGCCCAGCCGCAGCGCCACGTCCAGCACGCACACCGCCTGGCCGCGCAGCTCCACGTACTCGCGCAGGTACGAAGGACCCGTGGGAAGGGGGCGCGTCGCCGGCTGCAGCAGCACCTCCTTCACCGCGTCCAGCGGCACCGCGAACTCGCGCTCGCCCACCGACAGCCGCAGCACCAGCATCGCGCCGGAGCGCGAGCGGCGCCGCGCGCTCGCCAGGGCCTCGCCCACGCGGTTGAGCAGCTCGTCCGCGCGGAAGGGCTTGGGCAGGAACGCCTCCGCGCCCAGCCCCAGGCACGCCTCCGCGCGCTGCTTCTCCGACGAGATGATGATGACCGGGATGTCCGTCGTGGAGACATCCGCCTTCATCCGCTGGAGGACCTCGTCCCCGTCCATCTCCGGCATGGACAGGTCCAGCAGCACCGCCGCGGGGCGCAGCCGCCCCACCTTCTCCAGCGCCTCGCGGCCGTTGCTCGCCGTGTGGATGTTGTAGTGCCCGGAGAGGATGGCCCGCTCCAGCGCCAGGATGGCGTCGCTGTCATCGACCAGCAGGAGGGACGGCAGGCTCACGGCTTCACGCCCTGTTCAGGAACTGACGCACCGTCTTGGTCAGCTCGTCATGCGAAACGGGTTTCTGGATGAAGGCATTCGCCCCCGCCTCCGTGCCGCGCTGGCGCAGATCCTCGCCCTTCTCCGCCGTCAACAGGATGACCGGCACGTTGCGCACCTGGAGCTGAGCGCTCGCGCGCACTTCCTTCACGAACGTGATGCCGTCCATGTTCGGCATGTTGATGTCAGCGATCACCACGCTCACCGGCACCAACCGGAGCAGCTGCAGTGCGCGCTGTGCGTCCTCGGCCTCAACGATGCTCACCTTGAGGTTCATCAGGTAGATCTTGAGGATGTTGCGGACGGTCGGGCTGTCGTCCACCAGCAAGACGTTGATGCTCACTGTGCCACGGCTCCTCGCACAGACTCCGCGAAGTGCGGAGTGACCTGCGCTGCATGAGTGATCCTACCGTGAGCGCTCCGAATAGCGGAAGCGGGGGGGCCGCGTTCGCCGGGGTACCTGGCAGGCGAATGTCTGTAATTTGAGACAGCGTTGGAAAGCGTCAGCCCTCCTTGGGCGTGGGGGTCGCCAAGACCCCTTCTGCTCCCTCGGTGGCGTCCACCGGCGGCGCGCCCACGGCGTGGAAGCCGCCGTCGACGTGGACCATCTCGCCCGTGGTGGAAGGCATCCAGTCCGACAGCATGGCGCACGCGGTGCGCGCGACGTGCTCGTGGCTGTCCTTGTCGCTCCAGCCCAGCGGCGCCTGCTTGCCCCAGTACTGCGCCAGGGACTTGAAGCCGGGGATGCCCTTGGCCGCGATGGTGGCCAGGGGACCGGCCGCCAGCGCGTTCACCCGGATGCCCTTGGGGCCCAGGTCTCGTGCCAGGTAGCGCACGGTGGCCTCCATCGCCGCCTTGCACACACCCATCCAGTCATAGATGGGCCACGCCTGACGGTTGTCGAAGTCCAGCGCGACGATGGAGCCGCCCGGCGGCATCAGCGGGGCGCACGCCATGGCCAGCTCCTTCACGGAGAAGGCGGAGATGCGGAACGCGGTCTGCACGCTCTCCCACGGGGTGTTGAGGAAGTTGCCGCCCAGCGCGTCCTCGGGCGCGTACGCGATGGCGTGCAGCACGCCGTCCACGCGGCCCCACTTCTGGCGCAGCGACTCCGTGAGCGCCGGGAAGTGCGCGGGGTTCGTCACGTCCAGCTCCAGCACCTCCGTGCCGGGCTTGAGCCGCTTCGCGCTGCGCTCCGTGAGGGACTTCGCGCGGCCGAAGCCCGTGAGGATGACCTCGGCGCCCTGCGCCAGCGCGTGCTCGGCCACGCCGAAGGCCAGCGACTGCGGGGTGAGCACGCCGGTGATGAGCAGCTTCTTGCCCTGGAGGAGCATGTCGGTAGGTTCCCGAAAGAAGAGTGGAAAGGAGGGGGCGTGTGCTTACCACTCCTGGGGGACGGGAGGGGCCCCCGGCCCGGATTCCCCGCTCCGCCTGCATGTACGCCCGTTCAGCATACCGGGCGCCCCTTCCGCCTCCGGCGCTTCTTCCCGTGGCGGAAATCCGGCGCCTCTTGAAGTTGTGCTCACCCGGCGCATGACCGCATCTGCTCCCCCTGGCCGAGGACAGGCGGCCGGGCGCGGCGCGGCTCAACAAACCTGTGGCGAAAACCCCCCAACGCGGCGCCCTTCCAGTAAAAGACCCCCGCCATGGCGAATTTCCAGGACAGCTTCCTCTCTGGTGCCAACATCGACTTCATCGAGGGGCTCTACGCGCGCTTCCTCGATGATCCCGGCAGCGTGGATCCGAGTTGGCGCGAAGTGTTCGAGCGCAACAACGGCACCGGCCGGCCCATCTTCAACGCGAAGCAGCTGGAGGCCCCCGCGCCCGTCGCCCCCGAGGGCAAGGCGAAGGGCAACGGCAAGGTGAACGGGGCCGTGCAGACGGCTCCGGCCGCCGCCGCGGCGCCCGCCGCTCCGGTCGCTCCCGCGCAGGACATCGGGCTGCAGTCGAAGGTGGACCAGGCCATCACCGCCTTCCGGCTGCGCGGCCACCTGCGCGCGAGCCTGGATCCGCTGGAGCGCCCGCGCCCGCCCCTGGGGCACGTCGCGGACGTGGCGCTGATGGATGAGAACCACTTCACCGCGAAGGAGCTGGAGCAGGCGGTGGAGTGCAACAACGTCTTCCCGCAGCAGCGCGTGCGCCTGTCGGACCTGGTGACGCGGCTCAAGCGCACGTACTCCAGCCACATCGGCGTGGAGTTCATGCAGATGCTCGACAGCGAGCGCCGCCGCTGGCTCATGCAGCGCATGGAGCACAGCGACAACCGCACGGCGTTCGCGGTGGAGGAGCAGCGGCACATCCTCACCAAGCTGTCGTACGCGGAGGGCTTCGAGCACTTCCTGCACACGAAGTACGTGGGCGCCAAGCGCTTCAGCCTGGACGGCGGCGAAGCGCTCATCCCCATGCTGGACGCCCTCCTGGAGGTCGGCAGCGGCATGGGCCTGAAGGAGCTCGTCATCGGCATGGCCCACCGCGGCCGCCTCAACGTGCTGACGAACATCCTGGGCAAGAAGCCGGATCAGATCTTCAGCGAGTTCGACGGGCCCAAGGACCCCAAGGCGTACCTGGGCCGGGGCGACGTGAAGTACCACATGGGCTTCTCCTCGGACCACGCCACGCGCGCGGGGAAGAACGTCCACCTGTCGCTGGCGTTCAACCCCAGCCACCTGGAGTGCGTGGGCCCCGTGGTGGAGGGCCGCGTGCGCGCCAAGCAGGACCGGGGCGGCGACACGGAGCGCACGGGCGTGATGCCCCTGCTCATCCACGGCGACGCGGCCTTCATCGGCCAGGGCGTCGTCGCGGAGACGCTCAACTTCGCGGGCCTCAAGGGCTACACCACGGGCGGCACGGTCCACGTCGTCATCAACAACCAGGTCGGCTTCACCACCGACCCGTCGGACTCGCGCTCCAGCATCTACTCCACCGCCATCGCGCAGATGCTGGACATCCCGGTGTTCCACGTGAACGGGGATGACCCGGAGGCGTGCGTCCACGTGGCGAAGCTCGCGGCGGAGTACCGCCAGACGTTCAAGAGCGACGTGGTCATCGACCTCATCTGCTACCGCCGCTACGGCCACAACGAGGGCGACGACCCGTCCTTCACCCAGCCGTCCATGTACGAGCTCATCCGCAAGCACCCGCCGGTGCGCGCGCTGTACGCGAAGGCGCTGGCGGAGCAGGGCCGCATCAGCGCGGAGGAGTCCGACGCGCTCAAGCAGCGCTGCTACCAGGACTTCGACGCGGCGCTCACCCGCGCCCGCCAGGAGAGCCAGTTCAAGGAGCCCAACGCGCTGGAGGGCCTCTGGAAGCCGTACAAGGGCGGCCTCTTGAAGAACGCGCCCCAGGTGTCCACCGCGGTGGCGAAGGCCACGCTGCGCGACGCGCTCCAGAAGCTCGCCACCGCGCCGGAGGGTTTCCAGGTCCACCGCGACGTGGAGCGCACGGTGCTCAAGAAGCGCGCGGGCATGCTGGACAGCGAGGAGCTGCAGTGGAGCGAGGGTGAGTCGCTGGCGTACGCCACGCTGCTCGCGGAGGGCTACGGCATCCGCCTGTCCGGCCAGGACAGCGAGCGCGGCACCTTCAGCCACCGCCACGCGGTGCTGCACGACGTGCAGACGGGCCAGGAGTACGTCCCCCTGCGCCAGTTCGCCACCGGCAAGGCGTCGTTCAACGTCTACAACAGCCCGCTGTCGGAGATGGGCGTGCTGGGCTTCGACTACGGCTACAGCCTGGACGTGCCGGACGGCCTCACCCTCTGGGAGGCCCAGTTCGGTGACTTCGCCAACGGCGCGCAGATCATCATCGACCAGTTCATCGCGGCGGCGGAGAGCAAGTGGCGCCGGCTGAGCGGCATCACGCTGCTCTTGCCGCACAGCTACGAGGGCCAGGGCCCGGAGCACTCCAGCGCGCGCCTGGAGCGCTTCCTGGACCTGTGCGCCGAGGACAACCTCCAGGTCTGCTACCCCACCACGCCCGCGCAGATCTTCCACCTGCTGCGCCGCCAGGTGCTGCGCCCGGTGCGCAAGCCGCTGGTCATCATGTCGCCCAAGAGCCTCTTGCGCCGTCCGGAGGCCACGAGCCGCCTGGACGAGCTGGCGACGGGCACGTTCCAGGAGGTCATCCTGGATGCGAAGGCGGACCCCGCGAAGGTGACGCGGCTGCTCTTGTGCAGCGGCAAGGTGTCCTACGACCTGGCCAAGGCCCGCGACGAGCGCAAGGACGAGAGCATCGCCATCGTGCGGGTGGAGCAGCTCTACCCGTTCCCGCACGACGAGCTTTCGAACCTGGTGGCGAAGCTGCCGAAGCTGCAGGAGCTGTACTGGGTGCAGGAGGAGCCCCGCAACGCGGGCGCCTGGCACTTCATGTTCCCGCGCCTGCACGACCTGCTCTCCGCCCGTTCGCAGCAGCAGCCGGTGAAGTTGGGCTACATCGGCCGTGCCGAGGCCGCGAGCCCCGCCACCGGTTTCCCCAAGACGCACGACTACGAGCAGCAGCTCATCATCGAAGAAGCCATCCTCCGAGGAACCCAGAATGGCCGTTGAACTGAAAGTCCCGCCCCTCGGTGAGTCCATCACCGAGGCCGTCGTCGGCAAGTGGAACAAGAAGCAGGGTGACACGGTCGCCGCGGACGAGCCGCTCGTCGTGCTGGAGACCGACAAGGTCACCATCGACGTGCCATCTCCGGCCGCAGGCAGCATCGCGTCCATCGCCTTCAAGGAGGGCGACAAGGTCCGCGTGGGCGAGGTGCTGGGCACCATCGAGGCGGGAGGCGCCGGCGCTGTCGCCGCTTCCCCCGCGGTCGCCGCCGCCACGCCCGCGCCCGCCGCGGCGGCAGCCCCGGTGTCAGCCGCTGCATCCGACGCGCGCATCACCCCCACCGCGAAGAAGATGGCGGAGGAGAACCGGGTGGACGTGGGTCAGCTCAAGGGCTCCGGCACCGGTGGCCGCATCGTGAAGGAG
>NZ_RAWB01000547.1 GCF_003612055.1 Corallococcus llansteffanensis
CCCGGGACACGTTCCGGGTATGTGATGAGCTGTCCCACATGGGCCTGCGGATGGTGCTGGCGCAGGCGACGTCCGGGCAGGAGCGACGTTTCAATCTGCGCCGGCATCCAGCCGAAGTGCCCCGCCAGCGCGCTGATGAGCGCCGAGCGCGTCAGGCCCGGTGGCACCTGGGCCGTGACGGGCTTGAGTCGCTCCAGGGCGGCCATCTTCTCCTCGAAGCTCGCCTGCCTGCCCCCTGGCAGCAGGGTGGCGAAGAGGTAGGCGGTGAGGGGCTGGGCGCCCTCCAGGAGCCGCTCCACGCCGTCGGTGCCCTCCCGGCGCGCGAACACGTCCGGGTCGTCCCCCTGGGGCAGCAGGGCCACCCGGGTGGGGGCGCCCGCGGCGAGCAGGGGTCCGGCCAGCCGCTCCACGGCGGCGAGCCCCGCGGAGTCTCCGTCCAGGAGCAGGACCAGGTCACGGGCCTCCGCGCGCTTGAGGCCCTGGAGGTGGCCGGCGGTGAGGTTGGTGGAGCACAGGGCCACCGCGTGGCGCACGCCCACCTGGTGCAGGCCGATGCAGTCGAAGTACCCCTCGACGAGGACCGCCGTCTTGCGCTTGTGGATTTCATCGCGCGCCTGGTCCATGCCGAAGAGCGTCTCGCTCTTGTTGTAGAGCCGGGACTCGCGCGAGTTGAGGTACTTGGGCCCGTCGTCCGCGGCGACCAGCCGTCCGCCGAAGGCGATGGGCCGGCCCTCGGGTGCGCGGATGGGCACCATCAGCCGGCTGCGGAAGAAGTCGATGCAGCCCTCGCCGCTGTTGCGCTTGGTGATGAGGCCCGCCTTCAGGCCCCACTCCAGCATCCCGTTCTTCTGGAAGCGGTCCGCCAGGAGGCTCCACTGCGCGGGCGCCCAGCCCAGGCCGAAGCCGTGGGCCACCTCCTCGGAGACGCCCCGGCTGGCCAGGTAGGCGCGCGCGGCGCGGCCCTCGTCGTCCCAGAGATGGGTGCGGAAGTGTTCCGCGGCGAAGTCCGTGGCCTCCTTGACCTGCTGGCGTTCCTTGAGGCCCGGGTCCTGCGCGGCCTCCAGGTCGATGCCCACCTCCTGCGCCAGGTCCCTCACCGCGTCCTGGAACGTCTTGCCCAGGTAGCGCTGGATGAAGGACACCGCGTCGCCGCTCGCACGGCAGCCGTGGCAGAAGTAGAAGCGCTTCTCCGGGACGACGTAGAAGGAGGGGGTCTTCTCCTGGTGGAACGGGCAGCGGCCCTTGAACTCGCGCCCGGCCTTCTTGAGCTCCACGTGGCGGGACACCAGCGTCACGATGTCCACGCGGTCGAGGACCTCCTGGATCTTGTGTTCCGGAATCACGACGCCCCTCCATCCATCCGCATGAGCGCGGCCATCCGCCCGGCATCCTGGCAGCAGGCCCTGACACCTCCGCGACGGTTGCTCCCCTGGCCGCCCGCCCTCCCAGGTGGGGAGCTTGGACGGGGGCGGTCACCGGGAACGGACGAAGGCTGGGGCACGGCGCGCACTCCTCAAGGACTCCTGCCCGCCTTCCGGGGTGGGGGACGAGCAGATGAACCGGGATCAGCGATAGCGGCGTGCGGGCGAGGGATCAAAAAATCCGCTTCAAAGCCCGGTGGATTGGGAGGGCGCCTGGAGGAATTCCTCCGGCGCCCGTTCCCGGTGCGACGGTGCTTCAGGACAGCTTGGAGAGCTGGGACTTCACTTCCTCGGAGATGGCCTTGCCTTCCGCGCGCCCCTGGAGCTTGGGGTTCACGTTCTTCATGACCGCGCCCATGTCCTTGGGGCCCTGGGCTCCGACCTCGGAGATGGCGGCCTGGACGGCGGCGGTGAGCTCCTGGGGGGTGAGCTGCTGGGGCAGGTACTTCTGCAGGACGGAGATCTCCTGCTCTTCCTTCTCCGCCAGCTCCGGACGGCCTCCGGACTTGAACTGCTCGACGGAGTCGCGGCGCTGCTTGATGAGGGTGGCGATGACCTGCTGCACGCCCGCGTCGTCCAGGGCGGAGGCACCCGGCTCGACTTCCTTGTACTTCACGGCGCTCTTGAGCATCCGCAGCACGCTCAGGGACAGCTCGGACTTGGACCGCATCGCGTCCTTCAGGTCCGCGTCGATGCGCTCTTTCAGGGTGGCCATGTCGGGATTCCTCACGGGCGGGGAAAAGGTGTCGCCGCGCCAGGGGATGGGACGGCGGGAGCCAGGGCACCTGACTTTTCAGGGGCGCCCCGGCTCCTCACTGCGAGGCCTGCGCTAGTACGACTTGCGGGCCTTCTTCACAGCGCGCTTCTTGGCGGCGAGGGCCTTCTTCTTCCGCTTCACGGAAGGCTTCTCGTAGTGCTCGCGCTTGCGGATCTCGGAAAGGATTCCGGCCTTCTCGGTGGCCTTCTTGAAGCGCTTGAGGGCGCTCTCGATGGATTCACCTTCCTTCACTCGAATACCGGGCATGCAGTCACCTCCTTCCGCCTAGCTGGGTGCGATCTGAAAATTTTCAAAGGGGCCGGGGTATGGCGCAGCAGGCCGCAAAAGGCAAGGAGACCCGCACGGAAAGGATGGGGCAGGGTGCGCTAGAGTGCCCTCCGCGTGCGTCACCTCCTCCTCCTGGTGCTCCTGCTGGCGGCCAGTCCCTCCCGGGGCGGCACGGTCGCTTCCGAGTGCTGGTCCTCCTGCCGCCGCCACGTCACCGACCCGTCGCTGAGGGCCCGGACCTGCCCCGTCTGCGTCACCGGCGGGCGGGTGGACAGCTGGGTGACGTCCCTGGGCGCGGGGGGCGCGGACGCCCGGATGGCGCTGGACTCGGCGCGCAAGGACCCGAGCTGGCGGGTGCGCTGGGCGGCCGTTCGCGCGGAGGCCCGCAGCCGGGGGCTCACCGAGCGGCGGGCCCTGGCGGACTGGATCATGGACACCCCGCCAGAAGCCGACCTGGGGGCGTGCCTCACCGCCGTGCGCGCCGCGGCCGACGCGGGGCGCTCCACGGCGGACTTCCTCCAGGACGCCGGAGCGCGGGGCCCGTCCGCTGCCGCCCGGGTGTGGGCGCGCCGGGAGGCTGTCCGGCAGACGCTCGCGCTGGAGATGTTCTCGCAGGAGCCCGCCGTGCGGCTGCCCGCGCTCTTGCACCTGGCCACGTTCCAGGGGCGCTCCGCCACGCGGGTGGTGCTGGACGCGGTGGCGTCGCGGCCCGTCGCGGGCGACGAGGTGATGGCCTCGCTCCTGTCCGCCGTCGCGGAGCGCCAGAAGGCGTCCGTGGGCCGGCTGCTGCTGGCGGAGGCGAAGCCCCCGGACGAGGCCGTCATCAACCGGCTCTTCGCCGTGTACTCGCGCGAACTGGAGGGGCTGCGGCCGGAGCTGGCGTCGAGCGACGTGCAGCGCCGTCGCACGGCGGTGGCCGGGCTGCGCCGGTACGGCCCCCTGGCGAAGCGGGAGCTGGAAGGGGTGCTGGGGGACGCGGACGCCCGGGTGCGCGAGCAGGCGGCGCGGGGGCTGGCGGAGTCGGGCGGGAAGCCCCTGCGCGAGGCCGCGCTCCAGGGGGTGAAGGGCGCGGAGACGGTGGAGGCCGCCCGGCCGTGGCTGGAGGCGATGGCCCACGAGAAGGGCTGCGCGGCCTTCCTCCGGGACGTGGCGGACGGGCGCAACGCGCGGACCCCGGAGATTCAAGGCGAGGCGGTGGCGCTCATGGGGGACTGCCAGGAGGGCGCGAATCCCACGCGCCGGCTGGCGCCCTACGCGTCCGCGAGCGTGCCGTCGGTGCGGGCGGGCGCGGTGCGCGCGCTGGGGTCGCTGCCCCGGAATTCGGAGGCGCTGGAGCTGGCGGCGAAGGCGCTGGAGGACGGGGCGCCGGAGGTGGTGGCCGCCGCGCTGGACGTCCTGGCCTCCTACCGGCAGCCCTCGCGCGGGGATGACGCGGCGGGGCTCCTGGGCTCGGAGCACCCGGTGGTGCGAGCCGCGGCGGCGCGGGCGCTGGAGTTCGTGGGCCGGCCGCCGCACGTGCGGGTGCTGGCCGAGCGGCTGCGCGTGGATCCCGCGGTGGAGGTGCGCCTCGCCGTTGCGAGGACCCTGACGGCGCTGGGCGGTCCGCACGCGGTGGCGGCGTTGAGCGATGCGGTGGCCCACGACACGGACTCCCACGTGAAGCACGTGTCGCAAGAGGGGCTGCGCCGGCTGGGCTTCGGACGCTGACGCCGAGCGGGCTCCGACTCATGCATGAGTCGGGTTGTAAGAGGGGCTGCGCCGCCTGGGCTTCGGCCGCTGACGCCGAGCGGGCTCCGACTCATGCATGAGTCGGATTGTAAGAGGGGCTGCGCCGCCTGGGCTTCGGCCGCTGACGCCGAGCGGGCTCCGACTCATGCATGAGTCGGAGCGCGATCCAAGCCGCGCCGGCCGGGCTTCGGCCGCGCATCAGGGCCCGTCGTAACGGGCCCCACGGCGGCTCCGCTCACGGGCCGCTGACGGCCTTGGCGTCCACGCGGTTCCGGCCCGCGTGCTTGGCGCGGTAGAGGTACTTGTCAGCGGCGGAGATGAGGTCCTCCGGCTGGGAGAAGTCCGAGTCCAGCAGCGTCGCCACGCCCAGGCTGATGGTCACCTTGATGGGCGTGCCGCTGAAGATGAAGTCGCTGCGGTCCACCGCCACGCGGCAACGCTCCGCGCACGCCAGGGCCGCGTCCTCCGCGGACTCGCGCAGCATCAGCGCGAACTCCTCGCCGCCGTAGCGCGCGAGCAGGTCCTCGGTGCGCACCGTGTCCGCCACCCGCTGCGCGATGCGCGTCAGCACGAAGTCTCCGGCCGGGTGGCCGTACACGTCGTTGATGCGCTTGAAGTGGTCCACGTCGAAGAGCACCAGCGACAGCGGCACGCGGTGGCGCAGGCAGTACGCGAACTCCTTGCGCACCGTCTCCATGAAGTACTTCTTGTTGTAGACGCGGGTGAGGCCGTCGCGCGTGGCGGACTCGTAGATGCTGCGCTGGTACTGCTCCTCCAGCGCGTCCTGGATGCTGAACTTCAGCACCGTGTTGGAGCCGATCTGAATCTTGTCGCCGTCGTACAGCGGCGCGGCGCTCACCTTCAGGCCGTTCAGGTACGTGCCGTTGGTGCTGCCCAGGTCCACCAGTTGGAAGCGGCCGTCACCGATGGCCACCACCTTGGCGTGCTTGCGGGAGATGCCGTCGTCCTCCACCTGGAACTGGGCCTCCGAGCTGCGGCCCAGCACCACTTCCGAGCGGTCCAGCTTGAACATCCGCCCGATGCCGGCGGCGGACTTGGCGCTGATGACGATCAGATACGCGCTCTGCTGCTGGGCGCTGCCCAGCAGATCCGAAATGGAATGGACGGAAGTTTTCTCCTCGGACATCGCGCCTCCCATCTTAGGGGCCGCCTTTTCACGGCGGCAAGCACACCCACGCTCCTTTCATGCGACCGGTATCAGCCGACCCGCCCCACCCGTGTGGGCCGGCGCCGCTTCGCCGTCGGAGGGGGGACTGTCGGCCGTCCGACGGACAGCTCGCCCGCCACCGGCGTCCGGAGGAAGCGCGCCAGGGGCTCACCCCCCCGGGGATGCTCCGCCAGCCCCTGCATCAGCTTCACCAGCGCCGCCGAGGGGGTCATGTCAGCGCCGCCCACCGCCCCCTGCGCCAGGGCCATGGCCCCGGACTCGTAGAGCGTGAGGTCCACCCCGTTGCGGTACGCCTGGCTCACCACCAGCACCGGGATGCCCCGCTCCCGGGCCTGGACGAAGAGCGGCTGGAGCGACCGTCCCAGCTCCGGCGCGATGGGCACGTTGCCCGCCCCGTACGCCTCCAGCACCAGCCCCTTCACGTGCGGCAAGAGCTGCAGGGGCAGGGCGGGATCCAACCCCGGGTACACCTTCAGGAGGAAGACGCGCGGATCCAACGCCTCGTGGAGCTTGAAGGCCCCGCGCGGCTTCAAGCCCGCCTCGAACGTGGCGTCCACGCCCAGGGTGCCCAGCACGGGGAAGTTGGGGCTCTCGAAGGCGTCGTACTCGGCCACCTTCACCTTGCGCGTGCGGTTGCCCCGGTACAGGTGCGAGTCGAAGCAGATGGTGACCTCGCGCGGCCCCTGGAGCGCGGAGAGCACCGCGTCGATGAGGTTGAGCCGCGCGTCCGAGCGGATCTCCCCCAGCGGCCGCTGCGAACCCGTCAGCACCACCGGGCAGGGCGGGTTGCGCAACATGAAGGACAGCGCGCTGGCCGTGTAGGCGAGCGTGTCCGTACCGTGGGTCACCACCGCCCCGTCGAAGTCGGGCAGGCGACGGTGGAGGTGGGCGGCCATCCGGCTCCACAGCTCCGGCTGCATCTCGGAGCTGTCGAGGTTGGAGAACAGCTCCAGCTCGATGTCCGCCAGCTGGAACAGCTCCGGGGCGCGCCTGCGGAGGGTCTGGAAGAAGGCTGCCGGACGCAGGGCGGAAGGGCGGCCACCGGCCATTCCGAGCGTGCCTCCGGTGTGTAGCAGCAGGACTCTGGGCATGGGCGAGGGGCCTCCCTGCCAAAGCCCGCCTTGCTTTACAAGCATTGCGCGCGTGGCTAAGACCCGCGGCCGTGATCCTCTCGTGTTGGAAGCGTCTTGCGCCCGTGCTGGCCGCGGTGACCCTGCTGGGCGCCGCCTGTACCAAGAGCGCTGAAATCCCGGCCTCGCCCCCCGCCAAGCCAGCGCCCGCCCCGGCTCCGAACCCCTCCGCGGC
>NZ_RAWB01000548.1 GCF_003612055.1 Corallococcus llansteffanensis
CTCTGAATCCCCGCGCGAGCGCACGGCCACGGACGGGCGGGCGCCGGACACCGCGAAGCAGGCTCTGGAAAGCCGCGCGAAGCTGCGCCTGGCGCTGCTCAACCGGCTCCAGCGCGGGCTCACCGAGGTGACGACGAAGCTGGCCAACTTCCTCACCAACCCCGGCCGCCAGGGCGTCGTCACCCTGCCCGTGGTCCTGAGCGAGAGCTCCGTCGCCTACGAGTGGTGGAAGTCCGCCAGCGCGGTCCCCGACGACCGGCAGTACCTGGCCATCGCGCTGGGCGAGCCCCCCACCGTCGACGACGCCACGCTCCTGCGCACGCTCCGGGCCGAGGTGCACGACGCCTTCGCGGAGTTCCAGCGCACCCCGCCCGGCGTCGACGCGCGCAAGCGCTACGACGAGGTGCTCCAGAAGTACGAAGCCGCCCGCATCCAGCCCGTCATCTCCGGCCACGACGCCGGCCCGCTGGTGCAGGAGTGCGCCCGGCTGGGACTGCCCTGCGAGCGGGAGTTCACCCGCTCCCTGCTCGTGTCGCCGTGGATGCTCGCCATCAGCCAGAGCCCGGACGAGGGCTCCGCGAAAGAGGTGATGGTCGCGGGCCTGTCCCTGGCGCAGCTGGGAGCGCTCGTGGGCCACCTGCGGCGCCTCAACCCGCTGCTCACCAACGCCCAGCTGCGCACGCTGCTGTTGAATGCCTCCACGGACCTGAAGCACGCGCTGCGCAAGGCACTGGGCCAGCAGGAGGTGGAGCGCGTGCAGGAGCTGGCGCGTCAGCTCCTGCGGCTGCGCGCCATGGAGCACCTGGTCGTCTGAGGCTCAGGCGCGGAAGACGGTGGGACGCAGCGCCAGCTCCGCCGTCGAATCCAACGTCACGGACGCAAGCAGCGACTCCGCCACGGACCGCGTCGCGGCCAGCCGGTTCGCGAGCTGGGTGTACGTGAAGGTGAAGCCCACCTGCTCGCGCAGCACGTAGAACTGGAGCTGCGCGAGGACGAGCGACTCCATCCGGAAGGTGTACTCGCGCAGCACGCCCGGGTTCGCGCCGAAGGTGGCCTTCTTCTCCGACACGTGGCGGAAGTCGGTGGCGGACCGCACGCCCTCGAGCATCCGCGCGGCGTACTGCTCCAGCGACTCACCAGGGACGGCTGGCTCCAGCGACACGACGAGGTTCGAGCGGAAGCCGTCCTCTTCCGGCCCCACGGCGACAATCTGGCTGGCGTCGAACCAGCCCTCGGGCAGGGCGACGCGCAGCGGACCGTGACGGATGGACCTGGGAATGGCCATGAGGGGAGGAGGAGCTGGCTAGGAGGACTCGCGGCCGAAGTTGGCCTGGGCGCGGGAGCCGACACCGTCGGTGTTGCCCATCGAGGCCACCTTCTGCCCGCTCTCCGCCGCGGCCTGCGGCTCCCCGATCCCGTTGGCGTTCTCGACAAGCATCATCCCGCCGCCCTGGTGCTTCGCCCAGCTGATCTGCATCGAGTCCGCCAGCCGCTGCGCGTCCACCGGGATGCGCGTGCCCGTGCTGGGGTCCTTCAGCAGGTAGCGGCCCTGGTCGTCCTTGCCCTCCACGGAGACCCAGTGCGCGAGGCCCGTCTCGCCTTCCTTCGTCGTGGGGTCCACCAGGCAGGAGTCCACCATCACCGCGGCCTTGCCACCGCGGGCGAGGGCCTGATCCAGGCTGTCCTTGTCGAGCCCGGCCGACGTCTGCGTCACCTTGAGGCCCTGGTTGGCCAGCATGTTGGACAGCTCGTGTGGCGACGTGCCCTTGCCGTCGGTGAAGCGCGACTCCAGCGCGTCCATCTTCTGCGTGTCCGACACGGACTGCGTCTTGCCGGTGCCCAGATCCTTGCTCAGCATCACCGCCACCGCGGCGCCGCAGTTGGTCTGCTTGGTCTGCTTGAGCACGGAGGAGTCCGAGCCCTCCGTCTCCCAGCCGCCAATCTCCGGGGCCTCGGGCGCGCCCGCTGGCCCCACGCTGAAGCCCGGCTCCTGCGCCGACGCGCCTCCGCCGGCCTGGAAGCGGCTCGACCACTCCCGCATCAGGTCCCCCACCGCCGCGTAGGCGTCCGTGGCCTGCTCCACCTGCTGGGGCGTGCGTGCGGACTCCACCCGGGCGACCACCTTCTCCTGCGGCAGCTCCAACTGCTGCGCGGTCTGCTGTGGCTGGGCGGCCGGGGTCGCCTCCGCCCGCTGCTCGAAGGGACGGCGGAGGTTGGAAGAAAGGTTCACGCTCAAGAGGAGGGCTCCTGAAGGGGGATGGGGGATGCCATCCTACCTGCTTTGCCGCCCCGTGTTAAGGGTCGCCGGACGGATCCAGGCCGTGCTTCCTCAGGAGTTTCCGAAGGTAGACACGGTCGATGTCCGCCTCGCGGGCCGCCCGGGAGATGTTGCCCTCGCAGCGCTCGATGAGGTTCTTCAGGTAGTCGCGCTCGAAGCCCTCGATGAGGTGCTCCTTGGCTTCCTTGAAGGGCAGGTCCAGCTCCGGCCCCTTGCGCGTGCCGTCCTGGGGCGGCTCCAGGTCCGGGAGCGCCTCTTCGCCCAGGTTCACCACCTGCTCCACCACGTTGCGCAGCTCGCGCACGTTGCCGGGCCAGGGGTACTGGAGGAGCAGCGCGCGCGTCTGGTCCGACAGGGCGCTGGGCGGACGGCCCATCCCCTTGAGCATCGCGTCAATGAGGAGCGGGATGTCGTCCGGCCGCTCGCGCAGCGGGGGCAGCGTGACGCGCAGCACGGCGAGCCGGTGGAAGAGGTCGCGGCGGAACTTCCCCTGCTGGACGGCCTGCTCCAGGTTCACGTGCGAGGCGGCCACCACGCGCATGTTCACCGTGAAGTAGTCGTTGCCGCCCACGCGCTTCACCTGCCGGCGCTCCAGCACGCGCAGCAGGCGCGGCTGCAACTCCAGGGGCAGCTCGCCAATCTCGTCCAGGAAGACGGTGCCGTTCTGCGCGCGCTCGAAGGCGCCGGCGCGGTCACCCTGGGCGCCGGTGAAGGAGCCCTTCACGTGGCCGAAGAGCTCCGACTCGATGAGCGTGTTCGGCACGCCCGCCAGGTCCACGATGACGAAGGGCCCCTTCGCGCGCGGGCTCTGCTGGTGGATGGCCTCCGCGCACAAATCCTTGCCGGTGCCCGTCTCGCCGTGGATGAGCACGTCCGCGCCGCCGGGCGCCAGGCGCTCCAGCAGCGTGAAGGCCTCGCGCATCTTGCGGCTGGTGCCGACGAGCGCCCCGAAGTGGTCCTTCGCGGACAGCGGCACCGAGCGCTCGCGCGTGTCCTCCGGCACCAGCTTCAGCTCCGTGGTGCCCAGGGTGATGACGCTGCCGGGGCGCAGCTCCATGGCGCTGAAGCGCAGGCCCTCGACGAAGGAGCCGTTGTGCGAGCCCAGGTCGGTCGCGAGCACGTGCTCGTCATGCACCTCCAGCCGCAGGTGCTGGCGCGACACGGCCTTGTCGGAGAGCACGATGTCGCACGTGGGCGCCTTGCCCAGCACGTAGGTGCCCTGCTTGAGCGCGTGGCTCTTGCCGGCCTCCGCGCCCGACAGGACCCGGAGCACCATCCGCACCTGACCCGCACGGCCCCGGTTCAGGGTGGCCGTGGCATCCAGGAGCGCCTCATCGTCGTCGGGGGGCAGCGACACGGGGGCGGACGCTAGCACGACCCGCGAGCCTGGGGGCCGTCACCGCCGCCGCGGACGTGCAGGCGTGCGGGCAGGCGGAGGGGGCGCCTCCGACGGAAGGGACTTGAGCCACGAGTCCACCTCCCCCACGCGCGCGTCCATCCCCGCTTCGCTGAAGCGTCCCCGGGCCCGGGTGGCCTCGCCCCGGGCCTCGGGCGGACGTCCCGTCTCATACAGCGCGCGCGCCAGCGCGAAGCCGGACTCCCCCAGCGCATCCGCGGGCGCGGAGGCGAAGGACACCGCCAGCGTCAGCGGCTCCACGGAGTCGCGCGCCCGGCCCAGCCCCAGCAGCGCCTGCCCCACCCCGTCATAGGAGGGCTGGAGCTTCTCGTCGTCCGCGGGCAGCGCCTTGCGCTTGAGGGCCAGCGCCCGCTCGTAGGTCTTCAGCGCGTCGTCGTAGCGCTTCAACCCGAGCTGGCACATGCCCACCTCGTCCAGCGCCTCCGCGACCTGGGGGCTGTCTTCGCCGTAGAGGACCTTGAAGATGTCCACCACCGCCTGGGCATGCGGCAGCGCCCGGTCGTCCTGCTTCAATTCGCGCAGGGACCAGGACAAGAGGCCGTGCCGGCGCGCCACGTCCGGATGGAGCGGTCCCACCACCGCCTCGGTCTGCGTGAGCGCCTCCTCCATCACCGCGAGCGCCTGCGGGGGCTCGCCCAACTCACGCATCACCCGGCCCAGGAGGAAGAGCGTCCGCGCGCGCTTGGGGTGCTGCGCCGGCAGGGCCTTGTCGTAGAGGGCGCGCGCCTGCACCAGCCGCGCGCGGGCCTCCTCGAAGTGCCCCTGGGAGACGGCGAGGTTCGCCTGGTTCACCTTGACGTCGGCCTCCAGCACGGGCTCGCCGCCCAGCCGTTGCAGCGTGGCCTCCGCGAGCTCGCCCCAGCTCGCCGCCGGGCCGAAGTGCTTCTGTCCGTCCTCCACATAGAGCAGCTTGTTGAGGATGGAGACCTTCAGCCGGTCCGCCCGGCCGGCCTCCGCGTCGAACACGGCGCGCGACAGCAGCTGGGACGCCGCGGGCGAGTCCCCCAACTGCTCCTGGAGCCAGCCCAGGTGGAAGCGCAGCTCCGCCCTCAGGGGCAGGTAGCCCGTGGCCACCACCGGGGCCTCCAGGGGCTTCACCGCCGCGAGCGCCGCCTTGTAGCGGCCCGCGTCCACCTGCGCGCGGACCTCCGACAGGCTCCCCTCCAGCTTTTCAATCTGCTCGCGCAGGACGGGGTCGGAGGGCCTGCGCTGCTGTTCGGCGAGCGCCTCCACGTCCTGGCACTCGTGCAGCGTGGGCAGCGCGTGCGCCACGTCCACGGCCTTCTCCACCACGGCGGCGTCCGCGCCCGCCAAGAGCTCCACCGTGGCGCGCAGGTCCTTGCGCCGCCGCTCCAGGCACACCACCTGCCGGTCGAATTGATCCTCCGGGACGACACCTTGCACGCGCGTGGCCTCGCACGCCTGGACGCGCTGGTTCTTCCAGCCCTCCGCGTACTGCTCCAGCACCTGCACGGTGCGCTGGGCCATGGCCTCCGCGAAGGGCTTGCCGGTGGCGCGGAAGGCGGACTCCAGCCGCGCCTTCGCCTCCGGCGTCCAGACGTCGTCCATCTGCGCCCCGGCATCCACGCACACCCGGGACTGCTGCCACGCCGCGCCCGCGGCCACCGCCAGCGTCGCGGTCACCACGCCCGTCGCCGCCACCCAGCGCCGGCGCTGCCCCAGACGCTGCTCCTGCGAGAGCGCACCCAGCAGCGCCTGCATCGAAGGGAAGCGTCCGGCGGCGTCCAGCGACAGGCCGCGCATCACCGCCTGCCGCACCCACGCGGGCACCTTCACGTCGCGCGGCGGCTCGCGGATCAGCGCGGGTGGCGGCGCGGCGGGGATCGGGGCCGTCAGCGGCGCCGTGCCTCCCAGGGACTGCGTGCCCTCCGCCTCCACGCTCTGGCTGGATGCGTAGGCCTTCAGGCTGCCCGGATCGAAGGGGCGCGTGCCGTAGAGGGCGCCATAGAGTGCCGCGCAGAAGCTGAATTGATCCGTGCGCGCGTCCAGCGCCGTGCCCCGGAACTGCTCCGGGGACATGTAGTTGGGCGTGCCCACGAGCAGGCCCGCCTCGGTGAGCGTGGTCTCCAGCATCCGCCGGTCCGCGCCCTGGAGGACCTCCGCCTCCTCCGGGGACGACTCCTCCGAGGAGGTCTCCCCCACCTGCCGCGCCAGCCCGAAGTCCGTCACGTAGACGCGGCCCGCGCGGCTCACCAGCACGTTGGCGGGCTTGAAGTCGCGGTGCACCAGCCCCGCGTCGTGCGCGGCCTGGAGCCCGCGTCCCGCCGCCAGGTAGCGCTCCAGCACCTCGCGCCACGGCCGCTTCGCTGCTTTCAGCCAGGTGCCCAGCGTGCCGCCGTCCACCAGCTCCATCGCGACGAAGACCTGGTCGCCCCACATGCCCACGTCGAAGACGGGGATGACGTTGGGATGGGAGACGCGCGCCATGGCCTGCGCTTCACGCAGCAGCCGCGAGCGCGCCTCCTCGGCGTCCCCCTGCGCGTTCGGGTGCAGCAGCTTGAGGGCCACCTTGCGGTCCAGGTCCGGATCATAGGCGGCGTACACCACGCCCATGCCGCCCTGCCCCAGCCGCCGCAGCAGCAGGTAGCGGCCCACCTGCGGAACGGGCGGCACGTCCTCGGGGGCACGCCCCGCGTGGGGGCCCGTCCCCCGTCCCGTGCCCGCGCCCGAGCGCGCGGAGTCCAAAGGGCCCGTGCCTGGGCCTCCCCTGCCGGTGTCTCTCTTTGTCATGGGCGGTCCACCTGATCCGCGACTCTACCCTCGGCTCTCGTGGGCGCCGCATGTTCTGCCGCGGTGCGCCGTCCAGGCCGCCTGCCTGGTGACGGTGGTCATCAGGGACCGGAGCGCGGTCATCAGGGGGCGGGGGCAAGGTGCGAGACAAACCCCTGGAAACAGACATGGGGCGCGGTGGCACGACAGCCGCAACGGGTCCGTGCATCGCAGTTCTCTCTCTTCCCCCTCCTGGTG
>NZ_RAWB01000549.1 GCF_003612055.1 Corallococcus llansteffanensis
CCCCTCCCCTCCCCCGGGCCGCGCGTCAGCGGGCTCACGGGAGAGGGCGTGGACGCGCTCCGGACCTCCGTGCTCGCGCGGCTGTGGGGCGGTGGCACGCCCTCCGCGGTGGCCCTCGTCTCCGAGCGCCACGCGGACGCCCTGCGTCGTGCCGCCGAGGCGCTGGGCCGCGCGGAGGAGGCGTCGCGCGTGTCCACCCTGGAGGTCCTCTCCGGCGAGGTCGGGCTCGCGCTGGAGGCCCTGGGCGAAGTGTCCGGAACGAGCGTGTCCGATGCCCTTCTGGACACCCTTTTCCAGCGCTTCTGCATCGGGAAATAGCCCCCCGCCGGGCGCCGGCCGGCATGTCAGACCCCTCCCTAGAATGCCTCGCGTTACCCGGCGCTCCCCGAGGATTCATGACGGCACTCCAGCACCTTCAGCCCACCTCCCACTCCCTGCTCTCGGCGCTGCCGTCGGGCTGGGTGGGTGAAATCCTCGATGGCGAGCTGGTGGCCTCGCCCCGCCCCTCCGTGGCGCCCGCGCGCGCGGCCTTCATGATGGGCGTGGAGCTGGGAGAGCGGTTGGACAAGCGTCGGGGTGGCAACGGCCGCTGGTGCTTCCTGCGGGCCCCGGAGCTGCACCTGGGCGAGGACCTCCTCGTGCCCGACCTGGCCGGCTGGCGCCGCGAGCGCGTGGCCGCCCCACCGGAGCCGGGCGCTGGCTTCTTCAACCTCGTGCCGGACTGGGTCTGCGAGGTGCTCACCCCCGCCACCACCGGGCTGGACCGGGCGCGCAAGCTGCCCCTGTACGCGCGGGCCGGCGTCTCCTTCGTGTGGCTCGTGGATCCGCTCGCGCGCACGCTGGAGGTCTACCAGCGCGTCAAGCGCGGCTGGCTCCTCACCGCGAGCCACGAGGACGACGCCCTGGTGCGCGCCGAGCCCTTCCCTTCCGTTCCCCTGGAGCTGGGGTCGCTCTGGCTTCCCGATGTGCCGGAGGAGCTGCCCCGGCTCCTCGCGGTGCCCTGAGGAGTGAACGGCGCGGGCCCGAAGACGCCCCCGGGCCCGTCAGCTCGCGTGCTTGAGGCGCGCTTCGTCGGACGCGCGCGACAGCCGCCGCACCGCGCGCACCAGGAGATCCGGATCCACCGGCGCCGCCAGGAAGCCCCGCGCGTGCACCGCCTGCGCCCGGGGCAGGTCCCGCTCCGGAACCTTGCCCGCCACCAGCACCTGCGCGCGCAGCCGCTGGGCCAGCACCTCCATCGCGGGCAGCGGCGCCACCACCACCTGCGTCTCCACCGCGGCGCACACGTCCCCGGTGCTCGCCACCTTCACCGTGAAGCCCTCCGCGCCCAGCACCTTCACCAGCCCGGCCGCCGCCTCCGCGCCCCAGCCGTACACCAGCACCTGCTCCTGCACCGCCACGCGCGCCTCGCGCACCGGCACCCGCACGGCCTCCAGGGGCGCCAGCATGGGGAGCGCTTCCCCCGGGGCCTCCATCGGAGCCTCCAGGGTCGTCAGCTCCGCCAGGGACGTGCCCGTCACCAGGGGCAGCGACTCGTCCCACTCGGGCAGGGAGAAGCCCTCCATGCCGGGACGGCGCTGGGGCGTCGCCGGCTCGCCCCGGTACAGCCTCCCGATGGCGCGGTTCAGCGCCGCGTCCGTGGCCAGCAGGGGCACGACCCGCGCCTTGCCGGACACGCTCTTCACCACGTCCAGCGCCGCCAGACTGGCGGGCGCGGCGATGGCCACCACCAGCGCCGTGTCGCGGAGACCCTGGCCCTCCAGCCGCAGCGGCACCACCCGGTGCGCCTCCGCCACCTTGCAGGGAATCCACTTGGCGAGCGAGGCGTCCAGCGGTTGGGCGTCCAGATCCACCGACCCCACCCCGGACTGCGCCGCCAACGCGGACAGCACCGCCTCCGCCGTGCAGAAGCGTTGATCCACCACCACCTGGCCCAGGGCCACGCCCCACTTGCGCTGGTACGCCAGCGCCGACTGCAACTGCATCGAATCCACCACACCCCGAGCGAGCAGGATGTCCCCCAAGCGCTTCTTCATTGCGTGCTCTCCTCGGCCCCCCTCGATGCTCTGGCCGGGTCGACCTGCCACCACCACTTCCCTCTACCGCAAGGAAGTGTAAAATTACAGCTAAACCAAAGACCGCAGACCTGCCGCGCCACGCCCGTGATTCCCCGGGGGCTGCCGTCCTTCAACGGACGAAGCCCCAATCCTTGAAGGGGGGACGACAAAGCGGACGTTCATCGGTAGACCTGAGGGTGGCCAACTGTCGGAGACGTTCCTAGGCTGTACGCATGGGTGATGTGTGCCTGAGAGAATTCGTGCGGATGCTCCGCGCGCGTCGAGCGTCCCCCGGAGGTCTGGCGGGCGTGGACACGGCCATGGCCGGGCTCCAGGTGGATCCGGCCAGTCTCAAGCCCTATCTCCACTTCCTGCCGGGGCGCTACACCCGCAACCTCGTCCACCGGGACGAGGGGATGGAGATCATCCTCAACTGCTGGTCGCCGGGCGTGTCGTCTCCCATCCACGACCATGACGGCCAGGAGTGCTGGTTCAGCGTCCAGCGCGGCCAGTTCCTGCTGGAGAACTACCCGCTGCTGGAGGGTGGCACCGGGCCCGGCATGGCGCGGCTGGGCCTGCCGGAGCGGGTGGGCCCGGTGGGCGCGGGCCACGTGGACTTTCGCGACAACGGCGCGTCCATCCACCGCGTGTGCTCCACCAGCGCCCAGGGCGTGACGCTGCACGTCTACGCCGGACCGGTGGCGAACTGCCTCGTCTTCGACCCGCGCCGCCACCGCTGCGCGACGCACGCCCTGCGCTACCACAGCGTCTTCGGGCGGCCGGTGCGGCCCAACGAGGGCCGCCCCATCCTGCCCCTGCACGTCTGAGCCCCAGCGGCTACCAGCGCACCTCCGGCATCGGGGCGTAGAGCATGCGGGCCCCCGGGCCCTGCTCCGTGAGCCCCAGCTTCGCGCCCACCCGGTACACGGCCCGCACCTGCTCCAGCACCCGGGGCGCGACGCCCGCCTGGGCCCCGGCCGCGTCGTCATCGCTGTTGTCCGCGTCGTTCTTGCCCAGGAGCTCCGACAGCACCTGGCCCGTGGCCTTGGGGCGCGGGAACACCTGGAGGCGCACCGGGGCGTCCTTGGAGAGCTTCGCGGCCTCCCTCGCCAGCTCCAGCGCCTTCGCGTAGCCGCCGAGCGCGTCCACCAGCCCTCGCTCCAGTGCATCCTCGCCCGTCCACACGCGGCCCTTCGCCACCGCCTGCAGCTTCTCCAGCGGCATGTTGCGCGCCTGGGCCGCCCGGCTGGTGAAGTCCAGGTAGATATCGTCCAGCTCGGACTCGAACTGCGCGCGCTGCTCGGGGGTGAAGTCCAGGTCGGTGCTGCCGAAGGTCGCGTTGCGGCCGAAGGCGATGGTGTCGAAGTTCACGCCGAACTTCGCCCAGAAGTCCGCGGTGACGAACTTGCCGTTGTACACGCCGATGCTCCCCGTCAGCGTGCCCGGCTGCGCGACGATTTTATCCGCGCCCATGGCCACGTAGTAGCCGCCGCTGGCCGCGTACGAGCCCATGGAGACGATGACCGGCTTGCCCGCCTCGCGCGCGCGCTGCACCTCGCGGCGCACGGTGTCGCTCGCGGAGTAGCTGCCGCCCGGGCTGTCCACGCGGAAGAGGATGGCCTTCACGTTCGGGTCCTCCACCGCCTTGCGGAAGGCCGCCGCCACCGTGTCGCCGCCCATCACCTGGCCGCCGGAGAGCGGGTTGGACTGGCTCTTGCCGCGGAGCACCTCGCCCACGCCGTAGATGAGGGCGATGGTCGTCCCCGTCTGGTGCGGCCGGCCCGCGCGCTCCAGGTACTTGTCCACGTAGAGGAACTGGGCCCCGTCGCCGGCCTGCTGCTTCAGCTCGTCGTAGATTTCGTCCCGGTAGCGCAGCCCGTCCACCAGCTTCGCGTCCACGGCCTTCTGGCCCATGAAGGGCGCGCGGTCGATGAGGGCGCGCACCTCGTCCTCGGTGAGCTTGCGGCCCTCGGCCACGCCCTTCACCACCTGGCGGAAGAGGCTGCCGCCGTAGGACTCCGTGGCCTCGCGCTGCGCGGCGCCGTAGGCGTCGTCGGTGAAGGTGTTGACGGCGTTCTTGTACTCGGCGCGCTTGCCGTACTCCGCCTTCACGCCGAACTTCGTGAAGGCCTCGCGCGCGAAGGGCGTCTCCAGCGCGATGCCGGTGAGCCCCACGTCCCCGGAGGGCTGGATGAAGACGGAGTCGAAGGCGCTCGCGAGGTAGTAGGCCCCGGTGCCGTTGCCCGCCTCCCCGAAGCCGTCTGCGTAGGCCACCGCCCGCTTGCCCGTCGCGCGGAAGGCCTTCACCGCGTCCCGCAGCTCCTGCACCTGCGCGGAGCTGCCCGGCTGCCCCACGCGCACCACCAGCGACTTCACCCGGGGGTCCTTGCCGGCCTGCTCCAGGGCCTCCACCACGTCCCGCAGCGACGTGGGCGCGTCCCCGAAGGCCCCCGCCAGCGACGTGTCCAGCGTGTACTCCGGCAGGGGCTGCTGCAGGTCCAGCTCCAGCACCAGGTTCGAGGGCACGCCCGGCTTGCTCGCCGATGCGAGCATCAACAACCCCACCACACCCACCACGAAGAGGACGGACAGCGCTCCAATGAAGGCCAGCGCGCCGATGAAGAAGCGTTTCATCCGGAAGGACTCCTGTGTCCACGTGCCCGAGGGACGGCCCCCCGACTCAGGGCGGCCTACCATCAAACGCACGCGCGCGACGATGCTTGCGTTCCATGCACCGTCCCAGGCGGACGCGAGGCGGCGCCCGCCCGTCCCGGTGGATGGGAGGCGGGCCGGCACCCGGTCCAGGGCACCGGCTGGCGGGGTGCACACCGTCCCCCCAGGGGCACTACGGTCCCCGAGCGAAGACCCTGGCGGCAGCCGGGCGCCCGCGCTCCTCTTCCCCGCTCGCCCCCGGGAGGCATGGGATGCAGAAGCGACGGTTGGGCAACTCCGACCTGGACGTCACGGTGCTGGGCTTTGGCGCGGGGGCCATTGGCGGTGCGGGCGGGGCGTTCGCCTGGGGGGCGCAGGACGACGCGCAATCCATTGAAGCCATCCAGCGCGCTCTGGATTCGGGCATCAACTGGATCGACACCGCGGCGGTGTATGGGTTGGGGCACTCGGAGGAGGTGGTGGCGGAGGCGCTGAAGGGCCGCTCCCCGCGCCCATATGTCTTCACCCAGTGCGGCATGACCTGGGATGGCCGGGGCAACGTCCGCCGTGTGCTCAAGGCGGACTCGGTGCGGCGGGAGTGCGAGGCGTCCCTGCGAAGGCTGAAGGTGGATGCCATTGACCTGTATCAGGTGCACTGGCCGGTGGAGTCCACGGCGGAGCTCGAGGAGGGCTGGACGGCGCTGGCGGAGCTGCAACGGCAGGGCAAGGTGCGCTGGCTGGGCGCGTCCAACTTCAATGTCTCCCAATTGGAGCGGGTGCGGCGCATCGCGCCGGTGACGTCGCTGCAGCCGCCCTACTCGCTCATCCGCCGCGACATCGAGCAGGACGTGCTGCCCTACTGCCAGCAGCAAGGCATGGGCGTCATCGTGTACTCACCCATGGCGTCGGGACTGCTCACCGGGGCGATGACGCGCGAGCGCATCCAGGCAATGCCAGACGACGACTGGCGCCGCCGCAGCCCGGACTTCCAGGAGCCGAAGCTGTCGCACCACCTGGCCCTGGTGGAGCGCATGCGGGGGCTGGGCGAGCGGCATGGCTGCTCCGTGGCGGAGGTGGCCATCGCCTGGGTGCTGCGGCATCCCGCCGTCACCGCCGCCATCGTCGGGGCGCGCAATGGCAAGCAGGTGGATGGCTTCATCCAGGCCAGGCACTTCCGGCTCTCCTCCGAAGAGGTCCGCGAGCTGGAGGACGCGCTGCACGGAGGCGCCGTCGCGTTCCAGGACGAGGCCCACGTCTGACGGGCTCAGGGCTTCCCGGCTCCGTCCACGTGCAACTCCAGCGTGTCGATGCGCTGACGGTCGGACGCCTGGGCTTCCGCGAGCCGGTTCAGGGTTCGGCCCACCTGTTCGAACATCTTCCCGTGCACGCGCTTGATTCCGTTCACTTCCACCGAGAGCGCGAAGAGCTCCGTGGCGAGCTTTTCCACGTGCTCGGCAAGCATCTGGGTCTGCTGAGTGGCCCGCTTGAAGGCCCGGTCCGTCCGCGCGTACTGGATCCGCGCCTCCTCCTGCATTTCGCGAAACTCCTGCAGGAGCTTCATCACCACATCCCCGCCCATCGCCGTCGCCATTCCGTTCCTCCTCGTGGAGAGCGGGTCTCCTATCAACCCCTCCTGACATGGGGGATCCGGCCGTGCTCCGGAAGCGGATCCACGCCAGGATAGCGGACAACCTCCAGGGTTGGAAGCACGGAGCAGGACCTGCCAGGGGGCGCGGCGACGCTCGGGATGGCGGGACCCCGTGGGACGGTTAGAAGTCCCGTGCCCACTCCGTCGCACCCCGAGGACCGCATGCCGCGTCGTACCCCGCTCGCCCTGCTGGCCGTCCTGCTCCTGGCGGGCCCGCCCGTGTGGGCCCGCGCCCCGGCCGCGAAGCCCGCCGCCACCGCGCCCGCGCGCGCGCAGGCGAAGCCATCCGCCC
>NZ_RAWB01000054.1 GCF_003612055.1 Corallococcus llansteffanensis
CCTTCAACGGCGTGCGCCGCCCGGTCCAGCTGGGCCGCAGCCGCAGCGACGCCCTCCATGCCCTGTGCCGGCGCGAGCAGGTGACGCCGTTCATGGCCATGCTGTCCGCGTTCGGCATCGTGCTCGCGCGCCGCTCCGGCCAGGAGGAGGTCGTCATCGGCTCGCCCATCGCCAACCGGCTCTTGCCGGAGCTGGAGCCGCTCATCGGCATGTTCGTCAACGGCCTGTGCCTGCGCGTCAGCGTGCGCGGCGCACCGGGCTTCCGCACCCTGCTCCAGCGCGTGCGCGAGGAGACGCTGGGCGGCTACGCGCACCAGGAGGTCCCACTCGACCAGGTCGTGGCATCCCTGGGCGTCGAGCTGCCCGCGAATCGCTCCCCGGTGTTCCAGGCGATGTTCATCCTGCAGAACGCCCCGGAGGCGGAGTTCGCGCTGGAAGGCCTCGCCGTGATCCCCATCGAGGTCAGCCGGGGCTCCGTCACCTACGAGCTGGCCCTGTCCCTGACCGAGCTGGATGAGGGGTTCACCGGCGTCCTGGAGTTCAACACCGACCTGTTCGACGCCCGTACCGCCGAGGGCATCCACGCCGAGTTCCTCGGGGTGCTCGACGCGGTGGTCGCGAACCCGGACCTGCCGATGGGGCTCGAAGCGCGAGCCCCCTGAAGCACTCCGCTACTTGTGCAGGGAGGCCGCGGCGACGTCCGCCGCGACCACCTGCACGGCGCGCGGGCGCTCGGCGAGGCGCAGCAGGCGGAACAGCTCGCGGGACAGGTGCTCCACGGAGCGCCGCTCGTCCGCCACGGTGAGGACCACGTCGTAGTCGTCCCCCTGCGCGCCCCGGACGACCTGCGTGCGCGCCGTCAGTACCCCGGGCAGCATCATCGCCAGCCGCCGCACGGAGGCCATGCTGATCTTCTCGCTGCCGCGCACGAGGAAGTCGGAGACGCGCCCCTGGAAGTACAGGTAGCCGTCCGCGTCGATGTCGAACACGTCCCCCGTGGCCAGCAGCCGGGGGCCCTTCAGCGCATGGAGCTTCTCCCCCTCCACCAGCCCGATGCGGCGCTTCATCACCGTGTCCGACGAGACGAACAGCTCCCGCTGTCCATCCGGCCCACGCTCAACGAGCGACACCTGTGTTCCCGGCAACGGCAACCCCACGGACGCGAAGCGGTGCTCCGGCTCCGCATGCGCCGCGAGCGTCGCGACCCGGGGCCCCGCCTCGGACAGGCCATACGTGACGTACAGCTCGCCCCGAGGCCGCGCATGCAGGAGCTGCTTCACGTGCTCCGGCGCGAGCACGTCTCCGCCCACGCCCAGGCACCGCAGGCCGTCCGGGAACGGCTCGCCATGCTGGAGCAGGCCCCGCACGAGCAGCGGCGTCAGCGCGGACACGGTGATGCCCTGCTCCCCGAGCATGCGCAGGTACGCCGCGGGCTGGAACGGCGGGCCGCTGATGACCAGTTCCAGCCCCCTTCGCAGCGCGGAGAACGCCTGCGCGACCATGGAGTACGAGTAGTAGAGGGGCAGGTTCACCAGGGCGGTGTCCCCCGCGCGCAGGCCCACGGCATCCGCGTGCCGATCCGCGTTGAGGAAGAGCGCGCCCAGGTCGAACACGCAGCCGCTCGCGAAGCCGGAGGTGCCGGATGTGAGCAGCACCATCTCCCCGAGCTTCGCCCCCGGCGGCTCTGTCTCCGGGAACAGGGCCACCTCCGCCCCGCCCAGCGCGAACCGCTCTACGCCTTGCGTGTGCGGTGCGGGGCTGCGCATGGCCACCAGGGCCCGCGCTGGCAGCGCATCCACCAGCGACTGCTGCCGGCCCGCGGGCGAGGCGGGCGACACCAGCGCGGGGACGCCCCGGGCCGCGAGCACCGCGAAGACATGGGCCAGGAGCCCCGCGCCGTTGGGCAGCGCGAGCAGCACCACGTCCCCCGGCCTGAGCCCTCGGGCCATCCACCCGGCCGCGAGGGTCGCCACGGAGCGGTCGGCGGTCGGGTGCGCTTCGGTCAGGTCGCGGATGCGATCCAGGAACGCCTGCACGGCGGTCAGCGGAACGCCCGCGAGCTCCAGGAGGGGCGAGGCCATGTTCACTCCACTCAGGGTTGGAGGGACCGCGCCACGGCGTCCGCGTCGACGCCAGGCCCGGCTCCCCGCGACAGGACGACACAGCCCGCGCCCGGAGGCCGGCCTTCGACCGCCAGCACGGATCCGATGAGGGCCCAGTCCACGACACCGCGCGCAAGCCACGCGGCGGACAACGCCAGCGCGACCTCCACGCCCGGCACCACGGGCATCGTCAGCGCGAGCGTCGGACCGCGCAGGCCGTGGACGATGCAGGACAGACCCGTGGGGGCGCTCGGCGTCGCGGCGGGAAAGCGCAGCGGGGACGCGAAGCCCCGCGCGGCATCGCTCGCCACCTGTGCCCACGTCTCGCGAGGGCCCACCGCACCCACCTGGATGAGCGAGCACCGGTCCGCCGCGCGCGTGAAGTCCTCGCCCAGGGCCTGGGTCGCCTCCCCCACGGCCATGACCAGCGCCCAGGACAGCGGATCCGCGTAGCGCACGGAGGGCTTCCACCGGGCGGCATGGGGATTCGGAGCATCCGCGAACACCACCGCGCTGCCGCGCAGGGCCACCGACAGGGAGGACGTCATCGCGGCACCTCGAAGACGAGCGACGTGTCGAAGCCACCGAAGCCCAGCGTCACGCTCAGGCCCACCCGGGCCGCATGCCGCGTCGGCGCGCCCACGGACAGCGGACAGGGGAACTCCGGATCCGGCTGCTCCAGACCGACGATGGGCGGAACGATGCCCTCGCGCAGTCCCAGGATGAGCGCGAGCGCCTCCATCGCGCCCGTGGCCCCCAGGCTGTGTCCGAAGGCCCCCTTCGTCGCGAAGACGAGCGGCCCGCCGCTGGGACCGAACACGCTCCGGAACGCCTCGCGCTCCGCCCGGTCGTTCACCGGCGTCGCGGACCCATGGCCGTTGACCAATCCAATCCCGGCGGCGGCGATCCCCGCATCCGTCAAGGAGCGCTCCATCGCCAGGCGTGCGCCCGCGGCCGCGGGGTCCGGCGACGTCATGCTCGCGGCGTCATTGGCGGAACCCACGCCGCGCAGTCGCGCCAGCACGCGCGCCGACCGCCGCTCCGCGTGCGCCGCCGACTCCAGCACGAGGAACGCCGCGCCCTCGCCCAGCAGCATGCCGTCATGCCGCGTGTCATAGGCCCGCGTGCGCGACGGAGACAGCGTGGACAGCGCCGAGTGCGCCAGCCGCTTGCTCGGCGTGAGGACATCCACGCCGCCGCAAATACACACATCGGCGAGCCCCGCGCGCACGCACTCCGCCCCCACCAGGAGCGCATCCGAACCCGAGGAGCACGCGGTGGACAGCACCACGGGCGCGGCCTTCGCGCCCAGGGCCTCCACCACCGCATCCGCCCAGTGGTGCAGCGGCGCCTCCCGCTCGCCGTCGTCGTCCAGGAAGGCGCCCAGGCTGGTGCCCAGGACGAAGCGCGTGCGCGCCCCATCGGCAGGCAGCCCCGCATCCGCCAGCGCATCACGCAGCGTCGTGACCGCGAGCCCGCGCAGACGCTCCGCGGCGGGAGCCTCATGTCCCCCGCCCGGAACGACGGCCGCCAGCGTGTTGCGCAGCCGGTGCGGGGACGGAAGCTCGACGAAGCCGTGCTCGCCCGCGAGCAGCCGGCGCCACACGGCTTCCAGTCCGCTCCCGAGCGGGGTCGTCCACGCCGCGCCCGTGACGACGACGGGCATCACCACAACTGTTCGCCCAGGTCGGAGACCCGGGAGCGGACGAGGCTCGCGCGGAACGCCGCCACGCGGTGCGAGCCCACCATCGCCTTGCCCGTGAACTGGAACAGCCCTCCGGCCAGCCGGCTCGCCTGCACGCGCAGCAGCACCTGGTCGCCCGGCACGATGACCTTCAGGAAGCGCGCCTCCACGGAGCTGATGAGCGTCAGCTCGTCCTCGGCCAGCATCGACGTGCTCATCTGGTAGAGGATGATGCCCGCCTGCGCATTGGCCTGCATGAGGTGGCTGGCCGGGTAGACGGCCCGCTCCGGGAAGTGTCCCGCGATGCAGTCCAGGTTGCCGGAGATGGACATGAGCGCCTCCAGGTACTTCCCCGGCTCATGGTCCACGATGCGGTCCAGGTAGATCATCGGGTGGCGGTGCCGCAGCCACTGCTTCAGCGCGGTGAAGCCCAGGGCCTTGGGCGTGCGCTCCACTGTGTTCACGGCGCCAGCTTGAGCGCGCTGCTGAGGGACGGCGGTAGACATGCGGGCACTCCGTTCTCTTTGTTGACGACGGCGAGGTCCAGACTTCCAAAGGCAAGCAGCAGCGGTTCCGGCCCCGTGCCTTCGCGGTAAAGCTTCACACCCAGCTTCAAGCTCGCGGGCCCGACGTGCTCCACGGCGGGCACCAACACCAACCAATCCTGGAAGCGCGCCGCCGCGCGGTAGCTCACCCGCAGCTCCCGCACCCGCAAATCCAGACCCTGCGCCGAGAGGACCTCCAGCCCTGCCCCCCGGCGCTCCAATTCCTCCAGCCCCGCCGTCTCCAGCAGCGACGCGTAGCGGGAGAAGTGCACGACGCCGGAAGCGTCCGTGTCCACGTGCTCCACCTTGCGGCGCAGCGCGGGTGGAACCTCCGGAAGTGGAACCGCAGCCTGCGTCACGACCCGGACTCCACGAACGTCCGCACGCCGCGCTGGATGCGGGCCACCATCTCCCGGAGGTCCGCCTCTCCCGCGATGAGCGGCGGCGCGATGCGCATCGCCGGGAACAGGTAGCGCAGGCCCCGCGAGCGACGCCCCGCGCCGGCCATGAACTCCACGAAGATGCCCGCGTCGAGCAGCCGCGCCCGCAGCTTCCCCAGGCTCCCTGCCGCCCGCTCCGTGAGCTCGATGCCGTTCATGTAGCCCAGGCCCCGGACCTCCTGGAACACCTCCGGGAACGCCTGCGCCACGTCCTTCTGCAGCTGCGCGCGCAGCACCTCGCCCAGCGGCCCCGTGCGCTCCACCAGCCCTTCGCCGGACAGGTACTGGATGCCCGAGCGCATCACCGCGCTCGTCAGGGGCCGGAGGTCGGACGTGGACACCGCGCCGCTGGAGCGCACCGACAGCTCGCGCCGGGCGATGACCATGGACGTGGAGACGACGCCCATGCCCAGGCTCTTGCCGATGACGGTGATGTCCGTGGGGATGGGCCCCTCGGCGTCCGTCATGCCGAAGAAGCGGCCCGTCTTCGCGAACGTGAGCACCTCGTCCGCCACCAGCAGCACCTCGTGCTCGCGGCAGAGCGTGGCCAGCCGTCGCAGGTAGCCCGCGGGGGGCACCAGGATGCCGGCGTCCCCCTGGATGGGCTCCACGAAGACCGCCGCCAGCTTCCGCCCGTGCTCCGCGAAGAAGGTCTCCAGGTGCGCGGACTCACCGAACGGCAGGAACTGCACGTCCAGCCCGGACGGGCCCTCCGTCGCGGGCAGCGGCAGCCCCAGCCGGTAGTGCCGGCGGTTGAGCAGGCTCGCCAGGCCCTGTGTCCACCCGTGCCACGCGCCCTCGAAGGCGAGGATCATCCGCCGCTCCGCGCGCTCGGGCTTCGGCGCCATCCGCCGCCGGTCGAAGTTCGACTCCAGCACCAGGCGCAGCGCCAGCTCCAATCCCTCGGAGCCCGAGTTGCGGCCACTCGCGTGGTACGCGTCCCCCGGGAAGCGATCCGCCCAGAGGCCCTGGGGGCCGAACAGCCCCTCCAACAGCAGCGTGCGCTCCAGCGAGCCCAGCTCGTCGGTGACGTAGCCCGTGCGCTCCAGGCCGTCGCGCAGCGCCTCCTGCATGCGCGGATGGCCCGCGCCCAGGCACGCGCTCGCGTAGCCTCCGCTGGCGTCCAGCACCTCCACGACGCGTCCCGCGTCCGGCCCCTCCAGCGCGGCCATGTGCTGCATCAGGCCCTTGGCCCGCAGACAGACGAAGGGCAGGCGCCCCCCGCCGTAGTGGTCCATCTGCAACGCCATGCCGGCGCGCAGGCGGGCCACCTCCTCCGCCCCGAGCGTCTCCCCCGCGGCGGGCACCTTCACTTCGTGCCCCCCTGCTTCTGCTGGGCCTTGAGCTTCACGATGAGCGCCGACAGCAGGTTGAGGGTGCGGAAGTTCTCCGTGTCGAAGTCCTGGTCGGAGATGCTCACGCCGAACTGGTCCTCGCAGATGACCCGCAGCTCCAGGAAGCCCACGGAGTCCAGGCCGACGACGGACTGGAGCCCGTCGTCCCCGCCAATCTGCTCCTCGGGAATCTCCACGAAGAGTTGGTTCGTCAGGATCTTCTTCAAGCTTCGCGAGACGTCTTCCTGCATGGCGGGCGTCCTCTCTTCAGGGGGTCGGTGCTTCGGTTGGAATGCTCAGTGGGCCCACGGTGCCCTTCGTCACGCGCAGCAGCTCTCCGGGCGTCAGGCGCAGCAGCAGCTCCGGCCGCCCTCCGCCGCCGTAACCTTCCGGGTACTGGAGGACGGCCGCGTCCACGAACACGCGCAGCGGTCGGGGGTAGCCCAGGGGCGGCGTGCCGCCCGGCGGATAACCCGTGGCCTCCAGCGCCCGCTCGGCGCTCGCGAACGCGGCCTTGCGACAGCCGGCGGCGCGCGCCACCGCCTTGAAGTCCACGCGCCGGTCTCCCGGCAGCACCACGACGAGCACCTCGTCCGCTTCCGTCGTCAGCACCAGCGACTTGAAGATGCCGCCCACGGGGATGCCCAGCTCGCGCGCCGCGGCGGCGGCCGTCGTCATCGGCGTGGCCAGCGTCAGCAGGCGCGCGTCCACCTGCTCACGCGCGAGGAACTCGCTCAGGTCGGCCATGGCGTCACCCCGCCACCGTCAGGAGGAGCTTCCCGATGTTGCGGTTGGCCTCCATCTCCGCGTGCGCGTCCACCACCGCCTCCAGCGGCCAGGCCCCGTGGATGACGGGCCGCAGCCCTCCTTGCGCGAGCACCTCCATCCACCGCTGCCGGAAGCGCGCGTTGACCTGCCGCTTCTCCACCATGGGCCGCAGCCGCAGGGACGAGCCCTTGAGCTGCAACCGGCGCTGGACGACGCGCAGCAGATCCAGCTCCGCCGCCATCCCGTCCAGCAGTCCCACCAGCACCAGGCAGCCCTCGTGCTTCAGCACGGAGAGGTTGCGCGACAGGTACGCGCCGCCCACGAAGTCCATCACCAGCTCCACGCCCTCGCCGCCCGTGCGCGCCAGCACCTCCGCCACGAAGTCCTGGCGCCGGTAGTCGATGGCGGCGTCCGCGCCCAGCCGCGTCAGCGCCTCCACCTTCCGGGGCGTGCCCACCGTGCACAGCGCCGTCGCGCCCACGTGCTTCACCATCTGCACCATCGTGGTGCCGATACCGCTGGCGCCCGCGTGCACGAGCACCGTCTGCCCGGGCTTCAGGCCGCCCAATTCGAACAGCGTCTCGTTCGCGGTGAGGCAGGACTCCGCGGTGGCCGCCGCCTCCTCGAAGCTGAAGGCCTCCGGGATGACGAGCGCCATGTCCGCGTCCAGCAGGCAGAACTCCGCGTACCCGCCGCCCTCCACCACGCCGAACACGCGCTGGCCCCGGGTGAAGCCCTTCACGTCCTCGCCCCACGCCTCCACCGTGCCGGCGACCTCCACGCCGGGGATGGCGGACTGGCCCTCCGGCACGTGGTACACGCCGGCCCTTTGGAGCAGGTCCGCGCGGTTGAGCGCGGTGACGTGCACCCGCATGAGCAGCGCGTTGCCCGTGGGCACCGGCCGGGGAACCTCGCGCAGCTTCACCACCTCCGGGCCCCCGGAGCCTTCGTAGACGACGGCGCGCATGAGCGTCAGTACCCGGCCCTTTCGTCCACACCGCGCTCGCGCGTGGGCACGAGGAAGCTGCGCTCGAACGTCAGGAACACCTCGCCCGTGGACTTCAGCCCCCGCGTCTCACAGGTGACGATGCCCTCCCCCTTGCGCTTCTCCGACAGGCGCTTGGCGAGGATGCGGCTCTCCGCGTACAGCGTGTCCCCGGCGAAGACGGGGTGCGTGAGCCGGATGCGGTCCCACCCCAGGTTCGCCAGGGCCCGGCCGCTGGTGCTGCGCACGCTCATCCCGCACACCACGCTGAACGTCACCAGGCTGGAGATGAGCGGCCGCTCCCATGGCGTGTGCTGGCAATAGGCCGCGTCCAGGTGCAGCGGGGACGGGTTGAGGCTCAGCGTGCTCATCAGCACGTTGTCGGCTTCCGTCACCGTGCGGCCCGGCCGGTGCTCGAAGACGTCCCCGACGGTGAAGTCCTCGAACGCGAAGCCCAGCAGCTCCCGGTAGCGCTGCGGTCCCACCTGCTTGTAGCCAGAGCCCTCCATGTCGTGTGTCCTCGCGCGCGGGCTTCTTCAGAAGCCGGAGATGATGTCCTTGGCCGTCGCGCAGAAGCGCGTCAGCTCGTCCGGCTCGATGTCCGCGCGCATCATCAGGCGCACGCCCGCCTCGCCCTTGGCCACCACGGGGAAGAACACCGCCGAGCAGTAGTAGCCCGCCCGGTACAGCTCCTGCGACAGGCGCACCGCCTTCTCCTCCTCGCCCACTTCAATCTTGCGGATGGGCATGCCGTTGCCCGAGTGCGCGGAGGGGAACTGGCTGTCGAAGTACGCGATGTTGCGCGCGAGCTTGTCCTGGAGCTGCTTGAGCTCCGGGCTCTTGTGCAGCGCGATGCTCGCCAGCGACGAGCCGATGGACGGCACCTGGAGGTTCTGCGACCACGCCAGGGGACCTGCGTTCCGGTTGAGGAAGTTGAACAGCTTCTCGCTGCCCAGCATCGCCACGCCGCCCGCGCTGCCGAACGCCTTGGCCAGCGACGCGACGATCATCGTCAGCGGGTTCATCTTCAGGCGGGAGCGGACCCAGCCCTCGCCCTTCGCGCCGGTGATGGACAGCGAGTGCGAGTCATCGAAGTACAGGAAGAGGCCGTACTTCTCCTGGAGCTGGAGCAGCCCCTCCAGCGCCGTGAGCCCGCCCATGGAGTAGGCGCCGTCCGCCACGTAGGCGACGCGCGGGTACTTCTTGCAGACGTCCTCCAGGTAGTTGAGGTCGTTGTGGGGGCTGGTCAGCACCAGGCTCTCGTCCCCGACGATGGGCTTCACGTACGCCATGGAGAAGTGACAGAAGCGGTCGAACACCATGACGCGCGGCTGCCCGTCCTCCGTCAGGTGCCCGGACGCGAGCAGCGGC
Source organism: Corallococcus llansteffanensis (assembly GCF_003612055.1). Lineage (GTDB taxonomy): Bacteria > Myxococcota > Myxococcia > Myxococcales > Myxococcaceae > Corallococcus > Corallococcus llansteffanensis. The sequence goes on from NZ_RAWB01000054.1 coordinate 9,230, forward strand.
AGGATGCCCGCCGTCAGCGCGGTACACGACGCGGCCGGCAGCGAAGGACAGCCGTACAAATCCCGCAACCCCTCCTCCAGCCGCGCCATCAATCCCAGACGGATGCGCAGTGTGGAGAGCGCCAGGCCAATGGTGCCCTCCTCCCGCAGCGCGCGGATGGCGCCGTCGAGGATGGCCGGGTGGTGGTTGAGGCCCAGGTAGGAGCACGAGCACAGCACCGTGAAGGCGTGCTGGGTGGCCCGGTCGATGAGCCGGTTGTTCGACTCGAAGTCCACCTTGAGGTTGATGAGGCCGTGGTCCTCGGCCTGCTGCCAGCCGGCGTCACCCAGGCCGACGAACTTCTCGTTGTTGCGGTAGCGCCGGGGGCCCAGGACGCTCTCGGGAATGCTCGTTGCCATGCGGACTCCTCCTGCGCGGGATGGATGGGACGACAAGGAATGGGATTGAGAGGGATGGACGCTCAGCCCTCGGAGGGGCCGAAGTCCTCGAGCGTGCGCTTCGCCGCTTCGATGAAGGGCGTGCCCACCATGGCGCCGTCGACGACGCAGATGTTCGCGTCCCGGGCCTGGCTCTCCGCGACGATCTTCCGCGCCTTCTGCAGGGTGCGCTCGTCCGGGGAGAAGGCCTTGTTGATGATCTCCACCTGGTGCGGGTGGATGGCGGCCTTGCCGCTGAAGCCCATGCCCCGGGCCAGCGCGGCCTCCTTGCGCAGCCCCTCCAGGTCGCTCATGTCGAACAGGGGCGAGTCCACCACCTGGAGGTTCGCGGACCGCGCGGCCGTCACCAGCCGCGCTCTCGCGTAGAGCATGGGCTCCCAGGTAAGCGCCGCGCCGATGCTGAAGGAGAAGTCCGCCGACCCGAACACCAGCGCCTTCAGCCGGGGCGTCGCCGTCACGATGGCGCCAATGTTCTCCAGCCCGCGCGGCGTCTCCACCAGCGCCAGCAGGTCCACGTGCGCGCACTCCGGCCCCAACGCCTGCTCGACGATCTCCAGGTCACGGGGCGACTCCACCTTGGGCACCATCACCACGTCGGGCTTCGCCGCGTACTCGCGCAGGGCCAGCAGGTCCCTCAGGCCTTCATGCCGCGTCACCGTGTTGATGCGCACCGCCCGGCGGCTGTCTCCCACCCGCGGCGCCAGGAAGAACGCCTCCGCGTGGTGCCGCGCCGCGTCCTTGTGCGCCGCCGCGACGGAGTCCTCCAGGTCCACCAGGCTGATGTCCGCGCCGGACTGCTGCCCCCGGGCAAAGCGATCCACCGCCAGCGCCGGGGTGAACAGGATGGAGCGGCAATAGCGGGTGAAGCGCATGCGGGCCTCCAATCAGTGGCTGACTGGGTACCCTCGTATTCCAAACACGTCAAGCTTTGGCGCAATGATTCGCAGCCGTGACCTTGGCGTGTCATTGAAACGTATTGGTATGTCTTTGAATGTGGAACGACGTTGCGCGATGGGAAAGACAGCACTCCGCGCGTGGGTGAAGGCAGACCTCCAGCGTGCGTCAAGCGCGGCGCGTCACGCCGGAGGTCACGGCAATCCCATACGTGCAAACCAGTACGACCTACCCCTGCGTGGGGGCGGGCGCGTTGACCGGCTCGGGCGGCTCCACCGGCGGCTTCACGATGAGCTGCTCCAGCGTGGGGCGCCGGGGCTTCTCGAACGGGGACAGCTTCACGGGCTGTCCGGTGCGCGCGGACTCCTGCAACGCGACGATGACGCGCACGTCCGCCAGGCCCTCGATGCCGTTGGGCTCCGGCTCCTGGTCTTCCAGCACGCACCGCGAGAAGTAGATGAGCTCCGGCGCGAACTGGTCGCTGTTCTTGAAGGTGCGCGTCTCCGTCTTGCCGCCCACCGTGAGCCGGTGCTCGATGTCGGTGCCGTACCCGAAGCCGTGCTGCACGAGCAGGTCCCCCTCCGTGCCCACCAGCCGGTAGCTCGACACCGCCGACGCCTCGTGGCTGATGCCGAACTGGGCCACCCGCCCGTTCGGGAAGCGCATCAGGGCGAACGCCGTCGCGTCCACGCCGTGGAAGCGGCCGTCCCCTCCGCTCGTGTACGCGAACACCTCGCGGGGCTCGTCGCGGAACAGGTAGCGCGCGGCGTTGATGGGGTACGGCCCCTCGTCCAGGAGCGCCCCGCCCCCCAGGTCCACACGCGTCCGGATGTCGCCCTTGCGCACCTGCTGCGTCAGGAGCGCGCCGAACATCCGCGGGTCACCCAGCTTCCCGGAGCGCACCAGCTCGATGGCGTGGAGGTTCGCCTCCTCGAAGTGGAGCCGGTAGGCGATCATCAGCTTCACGTCGTTGTCGTTCGTGACGCGGATCATCGCCTCGCAGTCCTCCACGGAGGTCGCCATCGGCTTCTCGCAGAGGACGTGCACCCCCACGCGCGCGGCCCGTTCGGTGAAGGCGCGGTGCATCGTGTTGGGCAGCACGAGGTAGACCGCGTCCGCGCGCGACTCGCGCAGCACCTGTTCGTACGCGCCGTAGTCCCCGACGTGCTCGACGCCATACTGGCGCTGGAGCGCGGCGCGCTTCTCCTTGTCGGAGGAGATGATGGCGACGAGCTCGGAGTTCTCCTGCGCGTGCTGGAACGCCGGGAGGATCGCCACCTGCGCCAGGTTTCCCGCCCCCACCACCGCGTACCGCACCCGCCTGGAAGTCCCCTGCTCAGCCATCGTGCATCTCCCGTCGTGAGTCCCTACGCTGGGGACGCGCTCCGTCCCCCCACAAGCCGGGCCCGGTCCTCCGGAGAGAGGTCCGCACGACCGCCTGGCAGGGGGGCAGGGCCGACGCTCCGTGTGCTATGGGCAGGGGCATGCACGCACGCTCCTGCTCCTCGATGCTGCTGGGTCTCCTGCTGATGTCCGCCTGCGCGACGCCCTTCGAGGACACGGGGAACGTCCGCCCGGACGCGGGGACCGGGGACTACGACCTCCCCTCCATCCCCTACACGGTGGACGCGGGCGCCCCCATCGATGCGGCCAAGGAGACCTGGACGTTCGTGCCGGTCCCCGACGCCCACTGCGCGAACGGCTCGTCCACGGGCATGGCCATCAACCTGACGGATCGCTCCAAGCGGGTCTTCGTCTTCCTCGCGGGGGGTGGGGCGTGCTGGGAGGCGGCCGCCTGCGCACTGGGCACGGCCACCCACATCACCGACACGATGGGCGCGGACCCCGTGCTCGCCGAGGCCCAGGCGGCGGATCTGGCGGTGTTGTTCGACCGCGCCAACCCCCAGAACCCGTTCCGCGACGCGAGCTTCGTCTACGTCCCCTACTGCACGGGCGACCTCCACGCGGGCACCCGCGTCCACACCTACGACTGGTTTGGCCCGAAGAACGTCGAGCACGTCGGCGCGCGGAACCTGGACGCATACCTGCGGCGGCTCCAGCCGACCTTCCCCGAGGCCGACCGCGTCTGGCTCGCCGGCATCAGCGCGGGCGGCTACGGGGCGACGTTCAACGCCTGGCGCGTGCAGAAGGCCCTGCCGTGGGCGCGGGTGGACGTGCTGAACGACTCAGGGCTCATCATCGACACCGCGGGCGACGGCCGCTACGGCACCCTGCGCGCGAACTGGGGCGTGGAGTTCCCTCCGGGGTGCACCGGGTGCGACGCGGGCCTGTCGGCCGTGCTCGGCGCCTCCGCGCGCCTGCTCACCGCGCCCCGGCGACACGCGATGCTCGGCTACCTCCAGGACGGCACCATCTCCACCTACTTCGGACTCAATGGCGCGCAGGTGCAGGCCGGCCTGGAGGCGGCCCGCGCCTCGGCGGAGCCGAACGTGAAGACCTTCTACCTGCCAGGCAATCCGCACGTGCTCCTGGCCCACCCGGACGCCGCGACCGGGGCGGGCCTCACCGTGCGCGCGTGGCTCCAGCAGTTCGCGGGAGATGATCCGGCCTGGAGCCACGCCGGCCCCTGAGCAGGCAGGCTTCCGGCAACTCCACCCTGGCCCATGGGAGACTCGCGCGCCATGCCCCTCAAGAAGATGCTCGCCCGCCTCGGCGTCGGCAGTGCGCGCGTGGACACCCGCCTGGAGCACGACACCGTGCGCGCCGGAGGGGACCTGCGAGGCGTGGTCCACGTCCAGGGCGGCCACACGCCCCAGCGCATCGACCGCATCGAGCTGCACCTGATGGCGCAGTACCTCCAGCGCGACAACGACCGCCGCAGCGCGCTCAACGCCGTGGTGCGCTCGTGGCGCATCGCGAACCCCTTCACCGTGGAGCCCCGGGAGGAGAAGCAGTGGCCCTTCTCCCTGCGGCTGCCCGTCCACACCCCCATCACCGAGCGCGGCTCGCCCGTGTGGCTGAAGACGGCGTTGGACATCGACAACGCGCTCAACCCCGAGGACAGCGACCGGATCCACGTCCTGCCCCACCCCTCCCTCCAGACCGTCCTCGACGCCGCCCTGCACCTGGGCCTCCAGTGGCGCAACGCGTACTGCGAGGCGGGGCCGCCGTTGGGGCGCGACGAACCCTTCGTCCAGGAGCTGGAGTTCCACACCGGCCCGTCGTGGAAGGGGCCTCCGCGCACACTCGCCCTGCTGCCGTTCCCCAAGGAGGACGGCCTGGAGCTGATCCTCGACATCGACCGGGGCCCCCGGGGCCTCACGTCCCTGCTGGAGGGCACGCCCCTGGAGGGCGGACGCCGCCAGCGGGTGGTGCTCTCCCAGGCCGACCTGTCCCGGGGGGTGGCCTCCGTCGCGGAAGCGTTGGCGTCGCACCTGGGCGCCGGAGCCTGAAAACCGGAAGGTCCGGCGCGCTGGCAGGTCGTGAACGCACCCGACGTCGCGAGTCCGACGCCGGGGCGTGAAAGTGGTATAGGCCGCCGTGTGAAAGCTCCCCCGCCTCCCGCCACTGAAAACCCCACCTTCGACTCGCTCGGGCTCAAGCCCGAACTGGTCGAGGCGTTGACCACCCTCGGCTACGAAGAGCCCACGCCCATCCAGGCCGCGGCGCTCCCGCCGTTGCTCGCCGGCAAGGACCTGCTCGGCATCGCCGCCACCGGCACCGGCAAGACGGCCGCGTTCGCGCTGCCGCTGCTCCAACACCTGACGGCCGGCGCCGCCGCGCCCCACAGCACCTCCGCGCTGGTGCTCGTGCCCACGCGCGAGCTGGCCATGCAGGTGTCCGAAGCCATCCACCGCTACGGCACGAAGCTGGGCGTCAGCGTGCTCCCCCTCTACGGCGGCCAGGAGATCGGCCGGCAGCTGCGCGTGCTCAAGCGCGGCGTGGACGTCGTCGTCGCCACGCCGGGCCGCGCCCTGGACCACCTGCGCCGCAAGACGCTGAAGCTGGACAACGTGCACACGGTCGTCCTGGACGAAGCGGACGAGATGCTCGACATGGGCTTCGCGGACGACCTGGAGGCCATCCTCTCCGAGACGCCCGAGAAGCGGCAGACGGCGCTGTTCTCCGCCACCCTGCCCCCGCGCATCGCGAGCATCGCGGAGCGCCACCTGCGCAATCCGGAGCGCGTGCGCATCGCCAAGGAGAAGCTGGAGGCCGGGGAGATGCCCCGCGTCCGGCAGACGGCCTACATCGTCCCGCGCGCGTTCAAGATCGCGACGCTGGGGCGCGTGCTGGACCTGGAGTCCCCCACCGCCGCCATCGTGTTCTGCCGCACGCGCACGGAGGTGGACGAGCTCACCACGTCCCTCAACGGACGCGGCTGGCGCGCGCACGCCCTGCACGGCGGCATGAGCCAGGAGCAGCGCGACCGCGTCATCAAGCAGTTCAAGTCCCAGCAGGCCGACCTGCTCATCGCCACCGACGTCGCGGCGCGCGGCCTGGACATCCCCCGGCTGTCGCACGTGGTGAACTTCGACGTGCCCAACGCGCCGGAGGCCTACGTGCACCGCATCGGGCGCACCGGCCGCGCCGGTCGCGAGGGCGTGGCCATCACCCTGCTGGAGCCCCGCGAGCACCGGCTGCTGCGCAACATCGAGAGGCTCACCGGCCAGCGCATCGAGGTCTCCGCGGTCCCCACCGTGTCGGACCTGCGCGCCCGCCGGCTGGAGATGATGCGCTCGTCGCTGCGCGAGGCGCTCGTCGAGGGCGAGCTGGAGGCCTTCCGCGGCATCGTGGAGGACCTGTCCGGCGAGTTCAGCGTCATGGACGTGGCCGCCGCCGCGGTGAAGCTGCTGCAGGAGAAGGAGGACGAGGGCAAGGACGCCGCCGAGCAGGACATCCCGCAGGTGTCCGCCCCGTCGCCGTCGTCGGAGAAGCGCTTCCCCCGCTCGGGTCCCCCGAGCCGTGGCGGCGACCGTCCCGAGCGCGCGCCCCGTCCCCGGACCGAGCGGACCGCGAGCACTGAAGCGGGGGGGGAGCGCGCCGAGCGCCCTGCCCGCCCGCCGCGCGCGCCGGAGTGGAACGTCACGCGGCTGTTCATCGGCGCGGGCCGCACCGCGGGCATGCGGCCGGCGGACCTCGTGGGCGCCATCGCCGGCGAGGCGGGGCTCGACTCCTCGCGCATCGGCGCGATCCACATCGCGGACATGTACTCCATCGTGGAGGTGCCGGAGCCGGATGCGGCGCGCATCATCTCCGCGCTGAAGGGCGCCACGCTGCGCGGCAAGAAGGTCTCCGTGCGCCGCGACACCCGGGACTGAGCCTTGCGCGCCTTCACCGGCCCCCGTCATCGGAGCCGGTGGGGGGCCGGTGGAAGCGGGCCCGGCAGGACTTCAGGGCGCGCCCCGGTCCACGCCGGGCGCGCGGCCCAGCAACAACGGCGAGGCGAGCCCCCCTTCCGGGTGCATGCGCAGCAGCGTGTGGATGACGCCGCCCAGCCCCGTCATCAGCCCCGGTGAGAAGGCGTCCCGGGCATGCCCCGTCACCGGGCCCCGCGCCTCCAGGCTGGAGAGCACCTCCGCGTCCAGCACCTCGCGGTCCGGCCCCTGCGGATCCGGCGCGAGCCGCCGCCCCGCCTCCAGCAGCTCCCACAGCCCCAGGTCGCCATGGCACAGGGTGTGGGTCCAGCCGAAGCCCTCGCGCACGCCCGCGGTCCGGGCCCGCTGGAAGAGGTCCAGGTAGCGGGGAGTGCCGGTGCGCGCGAAGAGGTCCGCCGCCGCGAGCCCGATGCCCGTGCTCCCGTGGCACCAGGTCGTCAGTTGATCCATCGCCTCGGGGCGCCGCCCGTCCAGCCAGGTCCCGGTCTCCGGCCGGTACAGGCCCTCCACGAAGTCGAAGGCGCGCTCGGCCAGGGCCCGCCACCGCCGCCGGTCCGCGGGGCTGCCCGCCGCGCTCAGCCCCAGCCGCGCCAGCGCCCAGCCGATGCCCATCGTGCCATGGGCGAAGCCGCCGATGGGCTCCTTGAACATCGACGTCGCCCAGCGGGCATCCCCCGCCACGCTCCGTGCGGTGTCCTCCAGGCGCTGGCCCGCGTGCGCCGCGATGTCCAGCCACTTCGCCTCGCCCGTCTGATCCACGAGGTTGAGCAGCGGGACGATGACGCCCGCCACGCCGCCCAGCACCTCCAGCAGCCGGTCCTCGTCGAGCAGCTCCGGGGTCAGCGCCGCCGCGCGCTCGCAGGCCCGCTCCAGGGCTCCGGGGACCGCGTCCAGGTCGTGCAGCGTGGACCAGATCCACACCTGGGACGCGAGCCCGGAGAAGCCACCCGGCTGCTTCACCGTCACCCGGTCCTCCGTGGCCCGCAACACCGCGAGCGCGCCCCCCAGCGTCTCCGCCAGGTCCTCCACCGGCTCCGCCCGCCCGTGGCGCACCTCGTGCTGGTACTGGGCCAGGCACACCGCGACGCCACCCTGTCCGCTGTACAGGTCGGCGGAGAGGGGCCGCACCGCCCAGCCGAACTCGGCGAGCACGGGGCTGATCCACGTCACGGAGCCGTCCGGACCGCGCACGGCCGCGTCGCACACGCGGCGCATCAGCCCGGACAGCTGCGAGCGGCGCCGCGAGTCCAGCCGCTCCCGCCGTGACGGCGTGGAGGGGACGGCGACGCGCGGAGGCAGGGCCTGCTCGTTGAGGTAGGCGCTGACGAGCGCGCCCTGGATGGTCAGCTCCTCCAGCCCCACGTCCACGGAGCGCCAGGCCGTCACTGTCGCGTCGAGCAGCGAACGGGACACGGGCACGGTGAACACGGGGGTGTCCCCGGAGCACAGGTCGGCGATCTCCTCGTCGATGGCGGGCAGCGAGGACGGGGCCCCCGGAGCCACCTCGGCGTTGCGGCGCATCACGTCCCGCGCCCGAGCGTTCGCCCCGCGCGCGTCGTGCAGCGAGGCCGGGTGCCAGAGCATGCGCTGCAGCTCCGCGTAGGTCTGCGTGGGCCGCAGGATGCGGCGGACGACCGCGCCCGCGAACGGCTCCAGCAGCGGGCGCAGCTCGCCCTGCGCGTCCAGCGACTTGAGCCGCGCGGTGAGCTCGCGGAAGCCCTCGACGACCTGGGGCCAGTAGCGCGCGAGCACCGGCTCCGCGCTGGGGTGGTTCTTCAACCGGGGGCGCTCCAGGAGCGTCATCTCCAGGCGCGCCCCGTCGGTGCCACCGCCGACGATGGTGGGCACGGACATGAACGGCTGTTGCCCCGGCAGCGAGCCGGCGGCGGAGATGTCCAGGCCGCCCAGCCCCGGGCCCGCGCTGCGCATGGGGAGCAGGCCGGTGCGCAGCACGGTGCCCCGGATGGCCTTCGCGGCGCGGTCCACCGCCAGCCCGCGCCCCGACAGCGGCATGGGCGGATCCGGCATGAAGAGGCTCTCCACGTCCACCACCACGGGCACCGGCCCGTTCGCGATGAGGTTCTCCGAGTGCAGGTCCGTGCCGCCCAGCAGCCGCATCACGCCCAGCCAGTGCCCCAGGTTGCGGTAGAAGCGCGCGAGCTCGGCTTCGCCCTCGCAGGGGCGGTGCTCCACGAACTCCGCCCAGCCGTAGCCCGGTCGCACCAGCACCTCGGGCACGCGGATCCGGGTGCCCCGGGGGTCCAGCATGAGCAGCCGCTCCAGCATCCCATCCAGGGCGCGGTCCACGCGCAGGCACCGGGGCTTGTACAGCACCGAGCCCTCTTCCAGCTCCAGCAGCGCCACCGTCTGACCGCCCCGGTGGGTGTCGCCTTCGCCCAGCCGCAGGCGCTTCAGCGCACCGCGAGGACGACCGGGCAGCGCGGCCAGCGCCTCCCGGTCCGCGACGAATCGGTCCACGAGCCGCAGCACCGCCTGGGACTGGAGCCGGCCCACGGTGGCCAGCCGGTCGAGCAGCGGCGGATAGCGTCGGCGCAGGTGCGCGTGGAACTCAGGGGTGCAGGCCCGGTCGAGGAACTGCGACCACCGCCCCTCTGAATCCGCGGCATCGAGCCGCTCTTCCAGCGCCGCCGCATGAAGCTCCAGCAGCAGCACCCGGTTGAGCTTGCGCTGTGCGCTGAAGCCCAGGTGCTCACGGCCCGCCCGGTCCACCACGTCGCGCTCGGCGGCGGTGAGCCCCTCCGTGCGGGACAGCCGCGCCGACATCGCCTCCAGGTGCGGCGCCAGCAGGGCGTTCACGGGGCGCGCGAGCCACCCGTCAGGAGGGACTTCGACGGCCAACAACGCTTCCTCGTGGACCATGCGGTGGACTCCCTGGGGGCGGGGACCGGAAGGGGGACGGCTCAGCAGCACTGGACGTCGGCGCAACCGGTGCAAGCGCTGCAGCCGGTGTCCGCGACCAGGTGGGACTCGGTGAGCGCCTGCTCCGTGCGCGCACCTCCCACGAACAGCGGGCCCGCGGGGTTGGGCAGTCCATGGGACTCCTCGGCACCCGTCAGCCAGCCCTTCACCACCTCCAGGACCTCGGGCTTCATCGTCATGAGCGCTCTCCTCTTCGGGGGACGTCGGGGGACGTGGACCGCACGACGAGGAAAGTCGAACACGGCCCCGCATCCCAATGCCAGACATAGGGACGTCAGGACCAGGAAATCGTCCTAATCAAGGCATCCCCACGCCCCTGCTTCGGCCCAGGGCGAACGCCCTCAGGGAAAGGACGTAAGGGATTGCCGCAAGAGACCGGCGTCAGGGTGCCCCCCGGGGCGAGCGCGCTGTGTGCTGCGGGACAGCCAGCCCCGGAGTCGGAGCTTGAGCCGCGCGCAAGACAGGCCGACCCGGCAAGCGCTCGGGGCCTGACAGCCCGGGGGCCCCTGCCGTTTCCAGGTGGGAGGGGAGGCCTAGGATGGAAGATCTGAAGCGGAAAGCGGGCTATCAAGTTCCATGGAGCGCCCCATGCCCAGTTCCGAAGACCCGCTGTTCCTCAACGGTATCGATGGTGTCACCGGCCAGTACCTGGTCCCCCCCGTCAAGTTCCCAGCGGCGGCGAAGCTGGCGGCGCCCCGTGGGCAGGCCACGTACCTCGAGCGATGGAGGAACTGGCTCCGCGACAACCCCGTGCGCCTCCCGTTCGACACGATGTTCGGCGTGGACAAGACGAACCCCACCCAGGCCGGCTGGGCCGTGGTGTTCCACGCACAGGCGTCCGAGGCGGTCCGCAAGAGCCTGGAGCCGCTCATCGCCCACCGGCGCACGCTCATCGACCCGGACCTGGTTCACGTCCTCACGTACCTGGCGGGTGAGCCGGCCCACAAGTTCCTGGCGCGCCATGGAACGCCCATGGGGGACGTGGAGCCCACGCAGGTGCCGTACTACCTCCTCCTCGTGGGCGGTCCGGACGAAATCCCCTTCGACGTCCAGCACACCCTCGCCCTCTTCCACGCGGTCGGTCGCCTCTCCTTCGACACGCCGGAGGAATACGCGCGGTACGCGGACAGCGTCGTGGCCTACGAGAAGGGAGCCTCCGTCCCCAACCACCGGCAGGTGAGCTGGTGGAGCCCCAAGCACCTGGGAGATCGCTCCACGGAGCTCAGTACCGATCAGCTCGTCATTCCCCTGACCCGGGGGGCGCCCGCGGATCAGCCTCCGCAGCTCAACAAGACGATCGCCGCGAAGCTGGGCTATGCCAGCCGCGAAGCCATCGAGGACGATGCGACCAAGGAGTGGCTGCTCACCACGCTCCACGGTCGCGAAGTGCGTCCGGCCGTGCTCTTCACCGCCTCCCACGGGCTCGGCTTCCCCGCGAACGACGCGCGCCAGCGCTCCGAGCAGGGGGCGCTCCTGAGCCAGGACTGGACCGGCTTCGGCGCGATGGCTCCCGCGCACTACGTGGCGGCGTCGGACATCCAGGACGATGCCCGGCTCCATGGCCTGGTGGCCTTCTTCTTCGCCTGCTTCGGCATGGGCACGCCCACCCACGATGAGTTCCCCCTCAACCCCGCCCGGCGCGGTGATGCGCTTGCCCCTTCCGCCTTCGTGGCGGCTCTGCCCCGGCGGCTCCTCTCCCATCCCGGCGGCGGCGCGCTGGCGGTCATCGGCCACGTGGAGCGGGCCTGGGGCTTCTCCATCAAGCCCCTCGAGATGGCCCAGGCCTCCACCCATGCGTTCAAGAACACGCTCGCGAAGATCATGGCGGGCGAGCCCGTGGGCCATGCGCTGCGAGACTTCCGCGACCGCTTCTCCGCCGCGAACAACCTCCTGCTGAACCACCTCGATCCCAACATGCCCAACGACAAGCTCACGCCCCGTGAGTTGCTCCACCGGTGGATCGAGCGCAACGACGCACGCAACTACGTGGTGCTGGGCGATCCCGCCGTGCGCATCCGGCACACCGACCTGCAGACGCTTCCCTGAAAGGAGCTTGGACCCATGCGAACGCTCATTCTCAGCGACCTCCACCTCGGCAACGGAGGGCCCTATGACATCTTCGCGGGCGCCGCCGAGCTCCCCGCCCTGCTCGACTCCTTCACGCGCACGCCCACGCACGTCGTCCTCAACGGGGACAGCTTCGACTTCCTGCTCAACGACGACCCGCTCGCGGTGGACGCCCGGCGCACCGTCGCGCAGGCCCGGGCGCTGGTGACCTCCGCGCAGACGGCGCCCTCGCTCCAGGCCCTCGGCCGGGTGCTGGCCGCGGGAGGCCGGGCGACGATGGTGGTGGGCAACCACGACCTGGAGCTGGCCCTGCCCGAGGTCCAGGCCGTGGTGCGCGAGGCGCTCGGTCAGCCCGCCGCCGTGGCCTCGAGGCTGGTGTTCCGGGACGGCACCGAGCCCCTGCTGCTGGAGGTGGGCGGCGCCAGGGTGCTCGTCACCCACGGCGAGCACAACGACGTGGCCAACCGCATCGACTACGGCTCGCTGCTGTCCACGGACCGCGCCCGCTTCCAGTACCCCCCGGGCTCCGTGCTGGTGAAGAACCTGCTCAACCCGCTCAAGCACCAGCACCGCATGCGGTACATGGATCTGCTCAAGCCCGACTTCCAGGGGGCGGTGATGGTCGCGCTCGGCGTCAAGCCGGACGCGCTCAAGGTCCTGTTGACCAGCGGGACCCTCACCCTCATCCGGCGCATGCTGGAGAACCAGGACCTCCCTCCGGCCTTCGCCATCGAGCCCCGGGACGCGGACGCGCCTTCGGAGGCGGACACGCAGCTGGCGCGGACGCTCGCGGACGTGGACCTGGATGACGAGGAGGTGGACGCGCTGATGTCGGTGCTGGATCCGCAGGCGCTCAACGCCTTCGACAACCCGGACGCCCTGGGCCGCGCCCGCCTGAAGCTGTGCAAGGCGGGCTTCGCGCTCTACGCCCGCCTGCACCGGAAGGTCGCCGGGACGACCGGCACGGAGTACTTCTCACTCGAGCCGGCGAAGGACGAGCTCGCGGAGAGCGAGCGGCTGGGCAGGAAGTTCAGCCATCAGGCGGTGGTGATGGGCCACACCCACGCGGCGCGCTGGCACCAGGGCAACGGCCGCGTCTACGCCAACACCGGCACGTGGATCTCCCTGCTGCGGCTCCCCGCTCCGGACGCCTCCGACGCGGAGTGGGGCGACTACCTCCAGGAGCTCCAGTCCAACCCCTCGCTGGATCCGTCCCGGCAGAAACTGGCCCGGGTGGAGCACCGCTTCACCTGCGTGGAGGTCTCACCCAAGACGTCGGCTCCAGGAGCGACCCTGCGGCTGGCCCAGTGGAAGGACCAGGGGCTCCAGACCCTGGGCAGCGCGGAGCTGCCCGCCGGGAGCTGAGCCGGCGCCGCGGTCACGGTGTGCCTTCAGCGCGTCGCGGCGCGGTCGGCCGCGGCGGAGAGCACCCCGTGCAGCACGGCCAGCATCACGGCGCACGCGAGGATGTGGGGCGCGACATAGGCGAGCCCCCACCGCTCCGCGATGACGCCCGCGAGGCTCGGCAGGACGGCGACGCCCGCGGTGGCCGCGCTCACCTGGAAGCCCACCGCGTGCGCGGAGACGTCGGTGCCCACCCGGCGCGGCGTCTCGGACATCAGGCCCGGGAAGATGGGGGCCAGCGCGAAGCCCAGCAGCACCAGCCCCAGCACGGGCGGCACACTGGGGATCGCGAACAGCACCGCACCCACCACCGCGAGCGCGGTGCTCCAGCGCAGCATCCGCACCGAGCCCAGGTGCTCGACGATGAAGCCCGACAGGACGCGCCCCACGAGCAGGCTGCCCCAGTAGAGGCTCACCCAGGTGCCGGCCTCGGCGGTGTGCAGGCCCCGGCCTTCCGTGAGCACGGTGTAGCTCCACTGGCCGGCCGTCACCTCCACGCCGGTGTAGAAGAAGAACGTCGCGATCTGCAGCCACACGCGGGCCCGTCGCAGCGCATCGAACGCGGAGCCCGTGACAGGCGCCTCGGCGCTGCCGTCGCCCGTGTCCCGCACCGGCGCATCCCACCGCCGGCGCATCACCATGAAGGTCAGCGCCAGCAGGCCCAGCACCGCGCCGATGATGGCATACCCGGAGCGCCACCCCGCGCCCCGCGTGAGCAGCGCCGTCATCAGCACCGGGCCCAGCGCCGCGCCGACGCTGTAGGCGGCATGCAGCCAGTTCATGTGCTTCGGCCCGAAGTTCTGGGCCGCGTAGTTGTTGAGCGCGGAGTCGATGGCCCCCGAGCCGAAGCCGATGAAGCACGCGGCGACAAGGAAGAGCGCGAACACGGGCACGGTCGCGTACCCCGCGAGCCCGAGCGCCACGAGCCCCGTGCTCAACGCCAGGAGCAGCCCCAGCCGCAGGGCGCGCATCAGCCGCCCCGCGAGCAACCCCGACAGGAAGTACGCGACGGCCGCCGTGGAGAGGATGGCGCCCATGCCCGCCTGTGACAGGCCGAACGTGCTCCGCAGCGACGGCCACGCGACGCCGAGCACGGCATCCGGAAGCCCCAGGCTGATGAACGCCAGGTAGGCGAGCGTGAGGAGCGCGGGACGCGGACGGGGGGCGGATGCGGGAGGACTCACGGGCGCGCACCGTAGAACGCGCTCGGGCATCCCGTCAGGGCTTCGTGGCGGCCTCTATCGCGCGCTTGACCTTGCCACCAGTGTCAGGGGCTAGCGTCCGTTTCCAGGAGAGCAGGATGAACATCGGAGAACTCGCCCGGCGCACGGGCTCCAGTGCGCGCTCCATCCGTCACTATGACAAGGCCGGGCTCCTCGCCTCGCACCGACGCGACAACGGGTACCGCGACTTCGGCGACGACGCGGTCCCCCAGGTGATGCAGGTGGCCCGGATGATCCGCCTGGGCTTCTCCCTGGAGGAGATCAGCACCTTCCCGCCGTGCATGCTCCGTCAGGTCACGAACGCCGTCTGCCCGGATGCGCTCGCGGCCCACCGCGAACGACTCGCGGAGGTCGACCGGCAGCTCTTCGACCTCGCGCGCCTGCGGGAGCGGCTCCTCTCCGTAATGGACGCGAACGACTCCCCCCTTCCTTCGACAGAGAGAGCACCCCATGAACCGTCGTGACGTGATGAAGACCGCCCTGCTGGGCACGGGCCTCCTGCCGGGACTCGGCCTCGCGGCCAGCCCGGTTCCCGCAAAGCGCTCCAGGCCCCGCACGTTCCTGCTCGTGCACGGCGCGTGGCACAACGCCCTTCACTGGACCCGCGTCTCGCAGCTCCTCTCCGCACGGGGGCACCAGGTGGTGGCCATCGATCTCCCCGGCCACGGCCTCAACGCGCGCTTTCCCGCGTCGTACCTGACGGGCGACACGGCCCGCTTCACCGAGGAGCGCTCCCTCCAGGCGGACCTGACGTTGGAGGACTGCGCGGCGGCGGTGGTGGCCGCGCTGGAGAAGTTGAAGGACGGACCGAAACCCGTGCTCGTGGGCCACAGCGCGGGCGGCACCGTCATCACCCGGGCAGGAGAGCTGGCACCGCACCTCATCGGCCGGCTGGTGTACCTGAGCGCGTACTGCCCGCTGCGCCTCCAGAGTGCCAGCGGCTACGGAGCGCTTGCCGAGGCCCGCACTGGCTACGGCCAGACGCTCTTCGTCGGCGATCCCGCGAAGCTGGGCGCGGTGCGGATCAACCCGCGCGGCGACGCGGCGTACCTCGAAGCCCTGCGCCTGGCCTTCTACCAGGACGTGGACACAGCGGGCTTCCTGCCCTTCGCGCTCACCCTCACGCCAGACCTCACGCTGTCCCTCTGGACCAGCAAGGTGGGCGCGACGAAGGAGCGCTGGGGCCGCATCCCGCGCAGCTACCTGCGCTGCGCCCAGGACCGCGCGCTGGCCCCCGCCCTCCAGGACCTGATGATCCGCGAGGCGGACGCCTTCACGCCCGGCAACGCCTTCACCGTCGACACGCTGGAGTCCTCGCACTCGCCCTTCGCGTCCCAGCCGGAGAAGCTGGCCGCGCTGCTGGACGGCCTGCGCTGACGCCGGGCGCCCTCAGAAGATGGACAGGCCGGTCAGCGTGGTGAAGCGGTCCAACGCCTCCACGCCCGCCACCGAGTTGCCCCGCGCATCCAGCCCGGGGCTCCACACGCACAATGCGCAGCGGTTGGGGATGACGGCGATGATGCCTCCGCCCACGCCGCTCTTGCCCGGCAGGCCCACGCGGTAGGCGAACTCCCCCGCGGCGTCGTAGGTGCCGCAGGTGAGCATCACCGCGTTGACCTGCTTGGCCTGGCTGCGCGTGAGCAGCCGCGCCCCGTCCGCGCGCTGGCCATGCCGGGCGAGGAACCCGCACGCCCGCGCCAGGTCCGCGCAGCTCATCGCCAGCGAGCACTGCCAGAAGTAGTGCTCCAGCACCTCCGGGACGGAGCCCTCGATGTTGCCGTAGCTCGCCATGAAGTGGGCCAGGGCGCGGTTGCGGTGGCCATGCTCCGCCTCCGACGCGGCGATGCCCGCATCGAAGTCCACCGCCGGGTTGCCGCTCTCCGCGCGCAGGAAGTCGCGCAGCGTGCCCCGTGCGTCGCCCGTGAGCCGCTGCAGCCGGTCCGTGATGACGAGCGCGCCCGCGTTGATGAACGGGTTGCGCGGGATGCCCTGCTCGTACTCCAGCTGCACCAGCGAGTTGAACGGGTTGCCCGACGGCTCCTTGCCCACCCGCCGCCACAGCGCGTCCCCGTCCCGCGACAGGGCCAGCGCCAGCGTGAAGACCTTGGAGATGCTCTGGATGGAGAACGGCACGCGCCAGTCGCCCACCCCGTACACGTCGCCCTCCACCGTCGCGAGCGCCATGCCGAACCGCGCCGGGTCCACCGCCGCCAGCGCCGGGATGTAGGTCGCCACGCGGCCCTGCCCCAGCACCGGAAGCACCGCGTCCCACACCTCCGTCAACACCGCCTGGTAGTCCATGCGCCGTAAGTCCTCGTCAGCGCAGGCCCGCGCGCTTCGCCAGTTCCTGCGCCAGCGAGCGCAGCTCCTCCGCGCCCGGCGCGTTCGGGCTCGTGTCGAACACCACCTCGTAGCCCAACCCCGCCTGGTTGATGGACTCCGAGCGCGGGATGCGCGCGCGCAGCACCGGCACCGTCACGTCCTTCAGCGCCTCCTCCATCGCCTCGTTGGTCGCGGGCGTGCGGCGGTCCCACAGGTTCACCGCGGCCACCAATTCGCCGCCGCTCTCGCGCACGTCGCGCCACGCGGTCTCAATCTCACCCAGCCCCTGCAGCGCGAACGCGCCCGTCGGCACCGGCGCCACCACCACGTCCGCGAAGCACAGCACGGCCTCCGTGAACGCGCCGATGCTCGGCGGCGTGTCCACGATGATGACGTCCGGCGTCCAGGAGAGCGTCTTCAGCGCGCGCGGAATGGCCTGCAGCCGGTGCCCCCACCCGAACAGCTCGCGCTCCAGCGCCGCCATGCGCGGGGCGCCCGGCGCGATGAACAACCCCTGCCGCTTCGGCGACGCCACCACCACCTCATCCAACCGGTGCTTCGGCCGGGGCCCGAAGGCGTCCGCCACGCACGGGCCGTCACGCGTCTCCAGGCCCAGCACCAGCGACGCGTGCGCCTGCGGATCCAGATCCAGCAGCAACACCCGGCGGCCCGAGTCCGCCAGCGCCGCCGCCACGTGCGCGCACAGGGTCGTCTTCCCGACGCCACCCTTGATGGTACAGAACGCAATCGTCGGCATGATGGGCCCCGGGTCTACCAGGAATCCGCCGCCCGGAGGGCCGCGCCGGAATGGAACGCCCGCTCCATTGGGAGCGCTCCAGAATGGCGCAACCCCCTGCCGCCACCGCGCCCACCCCCAGTGATTC
>NZ_RAWB01000550.1 GCF_003612055.1 Corallococcus llansteffanensis
GCAGCAGGCTGGCGGGCAGGAGCTTGCGGAGAAGGGCCATGGTTCCTGGACTGTATTTCACGGAGGGACGCAGCGGCTCAGACACGGCGTGGGCACCAGCCGGCCAGCGGCTTCGCTCCCGGGTGGGGGGTCGCTGCCAGGACGCCCGTGGAATGCACACCCTCCAGATCAGGCCATTTGCGGGTGTTGGAAGGCGGCGGCACGGGTCGCCGCTTCCCCGCTCGCGAAGGAGGAGGCCGTGACTCCAGGAGGCGAGCGTGGAAAGCCCCAGCGCAAGCTTCGACAGCGTGGCCACCGAGGGCATCACCGAGGAGCACTCGCGACTGCTCCTCGAGACCCTGGTGGCGTGCACGCCCGTGGGCCTTGCCGTGGTGGACCTGGATCAGCGGTTCGTCGAGGTCAACGACGCCCTGGCGGAGCTCAACGGGATTCCGCGCGCCGCCCACCTGGGCCGCAAGGTGCAGGAGATCGTCCCGGAGATGTGGTCCACGCTGCGCCCCCAGTACCAGCACATCCTGGACGGGGGAGAGGCGCGGACCTTTGAAATCAAGGGCACGACGTCCAAGGCCGTGGGGGTGGAGCGCCACTTCCTGGCCAGCTACTACCCGGTGCGGACGGCTTCAGGGGTGCTGCTGGGCACGGGCGTCGTCGTGGCGGAGGTCACCGAGCAGCGCAAGGCGCACGACGCGCTCCAGGTCAGCGAGCAACGCTACCGCTCGCTGGTGGAGGCGATGGCGCAGCCCGTGTGGACGACCAACAGTCGGGGAGAGGTGGTCGAGCCCGCGCCGCGCTGGCTGGCCTTCACCGGGCAGACCCACGAGGAGCACCTGGGGCTGGGCTGGCTCCAGGCCATCCACCCGGAGGACCGCAAGCGCGTGGTGCGAGGGTGGGTGGAGGCGCTGCGCACGCGCAAGTCCTACCAGGGCGAGTTCCGCCTGCGCTTCCACGCGGGAGGCTACCGGAACGTGGTGGGCCGGGCGGTGCCCGTCTTCGGTGACACGGGTGACATCGGGGAGTGGGTGTCCACGGCGGAGGACATCACCGAGCGCAAGCAGGCCGAAGCGCTGGTGGAGACCGAGCGCGCGCGGCTCCGCTCGGTGCTGATGAGCGCGCCCGCGGGCGTCGCCATCGTGACGGGCAAGGAGCAGGTGTTCTCGCTGGTGAATCCCTTGTTCCGTCGCGCGTCGCAAGGGGTCGACCTGACGGGCACCTCGCTGCGCGTCCTGCGGAACGATGCGGGGCGGGACTACTCGGCCCTCCTGGAGCGGGCCTACACCTCCGGCCAGCCCCAGACGCAGAAGGAGGTGCCCGTCGCCTTCGACCATGCCGGGGACGGGGTGGTTTCGACGCGGCTCTTCGACATCACCTACCAACCCCTTCGCGACGTGAACGGCCAGGTGGACTCCGTGCTGTCCTTCGCCATCGACGTGACGGAGCGGGTGGCGGCCCGGGAGAAACTCCAGGATTGGGCCACGTCGCTCAAGAACCAGCAGCAGTGGCTGGAGGCGGTGCTGGACCGGACGCCCGTGGCCCTGCTGTTGATGGAGCCCCGCACTGGCCGCGCCCTCTTCGCGAACCAGGCGGCCCGGGACATGGCGGGGGGCGAGTTCCCGGAAGGACTGCGGGTCGAGCGGTACAAGGGCACCTACCTCTTCACGGACGAAGCGGGCCGGGAGCTGCGCAGCGAGGAGGTCCCGGGCGTGCGCGCGGCACGGGGCGAGCCGGTGCACGCGGCGCCCATCGTCTGGCACACGCCCACCGGGCGCTACTCCCTGCTCGTGGAGGCCGCGCCCCTGCCCGCCCAGCACGGCCATCCCGCCGCGGTGCTGCTCGTGCACCAGGACGTGAGCGAGCTGCGCGAGACGCAGGCCCAGCTCCAGCACGCGGTGTCCCTGCGGGACGAGTTCCTCGCGGTGGCGTCGCATGAGCTGAAGACGCCGCTCACGCCCTTGCAGCTCAAGCTCCAGTCCCTCGTGCGGGACGCCCGGGCGGCCTCCTCGCTGGAGTCGCTGCGCGAGCGCGTGGTGCGCACCGCGGAGAGCGCGGCGGGGCAGATCCGGAAGATGACCACGCTCATCAACGACCTGCTGGAAGTCACGCAGCTCACGGGGCCGTCCGCGCCGCTGCAACTGGAGGACGTGGACCTGGCCAGCGTGGTGCACACGGTGGTGGAGGGATTCAGGCCCCAGGCGATGAAGGCGGGCTGCGAGCTGGTGGTCGAAGCGCTCCCCGGCGTGGTGGGACACTGGGACCGGCACCGGCTGGAGCAGGTCACGACCAGCCTCGTCTCCAACGCGCTGAAGTACGGCGCGGGACACCCGGTGACGCTGCGCGTGGAGGCGGAGTTCGGCAAGGCCCGGCTGACGGTGAAGGACGAAGGCATCGGCATCGCGCCGGGAAGCCTCAAATCCATCTTCGAGAAGTTCACCCGCGCGGTTTCAACCCGGCACTACGGAGGCCTGGGATTGGGCCTCTTCATCACGAGGCAGATCGTGGAAGCGCACCACGGCAGGCTGTGGGCGGAGAGCGAGCCCGGGCACGGTGCGACATTCATCGTGGAGTTGCCCACGGCGAGGTCAACGAACTGACGTGGTCGAAGTAGTCCTTGCCGAAGAGCGTCTTGCCCTGCTTCAGGCGCTCGTCGTCGAGGACGAAGCCCTTGAGCATGAACTCGCTCAGGGTCTTGGTGGCCCAGATGCGGAACTGGGTCGCCTGGTAGCTGTTGACCCGATACCCGACGGCGATGATCGCATCGAGGTTGTAGAAACGGGTCTTGTAGGTCTTCCCGTCCGCGGCAGTTGTTTCCAAAATGGAAATAACTGAAGCCTCCGCAAGCTCCCCCGACTCGAAGATGCCCTTCAGGTGCTTGTTGATGGCGGGCACTCCGACCCCAAAGAGCGCTGCCAGTGCCTTCTGCGTAAGCCACGCGGTTTCGTCCCTGAAGTGCACGCCGACCTTCACCGCCCCATCGGGCGCGGTGTAAAGCAGGAACTCGGACTCGCGCAGGGCCAGGTCGGTCATGACTGCGTCTCGCTCGGCATGGGGACAGGTAGCACTGGCATCAGCGGCCTCCTCTCGCGAGGGCCGGACGGCAAGCGCCCCGAACCGACGCCGGAACATCGACCAGCGGGAGGCAGCGTGAAAGCGGCCCCCGGAGGAGCGCTCAACACCCGCTCCCCCGGCCCTGCCAATCCCTACCGACGGCCCGGCGGAATGCCCTTCTCACCGTACAGGTACTCCTGCAACGGCTTCACCGCGAGGTCCGAGCGCTTCAGCGACTCCAACGCGCCCACCGCCATGCGCGCCGCCTGCACCGTCGTGTAGTACGGCACCGAGTGCATCAACGACTCACGGCGGATGGAGAAGCTGTCGCTGATCTCCTGCTTGCCGAAGGTGGTGTTGATGACCAGGACGATCTCCCCGTCGACGATCTTGTCGACGATGTTCGGCCGGCCCTCCTTCACCTTCTGCACCCGCTGCGACTCAATGCCCTTCGTCAGCAGGTAGTCGTGCGTGCCGGACGTGGACGTCAGCGTGAACCCCATCGAGCGCAGGCGCCTGGCCAGGTCCACCACCGCGGGCTTGTCCTCGTCCTTCACGGAGATGAACACCCTCCCCGCCTTGGGCAGCTTCACCCCCGCCGCGAGCTGGCTCTTGGCGAACGCCGACGCGTAGTCGTCCGCGATGCCCATCACCTCGCCCGTGGACTTCATCTCCGGGCCCAGAATCACATCCACCCCGGCGAAGCGCGCGAACGGGAAGACGCTCTCCTTCACCGCCACGTGCTTGAACTCCGTCTCCTCCGTGCGGCCCAGCTCCTTCAGCGTCTTGCCCACCATGCAGAGCGCGGCGATCTTCGCCAACGGCACGCCCGTCGCCTTGGAGATGAACGGCACCGTGCGGCTCGCGCGCGGGTTCACCTCCAGGATGTAGATGGTCTTCCCCTGGATGGCGAACTGCACGTTCATCAGCCCCACCACGCCCAGCTCCCGCGCCATGGAAATGGCCTGGTCCTTCATCCGCTCCACCAGGTCCGGCGACAGCGAGTGCGGAGGCAGCGTCGCGGCCGCGTCACCCGAGTGCACGCCCGCCTCCTGGATGTGCTCCAGCACGCCGCCAATCAGCACCTGCCCCGTGCGGTCCGCGACCAGATCCAGGTCCACCTCGATGGCGTCCTTCAGGAAGCGATCAATCAGCACCGGGTGCTCCGGCGACGCGCTCACCGCCTCGCGCATGTAGCGCTCCAGGCTGGCCGCGTCGTACACGGTCTCCATCGCCCGCCCGCCCAGCACGTACGACGGCCGCACCATCACCGGGTAGCCGATGCGCTCGGCCACCTTGAAGGCCTCCGCGTGGCTGCGCGCCACCCCGTTCTCCGGCTGCGTCAGGCCCAGCTTTTCAATCAGCTTGGAGAACTTCTCGCGGTCCTCCGCGCGGTCAATCGCCTGCGGCGACGTGCCAAGAATCGGCAGCCCCGCGTGCTCCAGCGGCACGCTCAGGCGCAGCGGCGTCTGCCCGCCGAACTGCACGATGGCGCCCACCGGCTTCTCGCGCTGGGACACCTCCAGTACGTCTTCAATCGTCAGCGGCTCGAAGTAGAGGCGGTCCGACGTGTCGTAGTCCGTGGACACCGTCTCCGGGTTGCAGTTGACCATCACCGTCTCGTACCCGGCCTCGCGCAGCGCGAAGGCCGCGTGCACGCACGCGTAGTCGAACTCGATGCCCTGGCCGATGCGGATGGGACCGCTGCCCAGGATGAGGACCTTCTGCCGGTCCGTGGGCGGCGCCTCGTCCTCCTCCTCGTAGGTGGAGTACAGGTAGGGCGTGTACGCCTCGAACTCCGCGGCGCAGGTGTCCACCCGCTTGAACACGGGCCGGATGCCGCGCGCGTGCCGGTGCGCCCGCACCTCCTCCTCCGGGTAGCCCAGCAGGTTGCCCAGGTACTTGTCGGAGAAGCCGTGCGACTTCGCCTGCCGGAGCACGTCGTCCGGGAGCTGATCCAACCGGCCGTGGTCCGCCAGCATCTGCGCCTCGTGCACCAGCGCTTCGATGTGCCGCAGGAACCACGGGTCGATGCGCGACAGCTGGTGCACCTGATCCACCGTCAGGCCCTCGCGGAACGCCTGGGACACGAACCACGGCCGCTCCGGCCGGGGCACGCGCAGGCCCTCGCGCAGCACCTTCTCCCGCTCCTCTTTCTCCGAGGGCAGCTCCGGCGACTCCAGGCCCACGCGCCCCAGCTCCATGGAGCGCAGCGCCTTCATGTAGGCCTCGGGGAAGGTGCGGCCAATGGCCATCACCTCGCCCACCGAGCGCATGCTCGTCGTCAGCGTGCGGTCCGCCTTGGGGAACTTCTCGAAGTTGAAGCGCGGCACCTTCACCACCACGTAGTCCAGCGTCGGCTCGAAGGAGGCCGGCGTGTCGCGGGTGATGTCGTTGCGCAATTCGTCCAGCGTGTAGCCCAGCGCCAGCTTCGCGGCGATCTTCGCGATGGGGTAGCCCGTCGCCTTGGACGCCAGCGCGCTGGAGCGCGACACGCGCGGGTTCATCTCGATGACGACCATGCGGCCGTCCTGCGGGTGGATGCCGAACTGGATGTTGGAGCCGCCCGTCTCCACGCCAATCTCGCGGATGATGGCGAGCGACGCCTGCCGCATGCGCTGGTATTCGCGGTCCGTCAGCGTCTGCGCGGGCGCCACGGTGATGGAGTCACCGGTGTGCACGCCCATCGGATCCAGGTTCTCGATGGAGCAGATGATGATGACGTTGTCCGCCGAGTCGCGGACCACCTCCAGCTCGTACTCCTTCCAGCCGAGCACGCTCTCCTCCACGAGGATGGTGGAGGTGGGGCTCGCCTTGAGGCCCGAGCGGCAGATGGCCTCGAACTCCTCGCGGTTGTACGCGATGCCGCCGCCCGTGCCGCCCAGCGTGAACGAGGGACGGATGATGGCCGGGAAGCCGATGTCCTCCGCCAGCGCCATCGCGTCCGTCAGCGTCGTCGCGTAGCCGCTGCGGGGCAGCGCCACGCCAATCTTCTGCATGGCCGCCTTGAAGAGCTGCCGGTCCTCCGCCTTGTTGATGGCGTCCAGCGACGCGCCGATGAGGCGCACCCCGTACTTCTCCAGGATGCCCTTCTCCGCCAGGGCCTTGGCCAGGTTGAGCGCCGTCTGCCCGCCCATGGTCGGCAGGAGGGAGTCCGGGCGTTCAGCGGCGAGGATCTTCTCCGCCGCCTCCACGGTGATGGGTTCAATGTAGGTGCGGTGCGCGAACTCTGGGTCCGTCATCACCGTGGCGGGGTTGCTGTTGAGCAGCACCACCTCCACGCCCTCGTCCCGAAGCGCCTTGATCGCCTGGGTGCCTGAGTAGTCGAACTCGACGGCCTGCCCGATGACAATCGGGCCCGAGCCAATCACAAGAACCTTCCGGATATCGGTACGCTTGGGCATCGGGCGCCCCCCATACCAACGTCCGCCCTCACATGCACGCGGTGCGTTGTGCCGTTCGAAGGTCCTGTCCGACGCCCGCCCGCTCGGAGGTCCAGGATGCGCGGGCCTCTGCTACGCTGCCGCGCTCTTTCGGAGGTCCCATGCGTCGCTGGTCCCTGGCCCTGCTCCTACTCTCCGCGCCCGCCCTCGCCCAGGAC
>NZ_RAWB01000551.1 GCF_003612055.1 Corallococcus llansteffanensis
ACCCGGGGGAGGGGCTACTCGGCGCCCGTGGCGACGCGGCGCACCGGGCGGGCCTGCAGCGGGCTCACGACCTTCAGGTCATCGAAGGTGCACTTGAGGTTGCGGCACCCCAGGGCCAGCTTGCCCACACGGCCCTCGAAGCCCGGGAGCATCTTGCTGGCGAACAGCTTCTTGTTGAGGAAGGCGTCCACCCGCACGCCGTTCTTCTGCTTCTTGAGCTGCAGGCGCACCAGCAGCGGGCCCGGCTGCCGGGGCAGCGGCATCTCGTCCCCGACGAGGTTCCGGGTGTCGTCGGCGCTGTTGCCCACGACCTCGCGCCCGTCCTCGGAGAAGTAGCGCCACGACAGGCGCATGCCCACGTCCGGGATGGCGAAGACGGACACCTGCACGTCGCGGATGCGGAACGCCAGCTCACCGAAGTGCTGCCCGTCCTCCTCCACCGAGAACTCGCGGCCCAGCGGCTTCACGTCCATCAACACCTCCGCCGTGAAGTCGTCGCTCGTGAAGTAGCGGTGGGCCAGGTAGGCGCGAGGCACCAGCCGGTCGCCGTCCGTCTCCATGCCGCCCTGCTGCACCTGCAGCTCGCCGTCCACCATGCGCCAGTCGCCGCTGTGGACGTTGATCTCCTCCGTGCCCTCGGTGAAGCCCACCTCCAGCGTGGAGGCCGTGCCGTTGCCCGTGGGCGGCGTGAGCTTGAGGCCTGCGAAGACCTCGCCCTCCGTGTTGGGCGGCCAGTGCGCCTGCCCCGGCTTCACCTTCAGGCCCTGGGAGCCGAGGACGTACTTGTCGTCCTGGCCCAGGTGCAGGCTCACCGGCCCCACGAAGGCGCGCACCGCGAAGCCCAGCAGCGCCAGGCCTCCCACCACGGACAGGCCGGTGCGCACCCGGCCCCAGCCCGCGTGGAGCGTGTCCAGGATGACGGCCTCGGGCCCGGACGCGGCCCTGCCCGCGGGCGCCAGGTCCTGGCGCCGTGCCAGCTCCGACGCCGGGGCCACCACGTGCGGCGACGACGTGGACGACACCAGGGCCTCCAGCGCCTCGCACACCTCGGTGGCGGTCGCGTAGCGCGCCTCGCGGTCCGTCTCCAGCAGCCGCTCCACCACCGGATCCACGCGCGGATCCATGCCGCGCACGCGCTGGGACGGCAGCTTGAAGCGGCCCACGGGCAATTCGCCGGTGAGCGCCTCGTACATCATCACGCCCAGCGAGAAGAGGTCGGCCCTGCCGTCCACGTTCTTCGCGTCCCGGCGCTGCTCCGGGGCCATGTAGTTGAGCGTGCCCATGGCCACCGCGGTGGCGGTGAGCTGCTTCACGGAGTCCGGCTGCCGGATGCCCGCGAGCCCGAAGTCCGCCACCTTCGCGTGCAGCCGCCCGTCCAGCAGGATGTTCTCCGGCTTGAGGTCGCGGTGGATGATGTTCTTGTCGTGCGCGGCCTCCACCGCGCGCGCCACCTGCAGCAGGATCTTCAGCACCTGCTGGGGCGGCAGCGGATCCGCGCCGCTCAGCGCGTGGCGCAGCGACTGGCCCTCCACGTACTCCATGACGAAGTAGTAGTGCTCGCCCTCCACGCCCCGGTCGATGATCTGCACGATGTTGGGGTGGCTCAGGGCCGCGAGCGCCGTGGCCTCCTTGTCGAAGCGCGACACGAACTCCGCGTCCTTCGCCAGCCGGGGCGGCAGCACCTTCACCGCGACCGTGCGCCCCAGGGACTGCTGGCGCGCGAGCCACACCTCGCCCATGCCGCCGCGCCCCAGCACCTCCAGCAGTTCCAGGCCCGGGAGCCGGGGCTTCGCGCCCGACACCACCGTCTCCGCGTTCTCCGCCCGGAAGCCCGTGTCCAGCGGGGGCCGGGGCTGAGGGGCGGCAGGCGGCTTCGGGCGCAGCACCGTTTCCCCGTCCAGGGACGCGTCCGCGGGCGCCGGCTCCGACGACGGCAGCGCCACCCCGGAAGTGTGCGACGTGTGCGCCCGAGGGCCCTCCTCCGCGGCCGGCGCGAGCGCCACGGGCACCTCACCCTCGCCTGACTTCCCCACCCCATCCGGTCGCAGGACGTTCATCGCCATCGCGGTGCCCCCTGGGGACCCGGCGACGGACTCCGCCCGCACGGGCTCCAGGGGCGGCCCGGCCATGACCGGGGCTCCCGAAGGTGCGTCGCGTGGCTCCGTCTCCTGTCCCACCCTGCTGTCCTCCCTGCCTTCCCCAACACCGGGGGCGGCGGAAGGTGACATCGATTCCGGCGGATTTCCCACCGTGCGCGGCACGAACGTCACCGCGACGCCTGGCTCTTCTTCGGCGCGGACCGGCGGCCGGCTGACCGACGGCTCGGCCGTCCGGATGCCGGACACGTCCGCGCGGCGGACCTCGAAGCGGATGCCGCAGCGGCACACCACCTTCTGGCCGCTCACGTACACCCGGGTGTCGTGCACCGTGCCGCAGTTGGGGCAGGACTGCGTCGTGGTCATGGCGCGCACGCTCAGCGCACCTTGCGGGAGGTGGAGGTGGTCAGCTCCGCGCCATGCACGCGGAAGGTCTGCACGCCCTTCTCCTTGCCCTTCACCTGGAGCATGGGCAGCTCCTCCACGTCGAAGCCCGGCCCGGACTTGCGCACCGTCGCCTCCGACGCCAGCACCTCGCCGCTCTTGGCGATGCCGCACAGCCGCGACGCGGTGTTGACGGTGTCGCCAATGGCGGTGAACTCGTGCCGCTCCGCGCTGCCCATGTAGCCCACGACGGCCTGCCCCGTGTTGACGCCGATGCCCACTTCAATCGGCTTCTTGCCGTCCAGCACCCGCTGCCGGTTGAGCTCCGTGACGGCGTCCTGCATCTCCAGCGCCGCCCGCAGCGCCCGGGCTGGATCATCCGGGTGCGACGAGGGCGGACCCCACACCGCCATCACGCAGTCCCCGATGAACTTGTCCAGGTTGCCCTCGTAGCGGAACACCACGTCCGCCATGGCGGTGAAGAAGCTGTTGAGCATCGACACCACCTCCTGCGGCGAGTCGCTCTCCGCCAGGGTGGTGAAGCCGCGGATGTCCGCGAACAGGCAGCTCACCTCCGCGAGCCGGCTCTGGCGCAGGTCCTCCGTGCCGCCGTTGATCACCGCGTCCGCCACCGCCTTGGACAGGAAGCGCGACAGCTCCGCGCGCGTCACCGCCTCGTTGCGGATCTGCTCGGCCAGCGCCGCGTTCTCCAGCGCGATGCCCGCCTGCGCGGCGATGCCGGACAGGATGGTCAGGTCCTTCTCCGAGAAGGCGTTGATCTGCTGCCGGCTGTCCAGGAACAGCACCGCCTGGATGTCGCCGTTCACCATCAGCGGCACCGCCATGGCGGAGCGGATGCCCTGCGCCACGATGCTCTCCGCAGCGGAGAAGCGCTCGTCGATGATGGCGTCCGCCGTCAGCACCGCCTTGCCTGTCTCCACCACGCGCTTGAGCACGGTGTCCGACAGCATGACGTTCACCTGCTTGCCCTGCCGGTGGTGCACCGCGGCCGGGATGAACTCCCCCTCCACGCCCACCTTCAGGATGACGCCGTGGTCGGCCGCGAGCAGCTCGAAGGCCACCTTCAGGATCTGCTCGAACAGGTCGGCCTGGTTGCCCTTGAGGCTCACCTGCCGGTGGAACTCGTGCGCGATGCGCAGCTTCTCGTAGTCCCGGCGCAGCGCGGCGGTGTCCGTCACCTGTTCGGACGGGCGGAAGTTCTGCGGCACCTGGTCCATCTGCGCCAGGAAGGCCGGCATGGAGACGGCGTTCGCCACCACCGTCACGCCCGGCAGCGTGGGCGGGTTGCCCTGGCCCGGCGCGGCTTCTCCGCTGTGGAAGACGAGCCGCGAGGAGCCCAGGGCGATCTCATCCCCGTCGCGCAGCCGCATCTCCGCCGTCACCCGGCGCCCGTTGACGAAGGTGCCGTTGGACGAGTTCAGGTCGCGCAGGACGAAGTCGCGCCCCACCTTCTCGATGGTGGCGTGCTCCTTGGACACCTCGCGGTCCACGAGCCGGAGCGTGTTGGACGGATGACGGCCGAGCGACGTCGTCGGTCCCAGGGGAAACTCCCCCAGCGTCCCGTCCGCGAACCGCCCCGTCAGGTGCGGCCCGCGCGGGTGCGACCCGGACCTGGGCGGGAATGGGGCGGGTGCCTGGTTCACGCGCGAATCCTCACCGGCCCGGACACTACCAGAGCCTTCTGCCCCAAAGGAACGCTCGCGTCCACCCCCCACGGGCTGGCCACCGGCGCCCTGCACGGCCGGTCAGTCTCCTGGAAACCCCCGCTCATATCGAAGGCGGGGCCACCGTCCCCGGGGCAGCGGGTGCCGCCGACGCGGTGGGCTTCCGGCCCGGCGAGCGGAAGGCCAACCCGAAGGACGGCAGGAAGGTCATTCCACCGATGTCCCGCTTCGCCCCGAAGATGTTCGGCCTGCAGAAGGCGTAGCCCCCCGTCAGCTCGGCGTAGATGTGGACGTAGCGGTACCCCAGCGCGATGCCCACCGTGGAGCCCACGAAGTGGCTGCTCACCGTGGCCGGCAGGCTCACGTCGAAGCCCGTCACCGGCGCGCCCTGCTTGGAGAAGTCCACCAGCTCCGGGTCCATGCGGGTGTGGCTGTAGACGTACTTGGGGGCGCCATAGAGCTTGAACACGTCCCCGTATTCAGCGCTCAGGTACAGGGGCACCTCCACGTCGAAGCGGCTGAAGTCCCCCAGCTGCACCACCTCCAGCACGTCCAGCACCGCCCCGGAGAACAGGTGCTTGGACACCCCCAGTCCCAGGGCCAGGTCATAGGAGCGGTGGTTGTCCTTCCCCCCGTGGGCCAGCCGCACCTTGCCGTCGAACCGCAGGGAATTGCCGCTGTAGCGCCCGCCCAGGTCCAGCCCGTCCAGCACGCCCACCCGCACCATCAGCTCCGGGTTGACGCCCGGCGGGGCCACCACCAGCGCGACGCCCGCGGTGAGCAGGCGCTGCTGATCCTCCTCGGTCAGCTCGTAGGGGCGTCCCTCCTCGATGGCGTCCTTCGCCTCCCGACCCTGGTCGATGCCCACGTCCACCACCTGGGCGAAGGTCCCCACCGGCACGAACACCCCCACGCTCCCCGTCACCTGGACCTGTCCGGGCGACAGCGTCTTCGCGGTCTGCATCGTGGAGAGCGGGGTGGCACAGCCAGCGGTGAGGCCGGCGAGTCCAAGAAGCAGCAGGACGGGAAGAGGTCTCATGGGGTTGCAGGTTAAGCCCATTTCCAGTGTGAACGCTTCAATCCGCGCGTCCACGCTGGTAAGGGGGTGTCGTGCGAATCAAGCAAAAACCCGAGGACTTCTCCGTGAAGGAGTCCTACCGCTTCGACGAGGCCGCCAATGGGCGGCATCGTGTCTACCTCATGGACAAGCAGAAGCTGTCCACCTTCGACGCGGTCAACCGCATCATCACCAAGTTCGGCTTGAAGCCGGGCTCCATCAGCTACTGCGGCCTGAAGGACAAGCAGGGCCGCACCGAGCAGATCATCGCGGTGGACGGCGCGGACGTGGACATGCAGGAGCCCGACCTGCGCCTGAAGTTCCTGGGCCGCACGGACAAGGCGCTCTCCGCGCGCAACATCACGTCCAACCGCTTCTCCGTCACCGTGCGAGACATGTCGCACGACTCGCTGGCGCCGCTCAACCTGGCCACCGCCGAGGTCAACCGCCTGGGCGTCGTGAACTACTTCGACAGCCAGCGCTTCGGCGCGCTCAAGCACGGCCAGGGCTTCATCGCCAAGGACATCATCCGCGGCGACTTCGAGGCCGCGCTGCACAACTACTTCGCCCGCCCCTCGGAGCTGGATCGCACCGAGGACGCCAAGGTGAAGGGCTTCTGGCGCGACAACTGGGGCCGCTGGGACGCGCGCGTGCCCTTCGAGGGCGCGAAGAAGTACCACCGCATCCTGAAGAGCCTGCGCGACCAGCCGGGCGACTGGATGCGGGCGTTCCTGCAGATCGACTCGGACTACCGGGCGATGATCCTCTTCGAATACCAGAGCTACCTCTGGAACGAGGGCGTCCGGCGCTACCTGCAGCTGCTCTTGCCGCGCGAGCACATGTTCCCCATGCGCTACCAGGCCGGCACGCTGCTGCACTTCCGGGACGCGAGCCCGGAGGTGCTGGCCACGCTGCGCGAGGCGACGTTCCCGCTCGTCGGGCCGGACACCACCTTCAAGGATCCGAAGGTGGCGGAGGCCATGGCGTGGGTGCTGGGCAAGGAGAAGCTCCAGCTTTCCGACCTGCGCATCAAGAACGCGGAGCGGCTGCTGTACTTCAAGGAGGAGCAGCGCCCGCTCCTGATGTTCCCGCACAAGCTCGTCGTGGGCCGCACGCAGAACGACGACGTGAACCGCGGCGCCATCAAGGTCAACGTGGCCTTCACGCTGCCCCCGGGCGCGTACGCCACGCTCGTCATCAAGCGCCTGTTCCACTTCGAGTACACGGAGGACACGAAGGAGGAGGTGCGCGCCTCGCAGCGCCCGCGCCTCGTGGCCACCGAGCGCGCCGAGGCCCACGTCGAGGAGGCCCAGCGCATCGCGCGTGAGACCGAAGGCCCCTCGCGCCACCGCGCGCTGGCGAGCCACGCCACCAAGGCCCCCGCCCGCGCCTCCAGCCGGGATCCGCGTCCGGGAGGTC
>NZ_RAWB01000552.1 GCF_003612055.1 Corallococcus llansteffanensis
GTCCCTCCCCGGGGCACCTTCCTCCGCCCCCAGGAGCCCCCCATGCGTCTGCTGTCCCGTGTCGTTCCCGTCCTGGTGGTCCTCGGGCTCGCTTCGTGCTCAGGCGTGGACGTGGGCACCAACTACGACCCCGCCGCCGTGGCGCGGATCGACAACTTCCGCACCTACGCGTGGATGTCGCAGCCGCAGAAGAGCCAGGACACGCGCATCAACAACGCCATCACCGACGCCCAGGTGAAGAGCGCGGTGGACAGCAACCTCCAGTCGCGCGGCTACCGGAAGGTGGAGCCGGACGCGAACCCGGACTTCCTCGTCGGGTGGCAGGGCGCCATCGACACGCGGCTGTCCGAGGATGCGGCGAACAGCTACTACGGCTACCCGTGGGATCCGTTCTGGGGCTCGTTCTACGGGCCCTACGGAGGCGGCGCCTACCTGCGCCAGTACGACGTGGGCACGCTCATCCTCGACGTGGTGGACGCGAAGGCGAAGACGCTCGTCTGGCGCGGCACGGCCCAGCGCAACCTGGGCGACAGCCCCAGCATCCAGAGCAACCCGAAGAAGCTCGAAGAGGGCGTGACGAAGATGCTGGAGCGCTTCCCGCCCAAGCCGGAGCAGCAGGACTAGGCGGGCCCGCTGGGGGGAACCCGCGTCACTTCTCCGCGAGCGCCTTGTCGAGCGCGGCCTTCAGCTCCGGACTGTCGGGCGTGACGCTGCTGGGGAAGGCGGCCTTCACCTGGCCGTCCTTGCCCACCACGTACTTGTGGAAGTTCCACTTGGGCTCGCCGTGGTCCTTCGCGAGGAACGCGTAGACGGGGGACTGGCCCTCGCCCTTCGTCTTCACCTTCTCGAACATGGGGAAGGTGACCTTGAAGCGCAGCTCGCAGAACTTCGCGATCTCCTGCGACGTGCCCGGCTCCTGCCCGCCGAAGTCGTTGGACGGGAAGCCCAGGACGACGACGCCCTTGTCCTTGTAGCCCGCGTACAGCGCCTCCAGGCCCTTGTACTGCGGCGTGTAGCCACACTCCGAGGCGGTGTTCACGACGAGGGCGACCTTGCCCTGGAAGTCCGACAGCTTCTCGGGCTTGCCGTCGAGCCGGTTGGCGGAGAGCTGGTGGAAGGACATGGCTTTCTTCTCGGTCTTCTTGTCCTCGGCGGAGGCAACCGAGGAGAGGGAGAGCACCGTCGCGACGGTGAACAGCAGTGGGGTTCGCATGCGACGCGCAGGATGCCGGAAGGGGCGCAAGGTTTCACCGTCCCCGCGAAGCGACGCGGGCCTTGGGTTCTTCAGTGGAAAAAACCGTCTTGAGCACCCGGCCCGTGGGCGTCTTGAGCTTCGCCACCTCGCGGGGCGTGCCCTCGCCCACGATGCGGCCTCCGCCCTCCCCGCCCTCCGGCCCCAGCTCCACGACGTGGTCGCCCGCGGCGATGACGGACGGGTGGTGCTCGATGACGACCAGCGTGTCGCCCCGGTCCACCAGCCGGCCCAGGAAGGTGATGAGCTTCTCCACGTCGCCCAGGTGCAGGCCCGTGGTGGGCTCGTCCAGCACGTACAGCGTGGGCTCGTGCCGGGAGGTGGCCGTCAGCTCCGCGGCCAGCTTGAGCCGCTGCGCCTCGCCGCCGGACAGCGTGTTGGAGCCCTGGCCCAGCTGCAGGTAGCCCACGCCCAGGTCCGCCAGGCACACCAGCGGCGCGGCCACCTTGGGCAGGGAGCGGAAGACGTCCTTGGCCTCGTCCGCGGACAGGCGCAGCACGTCGCCCACGGTGAGGCCGTGGTAGCGCACCTCCAGCGTGGCGGCGTCGAAGCGCGCGCCGTTGCAGGCCTCGCACGGCGTGACGACATCCGGCAGGAAGGACATCTCGTGGGAGATGGCGCCCTGCCCTTCGCACACCTTGCAGCGTCCGCCGCTCGCGGTGTTGAAGGAGAAGCGCGCGGGCCCGAAGCCGCGAATCTTCGCCTCGGGCGTGGCCGCGAACACGCGGCGCAGCTCGTCCCAGATGCCCAGGAACGTGGCCGGCACCGAGCGCGGCGTGCGGCCGATGGGTGACTGGTCCACCGACAGCACCCGCTTGATGGACTCCACGCCCTTGAGCGAGTCGAACGCCCCGGCCTTCGAGGTGACGAGCCCCAGCCGGTCGCGCAGCGCCGGGTACAGCACCTGACGGATGAGCGTGCTCTTGCCGGAGCCCGACACGCCGGAGACGACGTTGAGCCGGCCCACCGGCAGCCGCAGGTCCACGCGCTGGAGGTTGTTCGCGCGCGCGCCCTTCAGCTCCACCCACGCCTGGGGCTCGCCCCGCCCTGACGGGGGCCGCACCTGCGCGGCGCGCAGGGCCAGCGCGGTGGGCGAGTCCGACTCCAGCACCACGTCCGGCGCGCCCTCCGCCAGGATGTGGCCGCCGCCCCGGCCGCCCGTGGGCCCCAGGTCGAGCAGGTGATCCGCGGCGCGGATGGTGTCCGAGTCATGCTCCACCACCAGCACCGTGGAGCCCGTGTCCACGAGCGCGCGCAGGTTGTCGAGCAGCCGGTGCGTGTCGCGCGGGTGCAGGCCGATGGTGGGCTCGTCCAGCACGTACAGCGCGCCGGTGAGGCCCGCGCCCAATTGCGCGGACAGCCGCAGCCGCTGCATCTCCCCACCGGACAGCGTGCCCGCGTTGCGGTCCAGGGACAGGTAGCCCAGGCCCACGCGCTCCAGGAACTCCAGCCGCCGCACCATCTCCTGCCGCGCCGTCTCACCCAGCAGCGCCCGGTCGCCCTTGAGCTTCCAGGTGCGCACGCGCGCGAGCGTGGACGTCACCGACGCCTGCACCACCTCGTGGTAGCGCGCGCCCTCCAGCCGCACCGCGCGAGGCACGGGGGACAGCCGGCTGCCGCCGCACGCCCTGCACGGGGCCGTCTCGCCCTCGGCCATCGCCGTCGCGCCGCCCTGCACGCCGGTGCCCTCGCACGACTCGCACCGGCCCTGCTTCGTGTTGAAGGAGAACCAGCGCGGATCCAGCTCCGGCACGGCGGTGCCGCACTTCGGACAGGTGCGCTCGCTGGACAGGAGCGTCTCCGCCCGGCCCGCGCGGACCTTCAGCGCGCCCTTGCCCCAGTTGAGCGACGACTCGAACACCTCGCGCGGCAGCTTCGCGAACTTGCCCTCGTACATCACGAGGTCGATGTCGTGCTCCTTCGTCTTCGTCAGGCGCGGCGGGTTGTCCGTGGAGACCAGCTCCCCGTCCACGATGGCCTGCGTGATGTCCGCCCGGGCCGCCGCCGTGAAGACGTCCAGGTACGTGCCCTTGCGAGCCCGCACCGCGGGCGCCAGCACCTGCCCGTCGCCCTTCGTCGCCGTCACCTGCGCGAAGAGCGCCGCGGGCGTGGTGGCGCCAATGGGCGTGTCGTCGTGCGGGCAGTGCGGCTCGCCAATCTTCGCGTACATCAGGCGCAGGTAGTGGGCCACCTCCGTGACGGTGGCCACGGTGCTGGTGGCGCCCGCGCGGGACGTGCGCTGCTCCAGCGCCACGGTGGGCGGGATGCTGCTGATCCGCTCCACATCCGGACGCGGCAGCGTGGGGAGGAACTGCCGCGCGTAGGGCGTCAGCGTCTCCAGGAAGCGGCGCTGGCCTTCGGCGAAGACGACGTCGAACACCAGCGAGCTCTTGCCGGAGCCGCTGGGCCCCGTCACCACCGTCATCTTCCCCAGCGGGATGCGGCACGACACATCCTGGAGGTTGTGCTCGCGCGCGTGCTCCACCTCGATGGCGGGCGCGGCCTCCTTGCCCGGCTTGCGCAGCTTCACCGTGCGGGCCAGCGGCTTGCCCTCACCCCGGAGCGCGGCGGCGGTGGCGCTGCCCTTCACCTTCGCGACGTCCGCGGGCGTGCCCTCCGCCACCAGCCGGCCACCGTCCCGGCCGCCCTTGGGCCCCAGGTCGATGATCCAGTCCGAGCCCTTCATCACCGACACGTCGTGGTCCACCACCAGCACACTCGCGCCCCGGTCCACCAGCGCGTGCAGCGACGCCATCACGTGCCGCACGTCCTCCGCGTGGAGGCCGGCGCTTGGCTCGTCGATGAGGAACAGCGTGCCCTTCGCGTCGCTCGCCAAGGCGCGCGCGAGCTTCAGTCGCTGCGCTTCTCCACCGGACAGCGTGGACAAGGGCTGGCCCAGGGGCAGGTAGCCCAGGCCCAGCCGCTGCGCCGGGCCCAGCGTGCGCTTGAGCGCCGCGTCGTCGCCGAAGTGCTGGAGCACCTCATCCAGCGTCATCTCCAGCACCTGCGCCACGCTGAAGCCATGGTGCCGGACGGCGAGCACCTCCTCCTTGAAGCGCCGGCCCCGGCACACCGCGCACAAGAGGGCCACGTCCGCGAGGAACTGCATCTCCACCGTCTCGTAGCCCTCGCCCGAGCACGCCTCGCAGCGGCCCTTGTCCACGTTGAAGGAGAAGTGCGCGGACGTGAGGCCCCGCACCTCCGCCTCGGGCTCCGACGCGAAGCGCTCGCGCAGCCGGTCCCACGCCTTGGTGTACGTGGCCGCGTTGCCGCGCGACGTGCGCCCCAGCGGGGACTGGTCCACGAAGGTGATGGCCTCCACCTGCGCGCCGCCCTCCACCGCCCCCACGTCGCCGGGGGTCTCCACGTCCTTGACGCCCAGGCCCCGGGCCAGGTGCCGGTAGAGCACCTCGTCCATCAGTGTGCTCTTGCCGGAGCCGCTGGGGCCGGTGATGGCGCACAGCACGCCCAGCGGCACGCGCACCGACACGTCCTTCAGGTTGTGCTCGCGCGCGTCGCGGATGACCAGCTCCCCCGTGCGGATACGCGGCGTGCGGGGCGCCTCCGTGCCTCCCGCCAGCATCCTTCCGGTGGGCAGGTCCTGCCGCTTCGCCAGCGCCTCCGGGGTGCCGTCGAAGCACAGCGTCCCGCCCTGGCGCCCGGCGCCCGGGCCCAGCTCCAGCACGCGGTGCGCGGAGCGGATGACCAGCGGATCATGCTCGATGACCAGCGCGATGTTGCCCCGGTCCGCCAGCTCCGCGATGGCCTCCGTGAGCGGCGGCACGTCCCCCGGGTGCAGGCCCACGGTGGGCTCGTCCAGCACGAAGAGCGCGCCCGTGAGCGACGTGCCCAGGGCCGCGGTGAGCGACACGCGCTGCGCCTCGCCCCCGGACAGCGTGCGCGCGGGCCGGTCCAACGTGAGGTAGCCCAGGCCCACCCGCTGCAGGTAGCGCAGGCGCCCGGCCAGCTCGCGCCGCGCCAGGTCCCCCTGCCCCGTGAGCGTGCGCAGCGCGTCCAGGCGCGCAAGGCCGTCCGTCAGCTCCAGCCCGTGCCAGCCCGGCAGGTCCAACCCGCCCACGCGCCACGCGCGGGCCTGCTCATTGAGCCGCGCGCCATTGCAGGCCTCGCAGAGCGTGTACGCGCGGTAGCGCGCCAGCAGCACGCGCACGTGCATCTTGTACGTGCGGCCCTCCATCCACTTGAACCACGCGCGCACGCCCGGGTACGCGCGGCCCTCGTCGTAGCCGCCGGAGCCCTGGAGCACCGACTCGCGCTGCGCCTCGGTGAGCTGCTCCCACGGCCTGTCGAGCGGGATGCCCTTCTGCCGGCACCAGCGCTGAAGCATGTCCCGCTCCCAGCTCGTGGACTGGCCGGACCACGGCCGGATGGCGCCCTGGGCCAGGCTCAGCGCCGGGTTGGGGATCACCTTCCCCCAGTCGATGCCGATGGTGCGCCCGAAGCCCCGGCACGGCGCGCACGCGCCCACCGGGCTCTGGTAGCTGAAGAGGCCCGGCCGCGCGGGCTCGAACTCCTTCGCGCACTTCGGACACACGAGCCCCCGGCGCAGCCGCTTCGGCGCGGACTCCGGCAGGAACAGGAGCGCGTCACCGTCCGAGCGCGCCCACGCATCCTCCAGCGCCTGGGTGACGCGCGACAGGTTCGCGTCCGACAGCTTCAGCCGGTCCACCACCACCTGCGCCACGCCCCCGGAGTCCGTGGCCTCGCCCGGCTTGAGCGTCTCCAGTTCCTTCACCTCGCCCTGCACCATCAGCCGGTGGAAGCCGTCCTTCAGCAGCCGGGCGCGCGTGTCCAGGAACGCGGACGTGTCCGGGATGCGCACGGGGAAGGTGAAGACGGCGGGCGCGTCCGGGTGCTCGCGCAGGGCGGCCTGGGCGGCCACGCGCGCGTCGGTGCGGACCGCCTCCACGCCGCAGTCCGGGCACACCGGCATCGCCTCCCGGGTAAAGAGCGCGGACAGGTACGGCTCCACGTCCGCCAGCGTCGCCACCGTGGAGCGCGAGCTCTTCACCGGCGCGCGCCGGTCCACCGCCACGCCCGCCGCCACCGGCTCCAGGGCGACCATCGGCGGCCGCTCCAGCCGCTCGAGGAACTGCCGGGCATACGGGCTGAAGCTCTCCACGAAGCGGCGCTGGCCCTCCGCGTAGAGCGTGTCCAGCGCGAGGCTCGACTTGCCGCCACCGGACACGCCGGTGATGCAGACGAACTCTCCTTCCGCCAGGTCGACGGACAAATCCTTCAGGTTGTGGGTTCGGGCGCCAACGAGGTGGGTCTTGTGCATGCCGGCCGGAGGTTTAACGACCCGACACTCCCACGCCAATCACAACATGGCGGACAACATCCCCCGGGGCATGCCGGTTGGGTGGGGGG
>NZ_RAWB01000553.1 GCF_003612055.1 Corallococcus llansteffanensis
TCTGACGGGGGCTGCTGGCGGCGCCCTTCGCGGGCTTCTTCGGGGGCTCGGCGTCGGACGCGCGGTAGCCCTTGCGCTCCGGGGGCGGCTCCGGCGGGTCGTCGTAGGCGTCGCGCGCGGGGCGGTCGCGCACCGGCTTGTTGTCCTCGTCGCCGAACGGATCGTCGTCGCGCTTGCGGTCCTTCTCCTCGATTTCGCGCAGCTTCGCGGCCTCCGTCTTGGAGTTCCTGCGCTCGGGCGCGGCCTCCGGGGCGTCCGGCGCGCGGCCGTTCACCGCGTTGAACTTCCGGGTGCACTGGGAGCGCTGGTCCGTGCAGCCCTCGAAGCAGCGCGCCAGCTTGCGGATGGCGCTGCCGTTGCCGCCGTACTCGATGGTGCAGTCCTCCTTGCACGCGACGGCGTCCTCCTCGCATCCCGGAGGGATGGGGGCGGCCAGGGCGGAGGTGCTGAAGAGGACGGTGAAGGCGAAGAGGCGCGGAAGAAGACGCATGGCAAATGTGAAAGCTACCAGTCTTCCGCGCTTCCCGGGGGAGGGCCCCGCGATATCGTCGGGCCCACGCCCGGCGCCCGGGCGAGGGGAGACGCATGCCGGCGGTCAAGGTGGGCATCATCGGGGGCCACGCCCTCTACCAGGCCCTGGGGCTCCAGGGCCGGGGCGAACACCTCTCCGTGGAGACGCCCTTCGGCCCCCACAGCTCGCCCATGGTCGCCACGGAGCTGGAGGGCGTCCCCGTCGTCTTCGTCTCCCGCCACGGCCAGGGCCACGTCCACAACGCCACCCGCTCCCCGTACCGCGCCAACCTCTTCGCCCTGAAGATGCTGGGTGTCACCCACGTCCTCGCCACCGGCACCGTGGGCTCCTTGCGCGAGCACATCCAGCCGCTCCAGCTCGTGCTGCCGGATCAGGTCATCGACCGGACCTACCGCCGCCCCTGCACCTTCTACGACGACGTCGCCGTGCACGTGGAGCTGGCCCAGCCCTTCTGCGCCACCCTGCGCCAGACGCTCACCGACGCCGCCGGCCTGGGCGACACCGTGGTGCACCCGTCCGGCACCTACGTCTGCATCGAGGGCCCCTCGCTCAGCACCCAGGCGGAGAGCCAGCTGTACCGCACCTGGGGCTGCGACCTCGTGGGCCTCACCGCGATGCCCGAGGCCCGGCTCGCCCGCGAGGCGGAGCTGCACTACGCCCTCATCGCCCTGCCCACCGACCATGACTCCTGGCGCCCCCAGCCCGCGGGCCAGGAGCCGGAGGCGCTCCAGGTGCAGCTGTCCCAGCGGCTGGACGCCGTCACCGCCCACGGCGCCGCCCTCCTGCGCCGCGCGCTGCCCCGCATCGCGGGCACCCGGGCCGTGTGCCGCTGCGACAGCGCGCTCGCGCTGGCCATCTTCACCGACCGCGCCCGCATCCCCGCCGAGGTGCGCGCCCGCCTGCGCCCCCTGCTGGGCCGCTACCTGCCCTCCGGGGTCGTCTAGCGGCGAACACTGGACGGTCCCCGCCCCGGTCGCTCGGCTGGCTGCCTGCTGCCGAAAGTCCGGACCGTTCACACATTGGCTCCCCACAGACCCGGAGGGGGAACCACATGGGGCTTCCACGGCTCAAGTACCTGACGTGGAGGGAGTTCGGTCGGCGCTTCTGGAAGGAGATCGAGGAGGACACCGTCACCGACGTGGCGGCGCAGCTGTCCTACTACTTCATCTTCTCGCTGTTCCCGTTCCTGTTCTTCCTCGTCACGCTCGTGGCGTACCTGCCGTTCGCGCCCGGCGCCGTGGACGCGATGATGGACCGCATCCGCCCGCTCGTGCCCGGCGACGCGCTGGGCGTGCTCAGCCAGCACCTGACGTCGCTCGTCGGCGAGACGCGGCCCAAGCTGCTCACGGTGGGTCTGCTCATCGCGCTCTGGTCCGCGTCGCGCGGCGTGGACGCCCTGCGCAAGGCGCTCAACCTGGCGTACGACGTGCCGGAGTCCCGGCCCTACTGGAAGACGCAGGGGCTGGCGCTGACGGTGACGCTCGTGGGCACGCTCCTGATTCCGCTGTCCTTCGCCATCCTGCTGCTGGGCGGACGCGTGGGCGCATGGGTGGCGGACAAGCTGGCGCTCATCGACGAGTTCCACCTCGTCTGGTCCTGGCTGCGCTGGCCGTTCACCGCGGGCCTGGTGATGCTGATGCTGTCGCTCTGCTACTACCTGCTGCCGGACGTGCGGCAGCGCTTCAAGTACATCACCCCGGGTTCGGTGATTGGCACCCTGGCGTGGCTGGGCAGCACCTGGGGCTTCACCCAGTACGTGGAGCACTTCGGCAAGTACGACGTCACCTACGGCTCCATCGGTGGCGTGGTGGTGCTGATGCTGTGGCTCTACCTCTCCGGGCTCATCTTCATCCTCGGAGGGGAGCTCAACGCCATCCTCGAGCACGCCTCCGTGCAGGGGAAGGCCAAGGGCGCGCGCGACTTCGGTGAGCCCGCGCCCCTGGAGCCGCCGCTCAAGACGCCCGGCGCGGCCAAGAGCGCCAGCAGCGCCCAGAAGACGCGGCTGGCCCTGTTCCGCAGGCGGCGCCGGGTGGCGCAAGGCAAGGATCCGGAGCCTCCCGGCCTCTTGCCGGACGGCAACGACAGCCCGCCCGTGCACTGACGCGCGGCGCGGGCGGGAGCAGCTGCCGGAGCCTGGCCGGGGACTACTTGGGCAGCTTCGCCTTGATGGCGGTCAGCCCGCCCGGAGCGTTGCGGCCGCCGGTCAGGCCCTGCTGCGAGATGATCTTCTGCAGGTGCGCGATGCGGTCCTGGTTCGTGGGGTGCGTGGAGAGCCACTTGAGCACCGCGGGCTGCGAGCCCTGCATCTGCTGGAGCTTCTCGAAGAAGCTGATGAGGCCGCGCGGATCAAACCCGGCCGCGGCGGCGTACTTCGCGCCGTACTCGTCGGCCTCCGTCTCCTCGCTGCGCCCGTGCGCGAGCTGCAGGCCGCCACCCGCGAGCTGCGCGGCGATCTGCGCGGCGGTGCCCGGGTTCTGGCCCAGCGCCACCTGGGTGATGGTCTGCAGGCCGTAGGCGTTCACCATCGCGCGCGCCGAGTGCCGGCCCACCACGTGGCCCGCCTCGTGCGCCATGACGCCCGCGAGCTCCGCCTCGGTGTCCGCCGCGAGCAGCAGGCCCGTGTAGACGTAGAGGAAGCCGCCCGGCGTGGCGAAGGCGTTGACCTGCTTCGGGTCGTCGATGACGTTGACCTTCCACTTCACCCCGGAGCGGTCCTTGTTGGCCTGCGCGAGGATGGGCGCGGAGATGCTGCGCACGTAGTCCACCACCGCCGGGTCCTGCACGTACTTGACGTTCTCCTTCGTCTCCAGCTCCTTCTTCACCTGGAGGCCCAGCTGGTTCTCCTGTTCGTCGGAGATGAAGACCTGGGCGAGCGCCTTCTCCGCGCCCACACGCTGCTTCGTGCAGCCCGCGGTGAGGCCCGAGGCCAGGGTGAGGGCCAGGATTGCGGTGACCATCC
Source organism: Corallococcus llansteffanensis (assembly GCF_003612055.1). Lineage (GTDB taxonomy): Bacteria > Myxococcota > Myxococcia > Myxococcales > Myxococcaceae > Corallococcus > Corallococcus llansteffanensis. The sequence continues at coordinate 3,492 of NZ_RAWB01000553.1, forward strand.
GTTGCATGGGCAGTTCGTCCCTTCTCTGCGAGGTTCGTGGCGAGGTGCTGACGTCTACCGCCCCTCGTACTCACGCCGGCTCCCCCCGGGCAAGCCCCGCCTGCCGGGCTGTCTTCCAGCGGCCGGAACAGGGTGCGGGAGCGGCTCAAGCCCGCCGCCCGGGAATGCGCGGGGCGGGGAAGCGGTGCTATGTGCCCCGGCAGGATGCCAGAGCTACCGGAAGTGGAGATCGCCCGGCGCAACCTCGTGCGCTGGTTCCAGGGCCGCCGCGTCGTGCGCGCGGAGGCGGACGACACCCGCATCTTCCGGGGCGCGGAGCTGCCCCACTTCGCCCGCCTCACCGGCCGGGTGGAGGCCGTGGAGCGCAAGGGCAAGTACCTGCTGCTCACCCTGGAGGGCGGCCATGGCCTGATGGCCCACCTGGGAATGACGGGCAAGTTCGTGCGCCGCCAGGAGGGCGAGGCCGTCCCCTACAGCCGCGCCCGCTTCCACCTGGATGACGGCCACGTCGTCCACTTCAGTGATCCGCGCCTCTTCGGCCGGATGGAGCCCGCGCCGGCCCGGGGCCTGTGGGAGCTGCCCGCGGTGAAGGCCCTGGGGAGGGATCCGCTGACGGAGGGCCTCACCGGGCCCCAGCTCCAGGAGGCGGTGGGAGGTTCGAAACAGGACCTCAAGGTGGCCCTGATGGACCAGGGGAGAGTCGCGGGCCTGGGCAACATCCACGCGGCGGAGGCGCTCTTCCGCGCGGGGGTGCACCCGGCGCGCAGCCCCGCGTCCCTCACGCCGGACGAGTGGATGCGCCTGGCGAAGGCCATCCACGCCGCGTTCGACTTCGGCCTCAAGGAGCAGGAGGGCGAGGACATCGTCTACCTGGAGGAGCGGGGGTCGGTGAACCGCTTCCGCGTCTACGGCCGGGCGCAAGGGCCCTGCTCGAAGTGCGGGACGACGGTGGAGTCCTTCACCCAGGGTGGGCGCACCACCCATTTCTGTCCGTCATGCCAGCCGCTCCCAAAAGTGACCGCTGCCGCCAGAAAGACCGTGAAGGGCTTGCAAAAGGCCGTTGAGGGAGCGAAGCCCCGATCCCGTAGACGTTGACACCCCAGGGGGGCATGGCTTGAATCGCCCGCCCTTTGAAACCGGCCACGTCATGTCGTGGCCCCGGAGACCGTTGACCATGCCTCACGTCCTGCTGGCGGCGCTGCTCGTCGCCTCGTCCACGGCCACCGCGCAGACGCCGGTGCCTGATGGTGGCACGCCCGCCGCGGCACCCCAGGAGTCGGCCCCCGCCGAAGCTCCTCCTCCCGCGCCCGCGGCTCCGGCCGCCGCTTCCAACGACGGCGCGGTCAGCCGCGAGGAGCTGGAGCAGCGGCTGGAGGCCACCCGCCAGGAGCTGCGCGAGGACATCCGCGCGCAGACGGCCACCCAGGCCGTGGCCAACAACAGCGACTGGCAGGAGGAGTGGACGGAGGAGAAGCGCAAGCTGGAGCTGTTCACGCTCGACGGCTACCTGCGCGTGCGCCCCACGCTCTTCTACAAGTTCGACCTGAACAAGCTCCCGCTGGCGTCCGGGACGCCCTCGGGCCGTCAGTTCTGGACGCGCTCGCCGCGCACCTCCGCCGAGCGGACGCAGGCGGGCGCCAACATGCGCTTCCGCCTGGACCCCTCCTTCAACGTCTCTGAAGACGTGCGGGTCAAGGTGCAGGTGGACGCCCTGGACAACATCCTGCTGGGCTCCAACCCGGACAGCGCCTACAGCGCGGACGGGCGCAACACGTTCACGCTCTTCTCGGAGAACCAGACCCCGGGCAACTCCGCCGTCAACGCGTTCAAGGACTCCATCAACGTCCGGCGCGCCTACGGTGAGGTGACGACGCCGGTGGGCATCCTGCGCTTTGGCCGCATGGGCAGCCACTGGGGCGTGGGCATGCTGCGCAACGACGGCAACTGCCTGGACTGCGACTACGGCGACACGGTGGACCGCATCCAGTTCGTCACCGAGCCGTTCGCCGGCTGGTACGTCACGCCGATGATCGACTTCAACGCGGAAGGGCTCTCCACCGAGCGCGCCAACACCCTGGGCGAGCCGGTGGACCTCACCCAGTCCGACGACAGCCACAGCCTGGTGCTGGCCATCGCGCGGCGCGACACCGAGCAGCAGGAGCGCGCCAAGCTGGACAACAACCAGGGCGTGCTCAACTACGGCCTGTACTTCACCTACCGCACGCAGCGGTACGCGACGGTCACGGAGACGGGCGTCCCCTTCGAGGACGCCGCCCCGGGCGCGAGCGTCAACCCCCCGGCCTTCGTCCCGCGCGGCGGCACGCTGTACGTGCCGGACCTGTGGTTCAAGTACGCGGAGAAGAAGTTCCGCATCGAGGCGGAGATCGCCGCCCAGCTGGGCAGCATCGACGGGCGGGCGCTGACGGCGAACGACCCCACCACCCAGTCGCTGCGCATCGCGCAGTTCGGCGGCGTGCTCCAGACGGAGTTCCACGTCATCGAGAACAAGCTGCACCTGGGCGTGGAGCTGGGCTTCGCCTCCGGTGACAAGGCGCCGGGCTTCGGCAACTACCCGGGCCGCACGGGCTCCGGCACCGGCGACAACGCGGGCAACACCGAGCCGGGTGACGTGGAAGGCCGCCAGTACCGCTGCGACAACGGCGGCTGCAGCGACAACGCCATCCGCAACTTCCGCTTCAACCGCGACTACCGCGTGGACCTCATCCTGTGGCGCTCCATCCTCAACGGCGTCACGGATGCGTTCTACGTGAAGCCGGGCCTCAAGTACTCCATCGCGGAGGGCTTCGACGTCTTCGGCAGCATCATCTACTCGCAGGCGTTCTACGCGGAGTCCACGCCGTCCTCCATCAGCCGGGGCCTGGGCCTGGAGGCGGACATCGGCGCGCGCTACATCACGGAAGACGGCTTCGTGGCGGGCATCGACTACGGCATCCTCTTCCCGCTCAGCGGCCTGAAGGACCTCAACCTGCCCGGGCAGGAGCTCAGCACCGCGCACGCCGTGCGTGGCACGCTGGCCATCAAGTTCTAGCCATGCGCGGACTCCTTCCCCGGTTGTGTGTCGCCACCGCCCTGACGCTGTCGCTCATGGCGTGTGGCATCAAGGGCAGCCCCCACG
>NZ_RAWB01000554.1 GCF_003612055.1 Corallococcus llansteffanensis
ATCCCGCCTCCCTCCACGCTGCCCACGCCAGAGCAAGGCATGTGCCCTGAGGGCGCACTCCCGGGCACAGGGCATGGCCCCGTCCAGGTGCGCGCGAAGGGGCCCGGACGCGGGACGGACAGCGGTGCTCCACCCGCGCTCTTGGCGCGCGAGGAGACAGGAGGGACGTGACGCTCGACCGCTAGAAGCGGGAGATGGCGAAGAAGCCCTTGATCTTGTCGTTCGTCTCGCGAAGCCGCTCGCTCAGCGTGCGGACGAACGTCCAGAGGAGCACGTAGGCCAGGTCCTTGTCCGTGAACATGAGCTGGTCCAGCTTCGCCCGCTCGATGACCCACACCGTGCAGTCGCTGTGGGCGATGGCGTCCGCGGAGCGGGGCGAATCCTCGATGACCGCCATCTCCCCGAAATACTGGCCGGTTTCGAGGATGGCGAGCGCCTCCTCGCCAATGCCCGGCACGGATTTGGAAATGCGCACCCGGCCGCTGGCGAGGATGAACATGTCCTGGCCGGTGTCTCCTTCACGGAAGACGAAGTCGCCCGCCGGATAGGTCCGGGATTGGGCAATCCGGGCGACCTTGGCGAGCTGGCCCTGGGTCAATCCCTCGAAGAGCGCAACCTTCTTGAGGACAGCGGCATCCATAGGGTCCAGGTACGTAACATGGCCTGGAGGGCGGCGTCTGTTAGCGTCCCCGCCCGGAAACGCAACCGCGCAGGAGGCGCCGTGTCGCAGGACAAGATTCAGAAGGTCACCATCATCGGTTCGGGCCCCGCGGGCTACACGGCCGCCATCTACGCGGCGCGCGCCAACCTGGAGCCCGTCGTGTTCGCCGGTGGCCCCACCCTGGAGCACCCCCAGCGCGTCCCCGGTGGCCAGCTCATGGTCACCACCGACGTGGAGAACTACCCCGGCTTCCCGGAGGCCATCACCGGCCCGGAGCTGATGGAGCGCTTCCAGAAGCAGGCGGAGCGCTTCGGCACCGCGCTGCACATGGAGAACATCACCAAGGTGGACTTCTCCCAGCGGCCCTTCCTGCTGGAGAGCGAGAGCGGCATGCAGGTGCGCTCCGAGACGGTCATCATCTCCACCGGCGCCACCGCCAAGTGGCTGAACGTCAAGGGCGAGGACACCTACAAGAACCGCGGCGTGTCCGCGTGCGCCACCTGCGACGGCGCCTTCTACAAGAAGCAGGACGTGCTGGTGGTGGGCGGCGGGGACACGGCCATGGAAGAGGCCACGTACCTGGCGAAGATCGTCAACCACGTCACGCTCATCCACCGCCGTGACACCCTTCGCGCCTCCAAGGTGATGCAGGAGCGCGCGCTCAACAACCCGAAGATCTCCTTCCTGTGGAACTCCGCGGTGGAAGAGGTCGTGGGCAACCACAAGGGCATGACGGGCGCGGTGGTGCGCAACCTCAAGACGAACGACAGCCAGCTCGTCACCGCCACGGGTCTGTTCGTCGCCATCGGCCACACGCCGAACACGGAGCTGTTCCAGGGCATCCTGGAGACGCACCAGGGCGGCTACCTCAAGACGGTGCCGGGCAGCACGCGCACCAACATCCCCGGCGTCTTCGCCTGCGGCGACGTGCAGGACAGCTACTACCGCCAGGCCATCACCGCCGCGGGCACCGGCTGCATGGCCGCCATCGACGCGGAGCGCTGGCTCATCGAGCACGGCGAATGAGCAAGAAGCAGAAGACGGTGGCGGTGCACGCGGGCTCCCGGTTGACCGGGAGCAAGGCGGTGCCCGTCATGCCGCCCATCTTCCCGGCGGCGGTGAACTGGTTCGACAGCAGCGACGACCTGTCCGACGCGCTGGACGGCAAGGACTACGCTTACGCCCGCATCAGCGCGCCCAACGCGGCGCTGCTGGAGGAGGCGGTGGCGGCGCTGGAGGGAGCCGAGGCGTGTGTCGCGTACGCCAGCGGCATGGCCGCGCTGCGCTCGCTCTTCGACGCGCAGCCGTGGAAGGCCGGCGACGTGCTGGTGATGCCGACGGACGGCTACGGCGTCACCCGGCTGCTCTACAAGAACCTGTGCACCCGCTGGGGCGTGGAGCTGCGGCCGCTCAATCAGACGGACCCGGAGGCCCCCGCGCGCATCCGCGAGTGGCGCCCGCGCATGGTGCTGGCGGAGAGCATCTCCAACCCGCTCCTGCGCGTGCCGGACATCCGCGCCCTCGCGAAGGCGTGCCGCGACGCGGGGTCGGTGTTCGCGGTGGACGCGACCTTCCCGTCGCCCTTCGGGCAGCGCGCGCTGGAATTGGGCGCGGACTACGCGGTGCAGTCCACCAGCAAGTGGCTCAACGGCCACAGCGACGCCTTGGGCGGCACGGTGAGCGGCTCGAAGGCGCGGATGGATCCGCTGCGCTCGGCGCGCATCCTGTCGGGTGACGTGCTGGGCCCCTTCGAGGCGTGGCTCACGCTGCGCGGCCTGCGCACGCTGCCGGTCCGCATGAAGGCCCACAACGAGCACGCCGCGCACGTGGCGAAGCGACTGTCGGATTCGCCGCTCCTGGAGCGCGTCATCTACCCGGGCCTTGCGTCCCATCCGGACCACGCGGTGGCGGACCGGGTGCTGGAGGGTGGCTTCGGGCCCATGGTGGCGTTCGAAATCCGGGGCGCGGGCCAGAAGGAGGGCGACCGGTTCCTGGAGGCGCTGCGGGTGTGCAAGCCCGGGCCGTCCCTGGGGGACGTGGGCACGCTGGTGATGCACGCGGCGAGCGCCAGCGCCCGTCGGATGACGCCCGAGGAGCGCGCCCAGGCGGGCATCCGCGACAGCCTCATCCGCGTGTCCGTGGGGCTGGAGGATCCGGACGACGTGGCGGACGACCTGCTCGCCGCGGTGGCGAAGGGGGCCGGCCGGTGAAGATGGTGGACGTCGGCGACAAGCCGAAGACGGAGCGCGTGGCGGTGGCCACGGCCCGGCTGCGGATGCTGCCCGCGACGCGCGAGCGCATCCTCGCGGGGCAGGTGGAGAAGGGGGACGTGCTCGCCGCGGCGCGCATCGCGGGCATCATGGCCGCCAAGCGCACCCCTGACTTCGTGCCCCTGTGCCACCCCATCGCGCTCGCGGGCGTGGACGTGACGCTCACGCCCGTGGACGAAGGCCTGGAGGTCCTCGTGCGGGTGAAGACGGTGGACCGCACGGGCGTGGAGATGGAGGCGCTCACGGCCGCGTGCGCGGCGGCGCTCACCGTCTATGACATGTGCAAGAGCGTGGACCGGGGCATGGTCATCGAAGCGGTGCAGCTGGACCACAAGTCCGGCGGCCGCTCCGGGACGTGGGAGCGCGAGGGGGCCTAGCGCCTTGCTTCCGCGCGCAGCCGCTCCAGGAAGAAGGCCACCACCACCAGCGAGTGCGTGATGTGACCTTCCAGGATGAGCCGGGGCACGTCCGCGCGCGGGTGCAGCTCCACGACGATGTCCTCGCCCTCGTCCGGGTCCCCTGCGTGCACGCGCTCGCAGTCGAGCGCCAGGAAGGTGTGGCACCGGTTGGGCTGGAAGGCCGGGTTGGGGTGCACCACGCCCAGGGCCTCCAGCCGCCCGGCGCGGTAGCCCGTCTCCTCTTCCAGCTCGCGCGCGGCGGCGGCGGCCGGTGCCTCTCCCGGGTCGATGCAGCCGCCGGGCACCTCCAGCGTCGGCGCGTCGATGCCGAAGCGGAACTGGCGCACCATCACCAGCTCGTCCGCCTTCGTCACCGCGATGACGTTGACCCAGTCCGGGCACTCCATGCGCACGCGCGGGTGCTCCTGCTGCGTGCGCGGATCCGCCACCTTGTCCTCGCGCACCTTCACCACGCCGAAGTCATGCTCCAACCCCCGGCGCAGGCGCGGCCAGGGCTTCAGCTTCGGCTCGGACTCCGACGACATGCGGGGACTTCCTTCCAGCCAGGGGCACAGGGGACTTCGCCTAGTTGAGCAGCTCGGCCCGGGCGCGCAATTCGCGCGCGTGCAGCTCCAGGCGCTCGCGGTCCGGCGCGTCCGGGGACAGCTCCAGGCACCGCTCCACGTCCTTGAGCGCCGCGCGGTAGGCCCCCATCGTGGTGAGCAGCGCCGCGCGCGTGCGCAGCTCGCCCGGGTGGTCCGGCGCCAGCAGCAGCAGCAGGTCCACCACCGCCAGCCCCTGCTCGCTGTCGTCGCGCCCCAGGTACACGCGGCGCAGGTTGGACAGCATGCGGTAGGCGATGAGCTCCACCGGCGCGGGCGCGAGCATCGCGCGGTCGAACTTGAGCTGCGGCGCCACGCGCTTGAGGAGCTCCTCGCAGCCGTGCTCGGTGAGGATGTCGCCGTGGTGGAACGGATCCATCACCAGCTTGTGGTCGCCCGCGTCGCACGCCACCAGGAAGTGGCCGGGGAAGGGGACGCCGTACAGCGGGATGCCCGCGCGGCGCGCGACCTCCAGGTAGAGCACCGACAGGGTTATCGGCAGCCCCACCTTCCGCTCCAGCACCCGGTCCAGGAAGCTGTTGTCCGGGGCGTGGTAGTCGTCCTCGTTGCCGCGGAAGCCCTCGATGTCCGCCAGCACGTGGCGCAGGGCGCGCAGGGGGGCCAGGGCCTCGCCCTTCTCACTGAGCCTTTCAGCCTCCACCTGCACCCGGCACGCGAGCGCGTCCAGCGTGTGCAGACACGCCGGCGCATCCAGGTCCACCCGGCCCAGCGTGGCGATGGCCAGGGCCGCCAGGTCCAGGCGCGGGGGATCCGCGGCCAGGGAAGACACCAGCCGCTCGCGTGCCAGCGGCGGGCCGAATCCAGAGGGAAAGCTCACGGTGCGCACCAGTAACCCACGGAAGGTCCTACGGCAAAGGCAGGCAGCCGAGCGTCAGGCCCCCGGGGGAGTAGCAGGCAGCCGACCCTTGATTTCCGCGCGCAGCGCCATGTGCGCCGAAATCAGTCCGGCCAGGATTCCGTCCTCGAACTCGAAGGAGGGGTGCTCCTTCAACTGGGGGAAGTCGTGCGGGTTGCGCATCTCCTCCGGCCCGATGTTGGGCACCGCCTCGCGCGCCAGGCGCAGCACCTTCGCCTGCTGCTGGGCAATCATCCGCTCATAGAGGGCGGTGGCGAGGTCCAGCAGCTCGTTCGCCGTGTCTTCCGTCATGGTGTGGCCTACTCCTGGGCGATGTCCCACTTCATGCGACGGTAGGTGTAACGGAAGGCCTCGGCGTTCGCTTCGATGGCGTCACCCTGGGTCTCCCGTCCGTCCAGGAAGGCGACAAAGTCGAACTGGCGTGTGGGCGTGCCGTACTCCGCGTCGAACAGCCGGACGATTTCATTCGCGGGCAGGGTGCGCCGTCCGGCCACGTTCACCAGGGGGATGCTCAGCCCCTTCATGTCCTTCGCGGGCGCGTAGGACTTCCAGACGAGCTCCGTGCACACCAGCGTCTGGTCGGAGAAGAAGTCGAAGTTGAAGTCGTACGGCCGGCCCTGGAAGGTGAAGGCGCGCAGGATGGCGCGGGCCTTGTCCACCGGAGACAGGCGCGGCCGGAGCACGCCCAGGTAGTCCACCCGCATGCCGTGCTCCACCCCGGTGAAGCTCACGCCCTCGCTGATGGACTCGATGATGCGCACCGGGTCGCCGTGGGCGTCCTTGCCGGTGTACTCGGCCCACTTGGCGGGGAAGGCCTGGGCCAGGTGCGCGGTGAACGTCGGGGGATGGCCGGGCAGGGTGGCCACCCAGGCCTTCACCTCGGGGTCCGCGTCGAAGGCCTGGGCCAGGTCCTGGGCCGTGCCCACGTAGAGCTCCGCGTGCGGCCAGAAGCCCGGCAGGCCGATGTTGGACAGGAACCAGTTCTGCCGCGCCAGCAGCACGTCGCCCGGGGCCATGCGCGTCAGCAGCCCCAGCGCCTGCTCACGGGCGATGAGGGGCCTGCCCGCGCGGCGCACGCGGGTGTCACCCATCCACTCCGCCACGGTCTTCTGCACCGGGAACACCGCGCGCGCGGTGGTGTCCTGGGTGAGGTCCGCGACGGCCCGGGCGAACATCACCGGGCCGCGCTTGAGGAGGCTGCCGCGCGCGGCGTGGCTGTCGTCCCGCATGGCCTGGAGCAGCGCGGGGACGCCCGGCTCGTCCAGTACGCCGGCCTTCGCCAGGAGGGGGTGCAGCGTGGCCCGGTAGCCGTCGCCGGTGAAGAGCTGCGTGGTGGTGCCCACGTGGAGCACCTGCTCCTTGAAGCGGCCGAAGACGCGCGGCGGCAGGCCGTACTCGGGGCCCGGCTCGTCCAGAAGGACCTCCAGCTGCGGCTGACCCGCGGCGAGCTCCACGTAGCGCAGCCCCTGGGCCAGCTCCGCGGCGAGCGCGGCGTGCGTCAGCAGGAAGCCCCAGGCGTGCTTCTTCGGCTGGGTGAGCGACGGCACCTTGAGGAACTCCCAGTAGCGCTGGCGCACGCTCTCGGTGGCCACGAAGCAGTCGACGAAGGCCGCCCAGGTGGACACCAGGAGCTGCTTCTCGTCCGGGCTGTACGGCACGCTCTGCTTCTGCCGGTACAGCGCGCGCGAGCGGGCGGCTTCCGCCTGGATTTTCCGGAGCCCCTCGGTGCCCTGGCGCAGCGCCTCCAGGTCGCGGCGCGCCTGGGCGACGAAGGCCGCCTCGTCCAGGGCGTACACGTCGCGGAGGACAACGG
>NZ_RAWB01000555.1 GCF_003612055.1 Corallococcus llansteffanensis
GCGGCGGACGCGTGGAGGCCACGAGCGTCATCGCGTGGGAAGCACCACCCGGCCGCATGGACCCCGTGCGCCGCATCCAACGCCCCGGCCGCACCGAAGGCACCGTCTCCGGCCCCGCCCCCGTGCGCCCTCCCCAGGCGGGAGGGCGCCCCACCGTCGGCGCCGCGGAGACGCGCGAGACCCCGCTCGTCCCGGACGCCGCGCCGACCGCCGACGCCACCTCCGCCGAACCCATCGTCTTCAAGCTCGTGCGCGAGCGCCCGCTGGACCCGAAGCCCTACCGCGGCCTCGTCGAGCACTTCGACCAGCGCAAGGACCTCACCCGCGCCGCCCTCATGCGCGAGCTCGCCGACGCGCTCGAAGGCCGCGACGTGCCCGCGCCCCGCGTCCAGCGCGGCCCGCTCACCAGCCAGGAGCGCGCCGGCCTGCGCCACCCGGGCCTGCGCACCCCGGCCGGCGAGCTGCTCGCCTGCGTGGGCATCGCGCTGTGCCGGCTGTTCCCGTCCCCGGCGCGCATCGCCAGCACCACGGAGCCCCTGCGCGCCTCCGCGGGCCCCGGCGCCGCCGCCGTCCTGGACGCGCTGCACACCGTCGCGCGCCTGCTCGGCGTGCCCCTGCCGGAGCTCGTCGCGGGCGACGACGACACCGCCAACATCACCCCGCTGCACACCTCCGCCCCGCGCCTCGTCATCGGAAGGCTCCTCGTCCAGCAGCCTCCCTCCAACGCGGAGCTGCGCTTCCACGCCGGACGCGCCCTGTTCTCGCTGTCGCCGGACCTGCTCGCCCTGCGCGCCCTGCGCAAGGACCACCTGCTGCGCGCGCTCGCGCTCCTGTCCTCCGTCCTCAAGGATCCGAAGGGCGCCGGGGACGACGCCCGCGTCGTGCGCGAGTCCCTGTCCCCCAAGGCCCTGGAGCGCGCGAGCGCCCTGATGGAGCCCGGCACCCGCGACTTCGACGCGTCCCTGCTCTCCGCCGCCGCGAGGGACTCCGCCAACCGCGCGGGCCTCGTCGCCTGCGGCGGCCCCGGACCCGCCCTCACCGCGCTGCGCGCCCGCCGCCCCCACGACCAGGAGCTGGAGGAGCTGGTCCGCTTCGCCGCCTCCGAGCGCTACCTCGCCCTGCGCGACCCCACCGAGGCCGGCCGCAACGGACGCTGAAGGCTTTCAGTTCACCGCCAGCCGCAGCGTGAGCGCCAGCAGGCGCCCGTTCTCCCCGCCCAGGTCGTGCTGGTACGCCAGGTCCACGCCGCCGCCGCCGCCCGACAGGAACCCCAGGCCCGTCGTCACCCGCGAAATCCCCTGGAAGCCGTCGTAGGTGTAGCCCACGCGCACGGGAATCACCTGGTTCAGGATGTACTCCGCGCCCGCGTTGTACGTGAACACCGAGGAGGGGCGCGTCTCGAAGTCCCCGCGCACGTCGAACGCGAACACCACCGCCTGCCCCACGTAGCCCAAGTGCGCGGAGTAGTAGCGCGTCAGCTCCACGTTGTCCGTGTCGATGAGGTTGTGCCCCGACACGCCCACCGTCACCTGCTCGCCCAGCCGCACGAGGATGCCGCCGTCCAGCGTGATGGAGTTGGCGAAGCGCGACTGGCCATTGAGCCGCAGGTAGTGCCCCGACAGGCCGATGAGCAGCGACTGCGTGAGGGGCAGCGCCCCGCCCAGCGTGCTCAGGTTCGCCGACGTCCGGCCTCCTCCGCGCCCCAGGCTCAGCCAGTGGTAGTCCACCCCCATCGCCAGCCGGCCGCTGCTGGAGTCCGCCAGGCTGATGCCCAGGAACCCCTGCTTCAGGCGCGGGTCGTACGCCCCCGTCCCCTCGATGCGGTAGGCCGGGAACAGCGCCATGGCCGCGGGATTGCCCTGGAGTGCGTCCGCACCCAGCCCCGTCGCCCGGAAGGCGCTGCCCATGCCCAGGGCCCGCGCATTGGCGATGTTGCGCAGCTCCTCCGCCGGTTCGGCGCCCCGGGCGACGATGGGAACCACGGACAGCGTCAACGACAGGGCGACAGCGATGGCACGGAGCGGCATGGCGAAGGGGAATCTATCCGGCTTGCTGGGGTTCTGGGCCACCAATAGATTCCCCCGCCCATGTCCTCTCCCGACACGAAGGCAGCGAAGCTCATCCGCAAGTGCGTCATCCCCGCCGCCGGCCTGGGCACCCGTTTCCTGCCGGCCACCAAGGCCGTCCCCAAGGAGATGCTGCCCATCGTCGACACGCCCACCCTCCAGTACATCGTGGAGGAGGCCGTCGCCGCCGGCATCGAGGACGTCGTCGTCATCAACGGCCGGGGCAAGTCCGCCATCGAGGACCACTTCGACATCGGCTTCGAGTTGGAGACCACGATGCGCGCCCGCGGCAAGACGGGAGAGGCCGACAAGCTGCGCGCCATCGCGAACCTCGTGCGCATCATCAGCGTCCGCCAGAAGGAGCCCCTGGGCCTGGGCCACGCGGTGCTGTGCGCCAAGAGCGTCATCGGCCACGAGCCCTTCGGCGTCCTCCTGGGCGACGACATGATCGACGCGGAGGAGCCCGGCATCGGCCAGCTCGCGCGCGTCTACCAGCAGCACCAGAAGGCCGTCATCGCGCTCATGGAAGTCCCCGACAGCGAGACGCACCTGTACGGCATCGCGGCCGGCCGGGACCTGGGCAACGGCGTGATCCAAATCGACCACGTGGTGGAGAAGCCCAAGAAGGGCACCGCCCCGTCGAACCTGGCGGTGATTGGCCGCTACGTGCTGCCCCCGTCCATCTTCCCCATCCTGGAGAAGCAGACCACTGGCGTGGGCGGGGAGATCCAGCTCACCGACGGCCTCGCGGCCCTCCAGAAGACGGAAGGTCTGCTGGGCTACAAGTTCCAGGGACAGCGCTACGACGCCGGTGACAAGGTGGGTTACCTCAAGGCGAACATCGCCTATGCGCTCAAGCGCCCCGACCTGCGCGGAGGACTCCTGGAGTACATGCGCGAGGTCGTCAAGACGGAGAAGCCGTGAAGCGTCTCATCGCAGTGTCCGTGGTCCTTGCCTCCCTCACCGCCGGCGCCTACGTGCTGCCCGGCGGCTCCATCCTGCGGCGCATGGCCACCGCGCGCGAGGAGAAGCACCTGTCCGCCTTCCGCGTGGAGGGCTCCGTCATCTTCTCCTCCGCCGCCGTGCAGGAGGCGGGGGCCGCCCTCAACGTCTCCACCGAACGCCCGGACCTCCAGGGTGACGGCGTTCTGTCGGTGAAGGTCCCGGGCCGCTGCCGCTTCGACGCCAGCTCGCCCGAGAGCAGCAGCAAGGTCGCGTCGGTGCTGGTCTCCGGCAGGAAGCGCGTGGAGGGCAAGGAGCTGCCCGCCGTCTCCGTGCTCGTCGCCCAAGTGTGCGCCATCCTCGCGCAGGACGCGGGCAGCGTGCAGGACACCAAGCTCGCCCAGGAGGCGTACCTCCAGGGGCTGGGCGTGGACACGAAGCGCACCTCGCTGGCGCGCTTCGGCGGAGAGGTGACCTACGTCCTGGGAGACCCCGCCGAGGGCAAGCCCCAGTTCTGGGTCTACAAGGACGCCTTCCGTCCCGCGCGCGTGCGCTACACCGACACCGCCGGCACCGCCTGGGATGTGCGCTTCGTGGACTATGCGTCGCCGGCCACCGGGGACTGGATGCCCCGCACGGTGGAGGTGTGGCGAGCAGGCCAGCGCGTGCTGCGCTTCACCGCCCTCAAGGCGGACAACCGCTCCGCGGTGCCGGACAAGCTCTTCACGCCGTAGCGCGTCACCCTGAATCGCTTGCGATGGGTGGGCCTGACGGGGAAAGTGCCGCCCATTTCCAAGGCCGGGATCTCCCCGGCCTCTGGCGCGGAGGCGATCCACATGAAGGTCTACGGCAACCCGATGAGCACGTGTACCCGCAAGGTCCTCACGGTCCTGGCGGAGAAGGGCCGCGAGGCCGAGTTCACCAACATCGACCTCATGAAGGGCGAGCAGAAGTCGCCCGAGCACGTGGCGCGCCAGCCCTTCGGCGTGGTGCCCGCGTTCGAGACGGATGACGGCTTCATGATGTACGAGTCGCGCGCCATCATCCGCTACCTGGACCGCACCCTGCCGGGCACGTCCCTGACGCCGACGGACCCCCGCGCCTACGCGCTCATGGAGCAGTTCATGGCCGTGGAGCAGTCCTACTTCTCCGGTCCGGCGATGAAGATCGTCATGGAGCGCTTCCGGGGCACCAACGACGAGGCCAACGTCGCGAAGGGCCGCGAGGGCATCAAGCGGCCCCTGGAGGTCATCGACGCGGCGCTGGCGAAGCAGCCGTTCCTCGCGGGCAAGGACTTCACGCTCGCGGAAGTGACCTGGGCCCCGTACATGGACTACCTCATGGCCATGGGCGAGCAGGGTCTCATCGGTCAGTACAAGAACGTGATGGCGTGGTGGGACCGGGTGGCCAACCGCCCGTCGTTCAAGAAGGCCGTCGGCCGCTAGTCCGCACGCACGTCCCCCTTCTTCCGGGCGTGACCCAGGGCCTCTTTCGCACGCGGGATGTGCGGAAGGGGCCCTTCGCTTTTGCCTTGAAATCAAGGGGCATGTCAGACGCTCCGGGCACAGTGGATCCCGGGTGCAGGACGGGCGGGGTCGGGGTGTTGGCGGAAGAGGTCGGCCATGGAGCAGGAACACTTCGCGCTGGGTGGTCCGGGGACGGAGGCAGAGGTTCCCTCTCGCGGTTCCATCCCATTGCGGACGCGGCGTACGGATGTGGGAAGGGAAGTGTCGTCCCGGGAGCGCGCCGCTACAGTGCGCCCCGTCGTGAGCGCCACCCCCGCCCTCCTTGCGTCCGTCGCCGTCGGCCGCCCCGTGCGCGGGGAGTTCACCTACCTGGTGCCGGAAGCCCTCGCGGGCACGCTCGCCCCGGGGCAGCGCGTGCTCGTGCCCTTCGGCCGGGGCATGGCGCTGGGCTTCTACCTGGGCCCGGCCTCCGCGCCGGTGGAGGGCGGCGTCCGGCTCAAGCCCATCCAGCGCGTGCTGGACGACTCGCCCTCGCTGCCCAAGGACCTCATCGCGCTCTTGCGCTTCGCGGCCGAGCACTACCGCCACCCGCTGGGCGAAGTGATTCGCGGCGCGCTGCCGCCGGGCCTCTCCACCGCGGTGGACGAGAAGGCGGCGAAGGCGGACGTGCAGCACTTCGCGGAGGCGCTCGTCACGGAGCCCCCGCCGCAGCTTGCCCGGGCGCCGGCCCAGGCCGCCGCGCTCCAGTACCTCCTGGCGGTGGGAGGCCGCGCGCAGCTGGAGGAGGTGGCGCACGCCATCCCCGGCGCGCGTGAGACGCTCAAGAAGCTGGCGGCGCGCGGGCTGGTGAAGCTGGTGGAGGTGACGCTCGAGCCCGGCGTGCGCGAGGGGCTCATCCAGGGCCGTCCGGACCGGCTCACCCCGGAGCAGGACGTGGCGGTGCGGGAGCTCCAGGGCGCCGTCGACGCGGGGGGCTTCCAGCCGTACCTCCTGCACGGCGTGACGGGCAGCGGGAAGACGGAGGTCTACCTGCGCGCGGTGGAGCACGCGCTGGCGCAGGGCAAGGGCAGCCTGGTGCTGGTGCCGGAGATCGCGCTGACGCCGCAGTTGGTGGGGCGCTTCCGCAGCCGCTTCGGCGGGGACGTGGCGGTGCTGCACTCGGGGCTGAAGGACCGCGAGCGGTTGTTCCACTGGCAGGCCCTGCGCAAGGGCACGGTGAAGATCGCCGTGGGCGTGCGCTCGGCGGTGTTCGCGCCGGTGGAGAACCTGGGGCTCATCGTCGTGGACGAGGAGCATGATCCGTCCTTCAAGCAGGACGAGAAGCTGCGCTACCAGGCGCGCGACCTCGCGGTGGTGCGCGGCAAGCAGGCCAGCGCGGTGGTGGTGCTGGGCTCGGCCACGCCCGCGCTGGAGTCGCTCCAGAACGCGCGCGCCGGACGCTACAAGCTGCTGGAGCTGAAGAGCCGCGTGGATGACCGGCCCATGCCTTCCATCAGCCTGGTGGACCTGCGCGTGGAGCGTCCGCGTGAGGGGCAGGTGACGGAAGAGGCGCCCATCCTGAGCCCGCAGATGCTCCAGGCGATGGAGGAGACGGTGGCGAAGGGGCAACAGGTCATCCTGTTCCTCAACCGCCGGGGCCACAGCACCATCCTCTTGTGCGAGGTGTGTGGCCTGTCGCTCAAGTGCCACGACTGCGACGTGTGCATGACGCACCACCGCTCGCAGAACCGGGTGGTGTGTCACTACTGCGGCGTGGCGTTCCCGGTGCCAGACCGCTGCCGCGAGTGCACGGGCCCGCTGCTCAAGCTGGGCATCGGCACCGAGCGCGTGGAGACGGAGGTCGCGGAGCGGATGCCGCACGCGCGCGTGGCGCGGTTGGATCGGGACTCGGCGACGAGCGCGGAGCGGCTGACAGAGCTGCTGGCGTCGTTCGCGCGCCGGGAGATCGACGTGCTGGTGGGCACGCAGATGGTGGCCAAGGGGCACGACTTCCCGGGCGTGACGCTGGTGTGCGTGGTGATGGCGGACACGTCGCTGGCCATCCCGGACTTCCGCGCCGCCGAGCGCACCTTCCACCTGTTGACCCAGGTGGCGGGGCGGGCCGGGCGCGGGAAGGACC
>NZ_RAWB01000556.1 GCF_003612055.1 Corallococcus llansteffanensis
GGCCAGGGGGACGCCGGGGTGGGTGTCCAGCGCAGGAAAGTCCGACGGACGACGCTAGGACAGGCCGCCCTGCAGGGTGCGGTAGGTGTTCGCCAGCCGCTCCGCCACGTCCGCCGGCAGGACGTTGCGCGCGGAGAACAGGGCGTAGGACACGAAGGCGTCCAGCGCCTCCAGCGCCATCGCGCGGCCCACCGCCTCCCCGCCGCTGGTGGACACGTTGGCGCGCAGCCGCGCCACGTCCACGCGCCCGTCGGGCCCCAGGGTGACGCCCTGGTAGGCGTCCTCCAGCCCCGGGGGCGGGGCGTCCACGAAGCCGCGCAGCAGGTCCACGTCGCGGCCCGCCTCGCGCAGCGCGCGGTGCACCAGCGACAGGAGGAGGTTGTAGCGCTCCTCCGCGGACAAGAGCTCCCAGGCCATGCCCTCCACCGCGGGGCCCGGGGCCTGCGCGGGGGGCGCGGCCTGCACGGCCAGGTGGCCGCCGCGCACCGCCTCCTCCACGCCGTTGTAGAAGGCGTACTGGCTGCCCGCGTACCGGGCCCGCAGCGCGCCCAGCGACGTGCCCTCGCCCAGCGTCGCGAACAGGGCCTCCTCGCCGGGCAGCGCGCCCCGGGGGCCGGGCTGCACGTGCATGTCGTCCGGGAAGCGGCGGCGCAGCCGGCCCGTCTCCTCCGCGCGCTTGATGCCGGTGAGGACCAGGTCCCGCGTGCGCTCCGGCAGCTTCACCGCGTCCACCGCCGGGGCCTTGGCCTCCAGGAAGAGGAAGCTGCCCTCCTGCATCTCGAAGAGGTTGAGCACCACCTCGCGCACGACGAAGGTCATCGCGCTGTAGAGGCTGGCCTCGGAGACGAGCCCCTGCGACGTGAGCACCTGCCCGATGCGGCGCGCGGGCGTCACCTGCGCGAGCGCCCCGGCCAGCTGGTCCTCCGTGAGCAGCCCCAGCCGCACCATCACGGAGCCCAGACGCTCCCAGCGCTCACTGGAGGTGGCGAACACCACCTGCCCGTCGCGGAACGCCACCGCGCGGCGCACGGCGTCGTGCTGCACGATGAGCTGGCCGGTGCGGATGCCCGAGAGGATCTGGGCGAACACCTCCTCGACCGAGAGCGCCCCCAGGCTTCCGGCGAAGAAGCCGGAAGCGCCGAGGGACTCCGGGAGGAGCACCAGTCCCTCGGGCGCGTGGAAGTGCGCCACGAGGGGCCGGGTGGGAGAGACGACGGTGGCGAGCGGCCGCTCCAGGTCGAGCGAAGCCGACTCACCGCTCACGCGGGGCGTGGCCCTGGGCTTCGACGCCACCGCACTCCCCCCTTGAGCGGCGCTGGGACTACTTCGCGCCCTTCAGCTCCGCGTCGATGATGCTCTTGAACTCGTCGAAGGGCTGCGCGCCCGACAGCATGATGCCGTTGATGAAGAACGCCGGCGTGCCGGTGACGCCCACCTTGGAGCCATCCGCCTGGTCCGCCTTCACCGCCGCGGCCTTCTCACCGGAGTCGAGGCAGGCGTCGAACTTCTTGGTGTCCAGCTTGAGCTCCGCGGCGGTCTTCTTCAAGTCCTCCACGCCCAGCGCCTTCTGGTTGGCGAACATCTTGTCGTGCATCTCCCAGAACTTGCCCTGGTCATTGGCGCACAGCGAGGCCTCGGCGGACTTCTGGGCCTGCTTGTGGAACTCCAGGGGGAACTGGCGGAACACCAGGCGCACCTTGTCGCCGTAGGTCTTCGTCACCTGGTCCACCGTGCCGATGGCGCGGCTGCAGAACGGGCACTCGAAGTCGCTGAACTCCACGATGGTGATCGGCGCGTTCTCCGGGCCCTTGGACGGGCCGGTGGCGGCGACCTGCTTGCGCTCCACGGGCGCGCGCGGGGGCTCGGGCAGCTGGTACTGCACGTTGGCGCCCTGGCGCAGGGACTCGAAGAACTTCTGCGCGGCCTCCTGCTTCTGCTGGCCGGACAGGAAGTCGACAATCTGCGGCTTCATCTGCTCGTAGGTCGCGCCCGGGGGCAGCTGGCCCTTGGCGCCCTCGAAGACCTCCTTGATCTTCTCTTCCGGAGGCGCGGGGATCTTGTCGTCGATCTCCGCCTTGAGCAGCTGGTCCTCGGTGATCTTGCGCTTGGTGGCCTCATCCTTCACCAGCCGCTCGGTGACCAGACCTTCCAGGCCGCGCTTGCGCAGCTGGTACTTCTGCTTGTCCAGGTTCGCGAGCGGCTCCTTGATGCGCTCGTTGAGCTCCGCGAACGTGACCTTCTGGCCGCTGCCGAAGGTGGCGACCACCGTGTCCGGCGCCGGCTCCGCGGCATTGCCAGCCTGGGCCTGGGCAGCGGGCTCCTGGGTGGTGGCCGGAGCCTTCTCCTTGTTGCAGCCGACGGTGAGGGATGCCGCCAGGAGGGCGGCCAGGGCGAAGCGAGTAGGACGCATGGACATAAGTCGCCCACTTAATAGAGGAGCCCGGGGCTGGCAAGGAATTGCCAAGCCCATGCGGGCCCTGCCGCCCCTCAGGCGACCAGGGGCTCCAGCTCCAACGCGCCCGCGAGGCTGCCACGGCCCGGCTCGCGCCCTTCCACGTCACGGCGCCGCGCGGTGACGATGTCGTAGCTGGACGGGTCCGCCAGCACCTTGCGCACCAGCTTGTGGTTGAGCGCGTGGCCCGTCTTGAACGCCGTCATGTGCCCGATGACGGGCCGGCCGAACAGCGACACGTCGCCGATGGCGTCCAGGATCTTGTGGCGCACGAACTCGTCCGGGAAGCGCAGGCCGTCCGGGTTGAGGATGGCCGCCTCGTCCACGACGACGGCGTTCTCCAGCGACCCGCCGCGCGCCAGGCCCAGCGTCTTGAGCTTCTCCACGTCGCGCAGGAAGCCGAACGTGCGGGCGCGGGAGATCTCCCGCGAGAAGCCCCGGTCGTTCACGTCCACGTCGAAGGACTGGCCCTGGATGACGGGGTGCTCGAAGTCGATGGTGCAGCTGATGCGGAAGCGCCGCGCGGGGGTGAGCGAGGCCTGCTTGTCCCCGTCCGTCACCGCCACGCTCTTCTTGATGACCAGGTACTCGCGCGGCGCGTCCAGCTCGCGCGCCCCCGCCTCCATGATGGCGTGGGTGAAGGGCGCGGCGCTGCCGTCCATGATGGGCACCTCCGGCCCGTCCAGTTCCACGCGCACGTTGTCGATGCCCATGCCCGCCAGGGCCGACATCAGGTGCTCCACCGTGCCCACCCGCACGCCGTCGCGCCCCAGCGTGGTGGCCAGCGACGTGTCCACCACGTACTCCGCCAGCGCGGGGATGCTCACCGGGCGCGGCAGGTCCGTGCGCACGAACACGATGCCGTGCCCCGCCGGCGCGGGCTTCAGGGTCAACGTCACGGGCGCCCCGGAGTGGAGGCCCACGCCCCGGCAGATGGCCGGCTGGGAGAGGGTGCGCTGGGAGTCGGTGAGCTGGAGCATGTCGGTGTCGCCTCTAAGGACTGCTTCGGACTGACGCACGCTGGGTACGGGCCCGTCCGACCGTTCAACGGGGTCTGACGCACTGCACACAGGAGCAATCAACATGCCACCGGGCCGTGGCTTGGGTTTTCCGGGTCAGGTAGGTCCCCGCCGGGCCAACCCCCTGGAACTGCTGGCGGAGCGAGGACGCGGGCGGGGGGCGGCGCGGACCGGGGTCCCCGCACCCCTCTTGGGAAACACCACACCGAGCCTCTCACCGTGACAGCCATGTCCGGAATCCACCCTTCGCACCCCGGTTCTGCCCGGCGCCGCACGCGCCAACCCGGAGTGTGTGTCACCCAAGCAACAAGGGCGCGTCTCTATCGCAGGCGAGTGCCCGGAAGCAAACGCACCCACGGGCCTCACGGGGAGTCCGGGGCTTGACGGACAACGGTTCCGGGATGGGGGTCAGCGCGTCGCGGACGGCAGGAAGCGATCCCGCAGGGCTTCGGCGTCCGGACGGTCGAAGCCGCGCCCCTGGAGGAGGGAGCGGCGGCTGACGGCGTGGAAGGTGGTCTCCAGCGTCTGGGAGAAGCGCCGGAGGTCCTCCGCGAGGCGGCTGCGGATGCCGGGCCCTTCGGGGGGCCAGGGCAGTTCCACGAGGAGGGACGAGAAGCGGTCGAAGGCGTCGTAGTCCGCGTAGCGCAAGAGCTGGTAGCCGCCGTCGTGGAAGTAGCCGAGGAAGGAGCGCAGGGCGTCCAGCACGCGCTCGGCGGCGGGGACGTCCTCGGAGCGCAGGTGGCCTTCCGCGGCGCGGCACAGCTGGGCGTACACCCACAGGTCCTTGCGCAGCCGCAGCGCTGCGTCCTGGGCGCTGGTGAGGTGGGCGAAGGCCTCCTCGCCCAGGGAGCCGTTGGGCGCGAGCGCGTCCACGAGCGCGACAATCTGGGCGCGGAACAGCGCGGTGAAGGCCTCCGCGGCGCGCAGGGCGGCGGCGGGGTCGCGGTCCAGGTCCACCATCACCTCGCGGGCGATGCGCTCCGTCTCCCGGGCCAGGTCGCGCGCGGCCCTGAGCGTGGCGGCCTGCAGCGGCTTGGAGCCGGCCTTCGGGGACAACTCCGTGTGCAGGTAGCTGGCGACGGCGGCGGCCTCTCCGCGCACCAGCGACAGGAGCACGCGCACGCGGCGCGGCACGGGCGGCTGCGTCTCCGGGTCCACATGCGACAGGTAGTGCAGCACGCGGAACAGGCCCAGGAAGGCGGTGGTGTAGAGGGGGCGCGTGTCCGGGGGCAGCGTGCCCAGCACGTCCAGCAGGCGCACGGAGCGCAGCCGGTCGTACTCGACGCGGAACTCCAGCGGGCGGAAGGGGCGGAAGTAGCGGTTGAGGACGATCTCCCGCAGCGTCAGCTTGCCCACGTCCTGGAAGAGCGAGAGGCCGATGAGCGGCAGCTGCAGCAGGTTGTCGAGCAGGTTCTTGAGCGCGTCGAACGCCTCGCGCACGACGAAGAGGCTCTCCGGCGGGGTCTCCTGGTCCAGCTCTTCTTCAATCAACAGCCGGCGCACGCGGTCATCCGCGAGCTGGGTCTCCACGTACTTGCGGAAGACCATCTTCGGGTCGCTGTCCGGGTCCTGCAGGTGGCGCGCGACGCGCACCGCGCGCTCCATGGCGTCGCGCACGTCCGCCAGCTCCTCGTGGAAGTCGCGCGTGACGAGCGGCCGGGCGCGGGCATCCACCACGGCGTTGTGGAGGTTCAGGTAGCGCTCCACGGCGCGCAGCCACATCTCGAACTCGAAGAGCAGCTCCTCGCGGCCCTCCACCGGGACGCCGCGCAGCCAGCGCTCGCGTTCGGCGAGGAAGCCCGCGCGCGTGGCCTGCGAGGCGCGCATCAGGTCGCCGTAGAAGTCGCGGGGACCGGGGAGGACCGTGGGCACGGTGGGCGCGGAGGCTGGGCTCATGGCGGCGAAGGGCGTCAGGCGGAAAGAAGGGCTAGAAGAGCGTCCCCTGGGGAGAGCTGGGGGGCGGCGTCTTCTTGAAGTACTGGTAGGTGCGCAGCGTGGCGGTGCGGCCGCGCGGGGTGCGCATGAGGAAGCCCTCCTGCATGAGGAAGGGCTCGTAGACGTCCTCGATGGTGTCGCGCTGCTCGCCCACGCTCGCGGCGATGGTCTCCACGCCCACCGGGCCGCCGCCGAACTTCTCCACGATGGTGAGCAGGATCTTGCGGTCCATCGCGTCCAGGCCGCTCGCGTCCACGCCCAGGCGGCTCAGGGAGCCGTGCGCCAGCTCGTAGGTGATGCGGCCGTCGCCCTCCACCTGGGCGAAGTCGCGCAGCCGGCGCAGCAGCCGGTTCGCGATGCGGGGCGTGCCGCGCGAGCGGGTGGAGATCTCCCGGCTCGCGGCGCGGTCCAGCGGCACGCCGAGGATGCGCGCCGAGCGGTCGAGGATCTGCTCCAGGAACTTCGGCTCGTAGTACTCCAGGCGCTCTTGAATCTGGAAGCGGTCGCGCAGGGGCGACGTCAAGAGGCCCGTGCGCGTGGTGGCGCCCACCAGCGTGAAGGGCGGCAGATCAATCTTCATCGCGCGGGCGGCGGGCCCGGTGTCGATGGTGATGTCCAGCCGGAAGTCCTCCATCGCCGGGTAGAGGTACTCCTCCACGGCGGCGTTGAGGCGGTGGATCTCATCGATGAAGAGGATGTCCCGCTCGTTGAGGTTCGTGAGCAGGCCCGCCAGGTCGCCCTTGCGCTCCAGCGCGGGGCCGCTGGTGACGTGGATGCCCACGCCCAGCTCGTTCGCGATGAGGTACGCGAGCGACGTCTTGCCCAGGCCCGGGGGGCCGGAGAAGAGGCAGTGGTCCAGCGCGTCACCGCGGCTCTTGGACGCGGCCACGTACACCTTCAGCTTTTCGACGACCGCGCCCTGGCCCACGTACTCGTCGAAGGAGCGAGGGCGCAGGGAGGCCTCCAGCCGGATGTCTTCCGGCTGAACATCTCCCGAGAGGGTGTCGTCGGACTTCCTCGCCATCACCATTGGGACCCTATACAGCGAAGGGGGCGTGTGTCGCTGCCCTTCTGGCGGCGCTAGAGTCGCAGCGGCATGCCGACCGGCCAGCCAGGGGGTCCGTCCCCCAGCCCCTGTCTCTTATAACCATCTCCGAGCCCACGAGACGC
>NZ_RAWB01000557.1 GCF_003612055.1 Corallococcus llansteffanensis
GGGTGGGTATGCTCGTCGCGCTGCTGGCGGGCGCGGGCGTCTTCCTGCTGGTGCGGCGGATGATGGCGCCCCTGAACGCCCTGGCGGCGGCGGCGGCGCGGGTGGTGGCCGAGGGCGACTTCAGCGGCACGCTGGAGATCCACACCACGGATGAGATCGGGCAGCTGGCCACGTCCTTCAGGGACATGATGCAGCGGCTGCGCGCGGTGCTGCTGGCGCTGCGGGCGTCGGCGCGGGAGCTGGAGGCGACGGCGCTGGAGCTGGCCACGTCCGCGTCGGACCAGAACCTCGCGGTGACGCGGCAGGCGGCGGCGCTGCACCAGACGCAGATCGCCGCGCGCCAGCTCCAGGAGAGCTCCCGGGCGGCGGCGCAGCGGGCGACGGGCGTGCTGCGCGAGGCGGAGAAGGCGGGCGCGGTGGGGCAGGCGGGCGAGTCCGCGGTGGCCGGCAGCGTGGGCGGCCTCACGCACATCCGCTCGCAGGTGGAGCGCATCTCCAACACGGTGTCGGAGCTGCGGCAGCGCACGCGGCAGGTGGGCGACATCACCGGCACGGTGAAGGACCTGGCGGACCAGTCCAACGTGCTCGCGCTCAATGCGGCCATCGAGGCGGCGCGCAGCGGCGAGGCGGGGCGGGCGTTCGCGGTGGTGGCGCGGCAGATGCGGTCGTTGGCGGATCAATCCGCGACGGCCACGTCGCGCGTGCAGTCCATCCTGGGCGACATCGGCCGGGCCATCTCCGAGGCGGTGAAGACGAGCGAGGGCGGCTCGCGCGAGGTGGAGGGCGGCCTGGACCAGGCCCGCGCGGCGGGCGAGAGCCTGCGCGCGCTGGCCATGCTCATCCAGAACAACAGCGAGTCGGTGAAGAGCATCGCGGACATGGTGAGCCAGCAGGACGCGGGCATCGCGGAGCTGTTCGCCGCGCTGAGCGACCTGGTCCGGCTGGCGGACGAGACGGTGGAGCGCGTGGCCACGAGCGCCGTGGCCGCCGCGCGCCTCACCACCGCCTCGCAAGAGGTGAGCGACATCGTGGAGCAGTACCGGCTGTGACGGCCGGGCGCGGCGCGGGGGCTGACTACCCCGCCTCGCCCCCGTCGATGGCGTAGGCCGCGCCGGTGATGGCGCTTGCCGCCTCCGACGCGAGGAAGAGGCACACCGCCGCGACCTCCTCCGGCCGGATGATGCGGCCCATGGCGTTCATCGACGCCAGGGCCTCGCGGGCCTGCTCCTCGGTGCGCCCCGTCGTCTTGGAGACGGCGGCGGTGGCGCCGGCGAACATGTCCGTCTCCACCCAGCCCGGGTTCACGTTGTTCACCGTGACGTTCTTGCGCGCGTACTCCACCGCCAGCGCGCGCGTCAGGCCCAGGAGCGCGTGCTTGGACGCGCAGTACGCGGACGTGTACTTCGCCCCGCGCGTGGACGTGATGGAGCCGATGTTGATGACCCGCCCGCCGCCCGCCGCCACCATGGCCGGCATCAATTCGCGGCACAGGATGAAGGGCGCCGTCACGTTCACCGCCATCACCTTCGCCAGGTCCGCGGTGCTCGTCTTCGTCAGCGGCGCGGACACGGTGATGCCCGCGTTGTTCACCAGCACCCGGGGGGCACCCGCGGAGAGGATGACCTTGCACGCGGCGAGCAGCGCGGCCTCGTCCGCCACGTCCACCGCATGGGTGCGGATGCGCTCGCCGCCTTCCTTCTTCAGTGCCTCCAGCGACTCCGCGGAGCGGGCCAGCGCCCATACGTCATAGCCCTCGCGCGCGAACGCCAGGGACACCGCGCGGCCAATGCCCCGGCTGGCGCCCGTCACCACCACCGTCTTCGTCGTCTCGCTTGCCATGGCCCGGCAGCATAGCCCCGCGCCTGGGGGCCCCGGAGATTCAGCGGTCCACGGAATTGTTTACGACGAAATGCATCATTTCCGCTCCAGGAGGCTCTTCATGACAACACCCACTCTCCGGGAGTCTCCTGCGTATGAAGTCCTTCAAGCGTGGCTTGCTGGTTGTCTCGTCCCTGGTGCTCGCGTCCACGTCCGCCCTCGCCGCGGCTCCGATGCCCACCACCAACCCGCGGCTGCTGGGCACGCGCGCCATCGTCGCGTGCGACGCCGTGGAGAAGTCCTGCGGCGTGGCCAGCATCTCCTTCCCCTCGGGCATCAGCGGCCTGGTGCCCTACGGCCGCCCGGACGTGGCGGTGGCCACCATGTTCTACCCCTCGGTGGATGACGCCGAGGCGGCCATCGCCCGCACCGACGCGGGAGACACGGCGCAGGCCGCCGTCGACTACGTGTTCTCCGTGGATCCGTACGCGGACTACCGCCAGCTCGCCGTGGTGAAGCTCAAGCCGGACGGCACCATCACGGTGGGCCAGCAGACCGGCGCGGAGAACGCCCCGCAGCGCTGCGCCGTGAAGGGCGCCAACTTCGTGGTGCAGGCCAACAACCAGACCAGCGCGGCCATCTGCGACGCGATGGCCGTGGGCTTCAAGAACGCCAAGGGAAGCCTGCCGCAGCGGCTGCTCGCGTCGCTCAAGCTGGGGGCCCGCGTGGGGCGCGACAACAACGGCGAGCGCTCCGGCGTCATCCGCGTCTGGACCTCGGAGAACGAATCGACCTTCTACACGAAGGTGCTGGCGGACGCCGTCGTGCACAGCAGCAGGACCGCGCTGAAGGACCTGGACGTGGAGATGAACCGCTACCAGGCGGGCATCGCGGCGCCGTACGCGTCGGATCTCATCCTGCTCGACGCGGCGGCCGCGAAGACCGTGAAGAACACGCTGTACCAGGCCGGGTACTACACCGGTGTCGTGGACGGGACCTGGGACGCCGCCGCCGAGCAGGCGCTGTCTGACTTCAACTGGGCCACCCTCTTCTTCCTCAAGCCCACCGTGGTGGTGAACGGCCAGAGGAAGATCGACGGTCCGCTGTTCAACTTCCTGCGCGACGCGGACCCGAAGGCGCTCAAGCCCGGCGGGGAGTGAAGCACCGGGCCCTCGGGTCCGTTTGACGGCTCCGGGAGTGCGACGTTAAGCACCCCGGCATGCCCCGCGCCGACATCACCGACCTGTTCCGTATCGACGACCTGCTGTCCGCCGAGGAGAAGGCCGCCCGCGACTCCGTGGCCCGCTTCGTGGACGCGGAGGTGCTGCCCATCATCGGGCGGCACTTCCGCGACGGCACCTTCCCCGCGCACCTCGTCCCCGGCCTCGCGGAGCTGGGCGTGCTGGGCGCGAACCTCCAGGGATACGGCTGCGCGGGGATGAACACCGTCAGCTACGGGCTCATCCTCCAGGAACTGGAGCGGGGGGACTCCGGCCTGCGCAGCTTCGCGTCCGTGCAGGGCTCGCTGTGCATGTTCCCCATCCATGCCTTCGGCAGCGACGAGCAGAAGGCGCGCTTCCTGCCGGGCATGGCGAAGGGGACGCTCATCGGCTGCTTCGGCCTCACCGAGCCCGACTTCGGCTCCAACCCCGGCGGCATGCGCGCCCGCGCCCGGAAGGACGGCGACGGCTGGGTGCTCAACGGCACCAAGGCCTGGATTACCAACGGCTCCATCGCGGACGTCGCGGTGGTGTGGGCGAAGACGGAGGACGGCGGCGCGGAGTCCGTGCGCGGCTTCCTGGTGGAGAAGGGGATGCCCGGCTTCAGCGCCCGGGAGATTCCCGGCAAGTTCTCCCTGCGCGCGTCGCTCACGAGCGAGCTGACCTTCCAGGACGTGCGCGTGCCGGAGCGCAACGTGCTGCCCGGCGTGGTGGGCCTCAAGGGGCCGCTGTCGTGCCTCAACAACGCGAGGGCGGGCATCGCGTTCGCGGTGACGGGCGCGGCCATCGCCTGCTTCGAGGGTGCCCGCGAGTACGCGCTGTCCCGCGCGCAGTTCGACGGCAAGTCCATCGCCGGCTACCAGCTTACGCAGGAGAAGCTGGCGGACATGCTCCAGGAGATCGTGAAGGCGCAGCTGCTGAGTCTGCGGCTCGCGCGCCTCAAGGATGAGGGGAAGAGCAACCCCGTGATGGTGAGCCTGGCCAAGCGCAACAACGTGAAGAGCGCGCTGGAGATCGCCCGCGTGGCCCGGAGCATCTACGGCGCCAACGGCATCACCGACGACTACCCGCCGGTGCGCCACATGCTGAATCTGGAGAGCGTCTTCACCTACGAGGGCACCCACGAGGTGCACACGCTGGTGCTCGGCAAGGCCATCACCGGCATCGACGCGTTCGGCTGAGCGTCGGCGGTGTGGAAGGCCGCGCCTCCCCTCGCCCCCGGTGGGGAGGAGGGGAGGGCACGGGAAGGGAATCAGGACTGCGCGCCACCCTCGTTGCCGGGGCCCGGTTCGGACGAGGCCTCCGTCGTGGGCTGGGCCTCGGGCTCGGAAGCAGCCTCGGCATCCTCGGACGCATCGTCTTCGGTCGCGGCGGCCACGGGCTCGTCGGGAATCTCCTGCACGGTACCGGCGGCTTCGGCGGCCTGCTGGGCCTTGAGCTCCTCGTCGTTCATGAAGCCGACGGGGCTCTCCTTGCGGTTGAAGAAGCGCACGGACTTGGCGGACAGCTGGAACATCTGCTCGGCCGCGGTGGCGGGCACGAGCGAGTGCTCGATCTGCGCGGGCTCCGGACGCTCCACGATGCCCAGCTCGCCGTCCTCCAGCTGCTTGGCCTGCGCGGGCGACAGCTCCATGCGGCGCAGCTTCCCCTTGCGCGTCATGAAGTAGAAGGTCGTCTCGCCCGGCTCCTGGGGCACCTGCGAGCCCAGCACCAGCTCACGCAGGGCCCGGTCCAGCTCCACCTGCTTCTTGGACTCGGCGCGCTGGTAGGCCTTGGAGCCCGGCAGGGGCGGCAGCTTGGGGATGGGCTTGTCGGTCGCGGCCGGACGCCCGGACGCGGCGAACCCGCCCTGCGGTCCCCGGAAGCCTCCACCCTCGCGGCGCGGCGGGCCTCCTGAGCCCTCGCGGCGCGGGGGGCCACCGGCGCCACCGCCCTCGCGGCGCGGCGGACCTCCGGCACCTCCACCGCCCTCGCGGCGCGGCGGACCTCCGCGGTCGTCTCGACGCGGCGGGCCTCCCGATGTCCGATTCTCGTCACGTCCCCGGTGGGCAGGAGCGCGTGGAGCGCTCCCCCGGTCGTCCCCTGGGGGGGAGGCCGGTCGTCGCGGAGGCGTGGGAGAAGACTCGGTCTTCTTGGCCTGCTCCTCGGAGACGAGGCCCGCTTTCAACAACTTGTCTCGCAGGTTCTGCATGGGTTGGGCGTTCTATCCCTTGCACGGCCGCACGCAAGCCACCGCTTGCCGCTCCTGTGGCCCCCACGTAACTTGCCGCCCCCGCCGTTCCGTGTCGTGGAGGTTCCGTGAGAAGTCTGACGAAGTCCGCCGCCCTCGCCCTGGTCCTGGCCGCCACCGGCTGCTCAGACCCGGTCGACAAGGCGGCCAAGGCCCGCATCTTCTCGCCGGAGGACCCGCCGAAGGTCGTCGCCTCCGCGAAGCAGAAGCTGCCGCCGGAGGACGTCGCGGACAACCCCCAGGTGTCGCGCCGCATCCTGGGCATGGACGCCGCCGAGGTCACCGAGCGACTGGGCCCGCACTTCTTCCAGTCCACCCTCAGCTACGAGTGGGCCGGCCCCAACGGCAACAACCCCGTGAAGCTCACGGAGACGCGCTCCTTCCGCGCGGGCCCCGGGGGCGTCAACGGCGACTTCCACGGCATCCTGGAGAACTCCCGCGACCAGGGCCTGGAGGTCATGCGCGTGCAGGGCCAGGTCTTCGCGCGCAACCGCTACGGCCCCTACCGTCAGCGCCTGCGCGACCGGGGCATGGCCGAGCGCACCCGCACGGAGCTCACGGGCGCCATCCGCGACTTCGACAGCCTCTTCCAGGGCCGCATCAAGCTGACCCCCGCCGGCACCGTCACCCACGAGGGCCGCACCGCGTGGAAGTACGCCGTGTCCCTGGGACCGGCCCAGGAGGGCGTCACCGCGCAGAAGATGCCCGCCGCCTTCGCGCCCCGCTCCGGCGCGGACGAGACGACCAAGCGCCGCGCGAACTTCTTCACCCACCGGCTGCCGCGCTCGCTGGAGGGCGAGGTGCTGGTGGACGCGGACACGTCCGTCGTCCTCAAGGCCCGGCTGGATGGTCGCATCGGCGTGCCCCAGGAGAAGACGCCGGAGGCGGCAGAGCTGCGCATGACGCTGGAGTCCAGCCTCACGGAGATTGGCAAGGACCCCAAGCTCCAGCCGCCCCAGGACTTCCTGCCGGACGCGGACAAGCCCCAGGGCATCGCGGACGCGCTGGACTACTTCGGCATCCCCCGGGGCAAGCCCGGCGATTCCCCGGCCACCCCCGGGAGCAAGGACGCCACCAAGCCCGCCGAAGAGCCCGAGGACGAGGGCGAAGGCACCTGACACACCCCGTCCGGGGGCTCCCGGACCGTTGGAAGCCCCACGGCTTGCAGGCTGTGACGGCCATGTCCTGGCCGGCCCCAAGAGGGCCGGGAGGACGCCCGCAAGTGCTTGATGTGGCTGGGAATCCCCCCTGGCCCTGGCCTTGCTCTGGGGGTGGGGCATGTTCCGTCC
>NZ_RAWB01000558.1 GCF_003612055.1 Corallococcus llansteffanensis
ATGCTGACGCTCGCCTCCGCTGGCGCCACGACCGCGGGACGGACGGCGTCCTCCGCCAGCGACTTCCAGGCCCAGGCCCCTTCGTCACGGGCCGGAAACCCCGTGGTCGCGAACGCCCCGGTGCTGGCGCGATCCGCCCCGGCCGGCCTCGCGCGGGAGCCCGCCCGGGCGGTGGCCTTCGTGCGCGACTTCAACGCGCGGTTGGAGCTGCCGCCCGCGCGCTTGAAAGAGAAGCTCGCGATGATGCGCGAGAGCCCCGCGGCGATGTTCCGCGCCATGCCCTCCCTCTTCCACGCGGACCTGCGGGGCCCGTACGCGCAGGCCGCGAAGCTGGTGGACCGGCCGGCCCCGGACATCCTCGTGGTGGGTGACGCCCACGTGGGCAACCTGGGCACCTTCCGGGGACCGGAGGGCAAGGCGGTGTGGGGGCTCAACGACTTCGACCAGGCGGGCACGGCGTCGCCGGAGGCGGACCTCACGCGGCTGGCCGCCAGCGCGGTGCTCACCGCGCGCGAGGCGGGCCTGTCGTCCGCGGAGCAGGCCTCGGCGGTGAAGGCGCTCGCGGAGGGCTACTTCCAGACGCTGGAGTTGCTGGCGGACGGGGATGCGAACCCGGGGGCCTTCCTGACGAAGAAGGAATCGTCCGGGCCGGTGAAGGACCTCATCGACCAGGCGCGCGACACGTCCGCGAAGGACCTGCTGACGAAGTACGTGAAGCTCGACGGCGCGAAGGGCCCGCACTTCCTCCACACGGACACGCTCAAGCCCCTGGACGCGGCGCGGAAGGGCGCGGTGCGCGCGGCGCTGGCCTCGTATGAGAAGTCGCTCCAGGGCTCCGAGGGCGTGGCGGTCCCCCTGCGGGTGCTGGACCTCGCCGAGCGACTGGACGCGGGTGGCAGCAGCTACGGCCTGGAGCGCGACTACGTGCTCGTGGGCGCGGCGGATCCGAAGGCACCGCCCGTGCTGCTGGAGTTGAAGGAGCTGCTCGCGTCCGGGGTGACGTCGCCGCCGGTCCCCGCGAACGGCGAGGGTGTCGTGAAGGCGCAGCAGGCGCTGGCCGGAGACGCGAACCCGCTCACGGGCGCGGTGAGCATGGGCGGCCGGGCGTTCCTCGTGCGCGAGGTGGAGCCGGAGAAGAACAAGCTGGACGACGCCGCGCTCGCGAAGAAGAAGGCGCTGCGGTCCACCTTCGAACAGGCGGGCGTGGTGCTGGCCCGCGCCCACGGCAACACGCGCGAACAGGCCACGCGCCTGGAGGCCTGGCTGGGTGGTGACACCGCCGAAGCCACGAAGCGGCTCACCGCCTTCGCGCAGGCGTACGCGGATCAGGCCGAGGCGGACTGGAAGGCCCTGAAGTCCGCGCGCTGATCAACGCGGTGCCGTGAATCCGTTCGCCAGGTCGCACGGCGAATGCCCGTGCCCCGGGTGCTCAGAGCGTCGCGGAGAGCTGCCCCGCCGCGTCGCGCAGGGTGACGACGTCGAAGTCGTCCTTCAGCCACTGGAACACGCTGCGCAGCCGCTCCTGCTTCTTCGCGGCGCTCACGCGCAGGTCGCGTTGCTGGCGCACGAGCTCCGGCGGGATGCCATCCGCCGCGTCGAGCACGTCCACGCCGTGCAATTCGAAGTTGAAGAAGGCATCCGCCCGGCACGCACGGTAGGCGGCGCGCATCGTGCCGCGAGGCAGCGTGGCCGCGAAGGTGCCGATGAACGGGAAGCGCACCACCGGCGTCACCGTCATCGGCAGCTCCAGCACCGCGCCCGAGCCCCGCCGGTACGGCCGCGCCGGATCCGGCCGATACGGCACGCGCGGAGCCAGCAGCACGCGGGGCGTATCCAGCACGGAGCGCGAGGGCCGTCCCAGCACCGCGAGCGCCCCCATCACCGCCGCCTTCGCCGCGTAGTACGGCGCGGCCGGGAACGCGGAGGAGCCATACCGGTACCCCTGCGCCACGGTGGCCGCGTACAGGTCCGCGTTCAGCGTGTAGCCGGGCGCGCGGAAGCCCGAGGGCCGCACGCCCGTGGCCTTCAGGATGGCCGCGTCCGCGCGCGCCAGGTCCTCGCCGATGGCTTCGGGACCGCGTCGCGTCAGCGCGTAGTCATGGGCATGGCTGTGGCTTGCCACCTCGATGCCCGCCACGTGGGCCTGCCGCATGCCGTTCGCCGCGCCGGGATCCGACTCCAGGTCCTCGCCGATGGCGAAGAACGTCCCGGGCGCGCCGACGGAGGCCAGCAGGTCGCGGAAGCGGGGCACCGCCACGCGGTGGATCAGCGTGCGGGCGCGCTCATCCAGCAGCGACTCGGGCAGCCCGTGGATCCGGCAGTAGTGCGGCAGCGAATCCAGGTCGACGGAGATGGACGCCAGCCGCGCCGCGGACATGGAGCGCTCCCTCTTCAGGTCCCGCGGATGCGGATGACGTAGAACAGCTTGCCCACGTTCTTCAGCACGTTGGGCACGCGCCGGAACAGGTGGATGGACGGCTGGCGCTTCTCGTGGAGCTGGATGGGGATCTCCATCACGTTGAGCCCCTCGCGCCACGCGCGGATGACGAACTCGCTGGCGAACACGTCCATGTCCACCACGCACTTCTGGATGACGGGCAGCAGCGCCTCACGACGGAACGCCTTCAGCCCGTGCGTGTCGGTGCCCTGGAAGCCCAGCGCCACGCGCAAGAGCTTGTTGTGCACCCGCGTGGCCGCGCGGCGGACCAAGGGGCGCTCGTCGCTTGAGCCCTTGGCGGCCTTGGAGCCCACGACCATGTCCGCCTCGCCCCGCTCCAGCCGGGGCAGCGCCGAGTCGTAGAAGGTCAGGTCGCAGAGGTCGATCTCATCGCACACCACGTAGGTGCCCCGGGCCTTGAGGATGCCGGCCTTGAGCGCCACGCCGTAGTTGGGCGTCTCCGAGTGGAACCAGCGCAGGCGCGGGTTCTTGGAGCACAGCTCTTCCAGGATCCGGGGCGTCGCGTCCCGCGAGCCGTTCTCCGCGAAGATGATTTCGTAGTCGAGCCCGCGAGCATCCAGCCCCTGACGCAGCTCTTCGGCTGCCTGGGCGATGATGGATTCCTCGTTGTAGACGGGGATGACGACGGAGAGGTGCAGGGCCATGGGTCCGGGATGCGAAAGGTAGGCCTGGGGCCTAGCACGGCCCCAACCCACCCGTCGACAGGGAGATGACCCCTTGCGTCAGCCGTTCAGCGTCCGGGCACAGGCCCGCCCGCCCAGGATGGCATCCTCCATGGACGAGTACTCCCACTGGCCATAGCGCCCGGCGGTGAGGATGCCCGCGTGTTCCAGGAAGCGGGCCACCTCCGCCTTCGCGGGACCGTAGGCGTCGTCGTAGAGGACGTACGCGTTGGGGATCTCCCGCGCCTGGGCGAAGAGGACGTCGTCCTTCGAGTGGATCATCTGCGAGCGCAGCAGGTCCTCCACCGCGTGCCGTTGCGCGTCCGCCAGGGACAGCTCGCCGTGGTGGCTGAACTCGACGGAGAAGCTGGCCGTGTCCGGAGGGGCCAGGGGCGCGTACACCGCCGACGGCGACCCGATGCGGTACGACTTGAACTCCGGCTCCGGCAGGTAGATCCAATGCCAGGGCTGGCGGTTCGCGCCCTTCGCGCCCACGCACACGTACGTGACGGTGAAGGCCCGCAGCCGCTTCGCCGCGGCCTGCACCTCCTCCGGGACCCCGGCGGCGCCGCGCGCGATCAGCTGCACCAGGGTCGGCAGCGCGATGGAGGACACGAGGCCCGAGTAGCCCTGCGTGCGCCCGTCCGACAGCACGACCTGCTTCGCCTTCCAGTCGATGGAGACGGGCTCGGTGTGGACGCTCAGCTCGCCGCCGCGCAGGTGCTGTTTCATGGCGCGCGCCAGGCTCTCGATGCCGCCCTCGCGCGGGTACAGGAACGACGCGTTGTAGCCCAACTGGTCGCTGCCGGCGCCGAGCGCCCCGTCAACAACCTCCTTGAGGCTGGGGCGCGGCACGAAGCGGCCCACCCAGGCGGCGGACATCTCGCGCGGGTGCACGGTCCACAGCTTCTGGTTGTAGGGCAGCATGAAGTTCTTCGCGAAGCCCTCGCCCATGTAGCGGAGGATGAACTCCTCGAAGTTGACGGGCTCGCGCTCACGCAGGGCGCGGCCCTTCTCGCCGTAGAGGGCCTCCACGTAGCCGACGAGGTTCTCCGCGACGACGTCCGGCGGCAGCCCGTGGGTGTTCACCTGGTAGGGGAAGCGCGTGAAGGTGCTGCGCGAGAACACCGCGGCCCGACGCTGGATGCGGACCATCTGCTCAGGCAGCCAGAGCGTGTTGACCAGCTCCTGGATCTCCGGGTCGCGCAGGTGGAGCCAGTGACCGGTGGGGTCGAAGTAACACCCGTCGATGACCTCGGTCTTGATGAGGCCGCCGACCCGGTCCGACTTCTCGATGAGGCGCCAGGGGCGCTTGAGGAAATGCGCGGTGGACAGGCCCGCGAGGCCGGCCCCCAGGATGACGATGGGATCCATGCGGCGCCGGGTCTACCACCTCGTCCGGGGGGCTGGAAAACGAACGCACACTGTCGGTAGGGGCGGGCGCCCGGCCTCCTGCCCGCCCGGGTGACGACTCTCCGCCCGGGGGCGCGTTCTTTCCGGGCTTGAAACGCCTCTGCTAGCCTGCACGCGCCGCGCGGACCATCGCACCGCCCATTCATTGCTGCGCGTGCGCGCGCCAGCCGGTCTCGTCGAAGGAAAACAATGAAAGTCTCCTGCCCGTCGTGCCAGACGAATTACAACATCGATGACAGGCGGATCCCGCCCGGGGGCGCGAAGCTCAAGTGTGCCCGGTGCCAGACCACGTTCCCCATCAAGGCCGATGGCGTGAGCAGCGAGGCGCCCGAAGCCGCGCCCTCCACGGCGCCCCAGGCCGCCGCCATTCCGGCTCCGGCCTATGCCGCGCCCCAGGCCGCCGCGATCCCGCTCCCGGGCAGCGCCGCGCCGCAGTCGGCTGCCATTCCGCTTCCGGGCAGTGCCGCGCCGCAGTCCGCCGCCATCCCTCTTCCTGGTAGCGCCGCGCCGCGGTCCGCCGCCATTCCGCTTCCCGGTAGTGCCGCGCCGCAGTCGGCGGCCATTCCGCTCCCGGGCAGCGCCGCGCCCCAGGCCGCCGCCATCCCCCTGCCCGGCAGTGCCGCGCCGCGCGCCGCCGCGATTCCGCTCCCCGGCAGTGCCGCGCCACAGTCGGCGGCCATTCCGCTCCCGGGCAGCGCCGCGCCACAGTCCGCCGCCATCCCGCTTCCCGGCAGTGCCGCACCGCAGGCCGCGGCGATCCCGATGGGCGCTGGCCCGTCGACCGCCGCCATCCCGCTTCCAGGCAACACGGCGCCGCGCGCCGCCGCGATCCCGCTCCCCGGCAGTGCCGCGCCGCAGTCGGCCGCCATCCCGATGAGCGCCGGCCCGTCGGCCTCCGCCATCCCGCTCCCGGGCAACACGGCGCCGAAGTCCGCCGCCATGCCGATGGGCGCCGGTCCCTCGGCCTCCGCCATCCCGCTCCCGGGCAGCGCCGCGCCTCGGTCCGCCGCGATTCCGCTCCCGGGCAGCGCCGCGCCGCAGTCCGCCGCCATCCCCCTGCCCGGCGGCGCCGTCCCGCTCGCCGCCATCGCGCTCGGCGCGGCTCCAGCGTCATCGGCCATCCCGCTCCCCGGTGCGACCGCCTCGCGCTCCGCCGCCATCCCCCTGCCCGGCAGTTCGGCGCCGCCCGTCCCATCGGAGGATCCGTTCTCCTTCGACGACGAGTTCCCGAGCACCCCGTCCGCCTCTCCGGGGGTCGCCGCGCCCCGGGCCATCTCGCTCGACGCGGGGCCCGCGTCGCCGGTGCCCCTCCCCGAGGACTCGTTCAGCTTCGACATGGGCGCCGAGCCGCCCCAGGCCGCCGCGTCCATGGCCGCCGAAGACGACTTCGCCGAGGTGGGCAGCGGCGAGTTCTCCTCGCTCGACACCGGTGACTTCACCGAGCGCGAGGACGTGACCCGCGTCGTCAGGATCCCCGTCCCCACCGACGCCTACCGCGAGCCCGTTGCCTACGGTTCGCAGGAGCCGGCCAGCACCGCGCGCGACTTCGACTTCTCCGAGGCGCCCGTCAGCGCTCCGGTCGAAGCCGGATCCGACTTCGGCAGCACGCCCGACTTCGACTTCGCGGAGCAGGACGCCGCCCCCGTCCCCGCTCCGGCGGAGGACGCGTTCACCTTCGACATCAACGACCCGTCCAACGCGCACGGGCCCGCGGCGTCGCATCCCCAGACCTTCGGCTACGGCTCCGAGCCCCCGGCGGACGCCTTCGCGATGGCGCCGCCCTCCTCCGAGCCCGAGGCGGATCCGTTCGGCCTGCCGCCGCCGTCCGACTACGCCCAGGCGTCCGTCCCCGACGCCGACCCGTTCGCCCTGCCCCCGCCGCCCGAGTCCGGCCCCGGGGCCTACGACCTGGGCAGCCTGCCCACCTCGGGCGAGGACCCCTTCGCCCTGCCGCCCTCGCCCGGCATGGACTTCTCGGACCTGCCGTCGCCCGCGTCCTCCCAGGC
>NZ_RAWB01000559.1 GCF_003612055.1 Corallococcus llansteffanensis
CTCCCCGCTTCCTGTCCCCGTCCCTCGACGGCGGCTCCCATCCCCTGCCGCTGGAACCTCGCCTTGCCTCCGATGGAGGCCCTGGAGTCCCATGAAGACCACGCTCACGCCCGAACGCTCCGCCGCCTCCCGCGAAGCCCTGCGACGCGCCAACGCGGCGTTCGCCCGCGTGTACCCGGGCGAGTCCGCCTCCCGCCAGCCCGTGCACAGCGTGTACGGCGGCGCCCACCTCTTCCGCGCCACCACGGCGCGGAAGATGGGGGACCTGGCCCTCGCGGCGCTGCGCGAGTACGCCCCCGACAGCACGGCGCTGGCCCACGGCCTGGGCCTGCCCCAGCGCGGCGGCTTCGCCCAGCGCGTCCATGCCCGCGTCGTGGAGAAGCTGGAGCGCGAGCCCGTGGAGGACTTCCGCATCGACTTCGAGGACGGCTACGGCCACCGCCCCGACGCCGAAGAGGACGCCCACGCCGTCTCCGCCGCCGCCGAGGTCGCCCGCGGCCTCGCGCAAGGCTCGCTGCCCCCGTTCATCGGCATCCGCGTGAAGTCCTTCACCGAGGAGCTGTACGCCCGCGCCTCGCGCACCCTGGACCTCTTCGTCACCTCCCTGCTGGAGCACACCGGCGGCAGGCTCCCGCCGTCCTTCGTCGTCACCCTGCCCAAGGTCACCGTGCCCGAACAGGTGACCGCCCTGGCCCACCTGCTGTCGGAATTGGAGTCCGCCCACGGCCTGCCCTCCGGCGCGCTGACGCTGGAGCTGATGGTGGAGACGCCCCAGGCCCTCTTCGACGCGCGCGGCCGGCCCCACCTGCTCTCCCTCGTGGAGGCCGGCGAGGGCCGCTGCTCCCACGTGCACCTGGGCGTCTACGACTACACCGCCGCCCTCAACGTCAGCGCCCACGTGCAGAGCATGCTCCACCCCGCCTGCGACCACCTGCGCGACACCGTGCAGGTGCTGCTCGCGGGCACCGGCGTGCGCCTGTCCGACGGCGCCACCAACGTCATGCCCGTGGGCCCCCACCGCAAGCAGGGCGACACGCCGCTGCTCCCCACCCAGCAGCGCGAGAACACCGACGCCGTGCACCGCGCGTGGCAGGTGGCGTACCGGCACACGCGCCATTCACTGGAGCGCGCGTACTACCAGGGCTGGGACCTGCACCCCGCCCAGCTCCCCGTGCGCTACGCCGCCGTGTATGCCTTCTTCCTGGAGGGCCTGGAGCCCGCCTCCCAGCGCCTCAAGGCCTTCGTGGACAAGGCCGCCCAGGCCACGCTGCTGGGGAACGTGTTCGACGACGCCGCCACCGGCCAGGGCCTGCTCAACTTCTTCCTGCGCGGGCTCGCCTGCGGCGCGCTCACCCAAGAGGAGGTCCGGGCCACCGGCCTCACGCTGGAGGAGCTCCACAGCCGCTCCTTCCGCGCCATCGTCGAGGCCCGCGCCACCCCGTCACGCTGAGGTCGGCGGTCCCCGCGGAGGCTCCGGAGGAGGCTCTGGAGGCGGCTCCGGGGGACCTGGCACGCCCCGGTGCCCCAGCCACTCGCGCGACACCGCTACGTCCACCGCGAGGATGCCCAGCAGGAACAGCCAGGGCCCCAGCCGCGCCGACAGGCCCGTCAGCGCCCAGACGGTGACGAGCCCCGCGAGCACCGGCGCCACCCCCGGCGGCAATGCCTGACGCGCGCGCCGCACCGACGCCAGCACCCCCAGCGCGAGCAGCGACAGCACCACGCCGGTCGCCCCCAGCCGCGACTGGCCGGACACGGCATACCGCGACGCACCGCCCAGGAACGGATCCCGCTGCCAGGTGTGCGTGTCTTCAATCTCCCGGCCGAAGTTGCTGTCCACCGTGATGGTGCGCTCGCGCTGGAGGAACAGGCCGCCCACCGGCGCGCCCAGCCGCGAGGACCACGGCAGCAGCATCCCCACCGCGCACGCGGCCACGCCCGCGAACACCCACCGCTTCAGCCGCACCTCTCCCGGCCGCCGGGGCAGCGCGTCCTGCGCCGCGGGCGACGCCCGGAACGCCCGCCACTGCACCGAGCCCACCACCAGCGCCGCCAGCACCCAGAGGAGCGGCGCCACGCCCAGGCCCAGCGACAGGAACGCCTCCGTCACGGTGAGCGCCGTGAACATCGGCAGGAACGCCGGGTGCGACGCCCACTGCACCACCGGCGCCAGGACGGCGGGCGGCGGGTGGCCCGCGGCGCCCAGCTCGCGCGCGCCCAGCATCAGGCTCCCCACCAGCATCAGCACCGCCCACGGCAGCTCCAGGCCCCCCCCCACGAAGGGCAGCACCGGCACCAGCACCGCGGCCGTCACCAGCCCCGCGCCCAGCAGCGGCAGCGAGCCCCCGGGCAGTCGCTCGCGCAGCCTCGGGTCATCCAGCACGTCCTGCACCGCGCGGCCCGCGGTGTCCGCGGCCCGCTGCGCCTTGTCCGCCACGTCGTCCATCACCGGCGACTCCGGCGCGTCCCCGGCCCGCGTCACGCTCCGGCCGCAGTGGGGACACGTCCGCGACGACAGGTCTTCAGGGAGCGGCTGACCACAGTGCGGACAGGACATGACGCGATACCCTCCTCGGCGACGAAGGGGGACGTGAAGCCTCGCGGCGCGCCCCCCTGCTTCCACGAACCCGGGACGTCAGCGCTTCGCGTCCCGCGCATGCACGGCCGCTTCCAGCCGGGCCAGGCTGCGCTGCATTTCAGCCATCTGCGCCTTGAGCGTGTCCACCTCCGCGCTCTTCGCGTTCAGCTCCTGCGTGCGACGCGCCAGCGCCTGGATGGCCACCATGTTCACACCGTCGATGTCCAGCAGGCCAATGCTCTTGTCATCCGTGCCCAGGCCGAAGGCCGCGCGGAAGTCCTGCGCCACCGGGCCCACGTGCCGCACGCCGTCCGCCTCCGCCTTGTAGCGCCAGCTCTCCACCGGCATCGCGGCCACCTTCGCCAGGACCTCCTCCCCGTCCACGCGGCGGAAGTCCTCCTTGGTGGCGCGGTCCGACGTGCAGGACCAGGTGCCGGAGCCCGCCGGCAGGTCACACCCCGTGCCCAGGTCGCTCTGCGTGCGCAGCCGCACCCCGCCCGACGCGCGCACCATGAACTGGTTGGACGCGGTGTTCGTCACCGCGCTGGTGACGGCCCTGTCGGCCCAGATGAACGAACCCGGGAAGCCGCCGGACCCCGCCCGCTGCCCCAGCGCCGTGGAGTAGTCCGCGTCCGCCACGTTGCGATAGCCCATCGCCACCGCGCCCTGGCCGCTGGCCGTGTTGGTGAAGCCCATCGCCGTGGAGGCAAAGCCACTCGCGGTGCTCGAAGCGCCCGTGACGAACGCCGCCGTCCCACTGGCCTTGTTGCTGACACCCAGACATGCCGCGGCCGAGCCGGCCGCCTCGCACTGGTCGCCGTACGCGAAGCTGGCGAGCGCGCTCGCCAGCGTCAGGTTGCCACCCGCGAAGGAGTAGAAGCCGATGTTCGCCTCATCCCACTGCGTCTCGGCGTTGCCCACGCGGAAGGCCGCCTTGTTCGGGTGCCACATCAGCCGCAGGCCCTTGCCCGTCATGGGGAGGGTGCCGAAGCCCAATTCGCCGCGCACCAGCAGCCCGCCCGCGGAGTCCAGCGTGAAGAGACGGAACTGGTCCCACGAGGGCTGCGTGTCGCCACTCGCCGTGTTGCGCACGAGCAAGAGCGGCGTGGCCGGCGTCGCGTTCGTGGTGGCGTCGAGGAACACCTCCTTGTTCGCCGTCAGCCGGCCCTGCACCTGGCCCGTGCCCGTCACCGCGAACGACGCGGCCTGCGGCGTCTCCCCGTTCTGGATGGCGGTGCTCGCGGCCGTCAGCCGCGGGTCATTCCCCTCCACCGCCGTGCCCGGGCCGTTGCCGTAGACGACGCTCACCGCCTCGCCGTCCAGCTTCAGCCCCGTGCCCACCTGCCACTGCGAACCTCCACCATCGGAGTCGGAACCACACCCGCTCCCGCCCGCCACGGCGACCCATCCCAGCGTGACCACCAGTCCTCGGACTGACATGCAGTGCTCTCCCGGTGAAGGGCGCTCACACTGGCAAAGCACTGGGTCGGAGTAAACCCAGCACCGCTACCAGAGCATGTCCTGGTCCTCGGTGACGCCCGGGAGGTTGGACACCGCCAGCTCGCGGCCGGCCACGCGCAGGGTGCCCTCGAAGAAGCCGACGGGCTGGGCGAAGTGGCTCACCACGAGGCGCAGGTTGCGCTCCTCGCGGTGCACGTAGATGGGCCTGAAGCGCAGGTCCACCGCGCCGTCGTCCGTCGTCATGCGCCAGGGGTCCAGCAGCTCCTTCGCGTTGTATTCGAAGCGCGCGCGGCCCACCGGGTAGAGCCGGTCCCCCACCCAGAGGGCGTTCTCGTTGGCCTGGGCGTCGCCCTCGTTGAAGCCCTCCACCAGGTTGAGGCCCACGGGCGTGCCGTCCGAGAGCCGCCCGGCCGCGAAGGCCCAGCGCCAGGCGGTGTGCCGCGCCAGGTAGCCCTGCGTGTAGTCCATGCCGCCCACGCCGCCGTCCAACCGGAAGCGCTTGCCGCCCGCCTCCAGGCTGCCGAAGGCCAGCAGGCCGCTGCGCTTCTGGGTGACGTTGACCAGCCCGTCGCCCGCCACCGGCGCGATGACGGTGAGGGCCGGCGGGCCGCCCGCCACCAGCAGCTCGCCCTTCCACTGGAAGGTCTGGAGCGACTGCGTGCGCATGCGGCTGACGTCCACCTCCACCTGGTAGCGCTCGTCGGCCTCGCCGCGCTTGACGGACATGCGGCCGCCCAGCGTGCGGAACGCGGCCACCAGCCCCGCGCCCGGCTTGTCGCTCACCTCCGCGAGCGGCCCGGGCACGCCCAGGAAGCTCACGTCGCACAGGGGCTTCTTCTCCTGGAGGTCCACCGCGACCGCGAAGGCGTTGGCCGTGTAGCCCAGGTCCACCACCGCGAAGAGGGCCGCCACCTCCTGCGTGGCGACGAAGGTGTAGTGCCAGCGCTTGCGCTTGAGCAGCCGCGTGGTGCGCCCCGGGGCCCACTTCCCCAACAGCTTGGGCAGGTCCACTTCGGGCAATTCACCCTGGTACGTACCGAACCGCGGCTCTCCCTCCGACGAGGCCACCGAGGCCGGCGCGAAGGGCAGGAGGGCTTCTCTCTCAGGAGTCATCTCACGGCATTGGACGGCACTTCGCCGTCCCTGTCACGCGGACATCGCGCCCCCGCGCGAGACAACCGGCGCCCGGCGACACCCACCGGACGTTTCACGCCTGCTCGCTAGCTCCGGCCGAAGATGATGCGCTCCTCGGACAACAGTCGCGTGGTGAAGCGCAGGGCCACCGCCGCCACCACCAGGCACGACAGGAGCGCGAGGACGAAGGGCACGGGGCCCAGCGTCTCGCCGCGCATCACCTCGGCCGCGAGCATCTCCTGCCCCAGCACCGGCACCGCGAACATCCACGTCTGCGTCTGGATGGGCGACAGGGCCAGCATCATCCCCGGCAGCGTGGGCAGCACCATCAGGAGCGACAGGTACGTCTGCGCCTCCTTGTACGAGCGCGCATACGTGGACACCCACATCTGCACCGCGGACGCGGCGAGCACCAGCGGCAGCACCGCCGCCAGCATGCTCAGCGCGGCCTGCAGGTCGAAGCGGGCGCGCACGCCCAGGTCCTCCAGCGGCACGCGCTTCACCGCCAGGAAGTATCCCAGCAGACACAGCAGCACGCCCGCGCCCGCCATGGCGCACGTGGCCAGCCACTTGCCCGCCACCACCGCGCCGCGCGGGGCGGGGTTGAGCAGCAGGGGCTCCAGCGAGCCGCGCTCGCGCTCGCCCGCCATCGTGTCGCTGGCCAGCTGCATGCCGCCCGCGAACGCCGCCATCACCAGGAACAGGGGGATGGTGGTGAGCACCGTGGCCGCGGTGCGCTCCGGGGTGGACAAATCCAGCTCATCCACGCGCACGGGCAGCGCCAGCTCCGGCGCCACGCCGCGCGCGAACAGGCGCTGACTGCCCATCTGCTGGGAGTACACCCCCAGCATCCGCTGCGCGCGCTGCACCGACTGGCGCGCCTTGTTGCGCGAGCTGTCCACCACCAGCCGCACCGCGGCGGTGCGCCCGGAGGCGAAGTCCTCCGCGTAGTCGTCCGGCACCACCAGCACCACGTCCAGCTTGCCGGCCTGCACGAGCGCCTCGTAGTCCTTGGGCGCCTCCGACAGCTTCGCGCCGTAGCGCTCCAGGAAGGCAATCAGGCTGGGCGCGTGCTCGCGGCCCACCACGGGCATCTCCAGCGGCCGGTCCTGCCGGTACCAGGAGGCCATGACGTTGAACATCACCAGGAAGACGAGCGGGCCCAAGAGCGGCCACATCACCGCGGAGCCCAGCGTGCGCCGGTCGCGCAGGTGGTCCCGCACCTCCTTGCGCAGCACCGTCCCGACGAGCCGCCTCATTCGCGCAACCCCTGCTCGCTGCCAATCACGCTCACGAAGGCTTCCTCCAGGCTGTCCTTGCCGGTGCGCTCGCGCAGCGCGTCCGCCGTCCCGTCCGCCACCACCC